>JBBRQF010000031.1:0-50924 GCA_038226715.1 Chitinophagales bacterium
AAAAAAATCCTGGCAGGAAGGATTACATCCCCTTCCTGCCAGGCAGCTATGTGCATCTTTAGTACTATGCACAGCATCCTGCGGGCTGTAGCTTCGACATTTTATCTATACTCTTAAAAAAATGTAGTGTGCTAAAAAGTATTAGTTCTTTTGAAAAAGAAAAACCATTTTACCTAAAAGGCTCTTATACGGATTAACCAATTAACTAATTAACCTTCTTCTCCGCCTTAAACGTTCCCCCATCAACATCTTTAATAAACTGTATTAATCCCGGAAAATAATTTTTCTGATCGTCATACATACTCATGTGGCTTCCGTTGGGGCAAAGTAAAAACCTTCCGTTTTGTACCTGCGTGCTCATCCATTTCATGTGTTCCGGATCCATGGTATCATGTGCGCCACCAATGGTGAGTGTAGGGGTTTTTATTTTTGGTAACTCTTTACTTACATCCCAGTTTGTTAAATTGCCTCCAATGCCAAACTCGCTGGGGCCCTGCATGGTAACATATAAGCTTTGGTTCATTTTATTAAAGGAACGGGTCATTGGCTCTGGCCATTGTGCTAATGGAATACGGCAAATATGTTTTTGATAAAAATTAGGGTAAAGCAGTTCCATGTATTTTGGATTTTGAAAATCGCCTTTGGCTTCTATCTGGCGTATTGTATCTAAAATTTTCTGATCGAATTGCGGCGCCAGTACTTCCTGTGCATATTTTCCATAGGCCGGGCAACTGCTCATCATATTGCTGATGATGAGGCCTTTTAAATTGTCCTGGTATTTTAAAGCATATTGCATGGCCAGTATACCGCCCCAGGAATGTCCAAGCAAATAAAAATTATCTTTTGTAAGATTCAAGGCCTTGCGAACCTGTTCCACTTCTTCAACAAATCTTTCCAGGTCCCACATGCTTGTGTCTTTGGGATTATCCGACAGTCCACAGCCCAACTGGTCGTAATAAATAATTTCAAATCCTTCGGGCAGCATAAAATTTTCGAAGCACTCAAAGTATTCATGCGTGGCACCCGGGCCGCCATTAAGTAAGAGCAATTTAATTTTAGGATTGTTACCAATGCTTTTTGTCCAGATATTAAATTTGCCTTTGGGCGTTTCAATCGGTATAATTTTTACACCGCCCGTTTGTACTTCTTTATACAGGTCATCTTTGGCAGCAGCAACTGTTGTTGCAGGTTGATTATTACAACTGAAAATTGCCATTGCCAATATTGCGAATAAGATTTTTTTCATAAAACAGTTTTTGGGAGTTATATAAATTCTTTGAAAATGGTTTCTTTTATGGCTGGCCATTCGGTAGCTATAAAACTAAAGTACATGGTATCTCTAACCAGCCCATCTTCGTTTATCATGTGGCTGCGTAAAACGCCTTCCTTTACGGCACCTATCTTTAACATGGCACCCTGCGATTTTAAATTGAGTATACCGGTCTTTAATTCTATCCTGTTTAGTCCCAGTATCTCAAAGCCAAAACTAAGTAACAAAAATTTACTGGCTTTGTTGATGCCGCTGCGCTGCAAAGCCGGATCGTACCAGGTCCAGCCTATCTCTACTCTTTTGTTAATAAAAGAAATATTGCCATAGCGGGTGCAGCCGGCATATTGGTTATTCACTTTATCAAAAATGGCGAAGGGGTAGGAGCTGCCAGCTTTTCTTTCGGCAAGGGCCGTATCAAAATAGCGTTTAAAATCAGCTTCAGACCTTACTTTGGCGCCAGTAAATTCCCACAATTCGGTATGTAATGCAATGGGCAACAATAATGAAAAATGCTTTTCGGTAAGCGGCTCCAGCCTGGCCCTTTCATTTTCCAGGATATGTTCCTGTTCAAAGAAATTATCTGTCTTCATTTTATAATTTGCTCTTTAATAAGTTTACAACATGTTTATCTATGGGTAGTGTTACACATGCTTCAGAAACATCTTCCCAATTGATGAACCTGAACGTTTCTGTCTCGCCTGTTTCGGCATACATCTTTAATTGTGGCTCATCAAAGTCGAATGTTTTGATACGAAGTGGAACGGTTATCGGTTCCAAAGGTTCTACAAAATAATAAATCGAAATGATTTGGTGTGCCTGGTTAAAAGCACTTTGCTGAAAAAAATCGGTGGTATAAATATGATCAGTGACTTTTACTTTTAACTGCATCTCTTCCAAGAATTCCCTTTGCAGGCAATCACGCGTGCCTTCGCCAAACTCTAAACCACCACCGGGAAATTTGGTAATATAAGCGCCACGAATATATTCATCACTTACCAGCAACTGCCGCGCTGCATTTATTAAAATGCCATACACCCGGATGTTGAACATGCTGATCATTTTCTTGCCCGTTTTACATAGTTCCAGATCACAAATCCAAGAATAATGATAGACAATATAACAGGCAGCCAAAAGGCCGAGTGACTATTTTTATACGGAATGGGCACATTCATACCATAAATGCTGGCTATTAAAACCGGCACACTTAAAAAGATGGTGAGTGTGGTAAGCCTTTTTAAAACATCGTTCTGGTTATTGCTGATGATGCTGGCGAAGGCGTCCAGCGTACTGTTGAGGATATTGGTGTATGTGTTTGCCATTTCAAGTGCCTGCGATGTTTCCACGATCAGGTCTTCCAGCAGGTCGCGTTCTTCTTCATTTAGTTTTAAAATATTGGTGCGGCTTATCTTCATCATCAGCAGTTCATTGCTGCGTAAGGCGGTGAGGAAATACACAAAACTTTTTTGAATACGCATCAACTGTAACAACTCTTCATTGCGGTTGCTGTCATACAGTTTTTGTTCCAGGCTGTTGCGTCTTGTATTGATCTCTTTTAAATAATCCTGGAAATTGGTGGTTATCTTCTCAAATATTTTCAATACCATCATATTCATCCTGTCGGGGTTGCGGTGCTGAAAACTGTTCAGGAATTTTTTGATGGCTTCATTCTCAAAGGAATTAACTGTTACGATCTGGTTATGGGTAAGTATGATACAAATGGGAATGGTAATATAAAAGGCATCGCTGAGGTTGAAGGAATTGTTTTCGGTTGGCGTTTTAATAACGATGAGTTTTACATCGTCATCAATTTCGTAGCGGCTACGTTCATCTATATCCAGTGAATCTTTTAAAAAATCGAGCGGTATATGCATGGTTTCACTCAGCTCACTAAACTCTTCCTGTTTAAGCGGTGGCAACACATTTACCCACACTGCATTTTCGGCTTTGTCGATGGCAATGGTTTGCTGGTCTATATTTTTAAAGTATTGGATCATGGGTTTCTACCGTTTTTTGAATGCTGTGTAAATGGTGTTCGGTGTGGAAGATAGTGAAATAACACAGTTCTCTTAACGTAATACGGCCAAGCAACGGATGTTTCGCCAGGTAGTTATCCAGGTCAGCTTCCTTTCTCTTTTTGGTTAACGCAGTGATGAATTTTACAGTTGCCTTTTGCCAGTTATCAATCAACTTTTGTTTACCATAATTTATGCCGATGGGTTTTGGAACAAACCTGCCTCCCGCTCTTCCGCCTTCGGCTAATTTTTTATAATATTTTTCTTTCAGTTCGTTGTATGTTCTTGAAGGACGGTTTGGTTTGCCGCCAACCCAACGCACCAGGAATTTGGGTAAGGAATAGGCAAGGGTAGTGGTATTGATTGAAATGACCAGGTGCTGCATATGTTCTGCTGCCGACCATTTATCGTCCGGCCGTTTAAAAAGCAGGCCTTCGTTTATATTGCTGCAGGTTGCTGAAAATTGGTTGAATATATTTTCGGTAGCAGTTATTATTTCAGTTTTGGTCATAGTTGTTTGTTAGCCGGTAAACTCCTGGAGTGTTCCAAACCCTCCGGGAATTTATTATATTTCTATTTCGCCTTTGTAAACAAATTCTGCGGGTCCGCAAAGCCATATGTTATCAAAGTGTTCATCATCAGTTTTATTATACTCTACACTTAAATGGCCGCCCGGCGTTTTCACCTCCACCCGGTTAAAACCTTTTTCATTGTGCGCATTCATTAATGCAGATGCAGTTACACCGGTTCCGCAACTCAGGGTCTCGTCTTCCACGCCGCGTTCGTACGTGCGCACAAAAATGCCATCCTCATCAGTGGTCTCCACAAAATTAACATTGATGCCTTCTTTTGCAAACTGTTTGCTGTAGCGTATTTCGCGGCCTGTTTCCAATACATCAATTTCTTCTACATTACTGGCAAATTTTACAAAATGCGGTGAGCCGGTATTTAATATGGCATAGCCCGAATGATAGTCAACTTCGTTAACATCCTGCATTTTTAATTTTACAATGCCATGCATGTCAATATCGGCTTCATGTACACCATCAATGGCCATAAACCGGTAAGTAACTTTAAACATGCCCTGGTTGCTGGCAAATTTTACCAGGCAACGGCCGCCATTGCCACACATGCTGCTTTCATTTCCATCGGCATTAAAATAAACCATTTTAAAATCCAGTTCTGCATCATTACTCAATAACATTAAACCATCGGCACCCACGCCAAACCTGCGGTTACAAATATCTTTCACCTGCCTGCCGGTAAGGTTATCGTATTTAATATCCCTGTTGTCCAGGATAACAAAATCGTTGCCTGTGCCCTGGTATTTATAAAATTCTATTTTCATTTTAAATACTTGAATCTGATATTATTTGTAAAGATTGTTTTATTAAATTTTCAACGGCTAATGCGCCATTTGCCGAAAATTCTTTGCTGATGCGGTTGGCAACAATGGCGCTCAGGCTCAGGCAATGGTGGCCCAAAGCATGGCCTAATCCATAAATTGCCGAGGTCTCCATTTCAAAATTAGTGATCCGATAATTGCCAAAATGAAAGTTAGTCAGATTGTCAATTAGGTTTGGATACCCCAATCCCAACCTGAGTATACGGCCCTGCGGTCCATAAAAACCAGGGCATGTTACGGTAATGCCCTGCTGGTAATTTTGTGTAAAATGTTTTATCAGCGCAGCGCTTGCCATATTTATGTACGGCGATACATTGCCCGAACTTAATTGTGTATGTGTATTAAAAGCCTGTATCAGTTGTTTTTCTTCTTCATTATTTTCGGCCCGGTAAAAATGCATCAGGTTATCAAGTCCCAGGCCATGGGTGCTGGCCACAAAACTATTTACCGGTATATCTTTTTGTAAAGAACCCGATGTGCCAAAGCGTATGATATTAAGACGGGTAAGTTCATCTTTAATAAGCCTGGTCTCAAAATCAATATTCACCAGGGCATCCAGTTCGTTCAGCACAATATCAATATTATCGGGACCAATACCTGTGCTTACACAACTGATCCTTTTTTTACCGATGTAACCGGTATGGGTAACAAATTCGCGATGATTATTCTGATATTCTATTTTGTCGAAATGTTTGCTAACCTCGCCAACGCGGTCGGGATCACCAACGGTAATGATGGTTTGTGCTATTTCTTCGGGCCTGCAGTTTACGTGGTAAACAGCACCACGTTCATTAATGATCAATTCAGATTCAGCTATCCTGCTCATATTTTTTAATTTAGAAACGGTGATATGCAATTTTCTTTAAAATTACCCTATTTTTGCGTGCGAATAACGCAGGGGATAATTTTGTATTTTGATTTTGTATTTAACATTCGAAATTCAATATTCCTTGTTCAATATTCACCTGGTCCTGTAGCCGAGTGGCTAGGCAAAGCTCTGCAAAAGCTTCTACACCGGTTCGAATCCGGTCGGGACCTCTAAAAGGATCGCATAAAGCGATCCTTTTCTTTTTAAGTTTTGCATGTATTAATGTCATGTTGCAGAAAAGCATCCAATCCGCAAAGTGGTTACCGACCTTGTTGAATATTTAAAACAGCAACTCAAATAAAATTATTTGTATAAATTCGTAAGCGCATTTGTGTAAAATAATTATGAGCCAGGCCGAATCATTGGAAAATTTCATTACAGCTGTTTACCCGTTGCCGGCGGCGTCTCTTCAAGCATTCTTATCGGTATGGGAGCCTTTTACAGGTACAAGAAAAACCATACTCACCCGTGCCGGTGATACAGAGCGAAATTTATATTTTGTAACCAAAGGTATTCAGCGGGTGTATTATTTTGATGAGCGGAACAGGGAAGCAACCATCGTATTTACTTATGCACCCTCTTTCAGTGGGGTGGCTGATAGTTTTCTTACACAAACACCATCGCGTTTCTTTGCCGAAACATTAACTCCTTCGGCTTTTCTTAAAACCAGTTTTCGGCAACTGGATGAATTGATGAAAGCAGATCACGATGTAGAGCGTATGATCAGGATATTATCCAACCATGCATTTGCCGGCGTGCTCGAACGCATGGTAGAGATACAATGTTTTACCGCCGAAGAAAAGTTTAAAACCTTACTCAAACGCAGTCCGCACCTGCTTAATTTAATTCCACATAAATATATTGCCAGCTACCTCGGCATCGACGCCAGCAATTTCAGCAAGCTTTTGGCCAAAATACGGATCTGAAAAATCTTGGTATTTACCAAGAATGGAGTTGCAGCGATGATTGATTTTTACATCCTAAAAATTGATCATTATGAAATATTTGTCAACACAATTACTCGATGGCCTCAGCAGCCAAACCGAAACCAACATCAGCAAAGCCATCAGCGAATGGCAATTTTTGTCTAACACGGTAATGACGCTGCAACCTGCCCCCGGCGCATGGAGTGCATCACAATGCCTGGAACACCTGAACAGTTATGGGCGCTATTATTTACCGGCCATTGAAAAATCCATGGCCAAAGCAAATGGCAACAAACCGGCGCTGTATTTCAAAAGCAGCTGGCTTGGAAATTATTTTTATAAAATGATGCTGCCGGAAAATAACGGAAGCATTAAAAAGAAAATGAAGTCGCCCAAAGATCACCAGCCGAGACTGGAATTGAATTCGGAAAAAGTGCTTAATGAATTTATCAGCCAGCTGGAAATATTGAGTAGACTATTATCAGCGGCATATCATACCGACCTGAACAGTGCAAGGGTTCCCATTTCCATTTCGCCTTTCATCAAACTAAAACTTGGCGATGTGTTCCTGTTCCTGACAGCACATATTAACCGGCATGTATTGAAGGCAGAGCGGGCTTTGCAGACTGCTTTAAAAGAAACAAGTGCTTCTTTACCGCCAGGCTACCAGCTTTTACATAGTGATTCACAATTCATACACTGATACCGGCAACTCATGCATGGTCTGCTTTTTACATGCAAAATTCCGATGCAATTTTACATTGTAAATAAAGCAAATAGTATAAAATTAAAACGATGAAAAAAATACAATTCGCATTGCAGGTTATAACGCTGGCGGTGGCGTTCCCGGTCTGGTTTATTGCAGAAATGAAACACGGCAGCAAAGCCATGCAAAACAGCCACATCAACAATGCAGATTCGGCTAATGTGAAAGAAAGCACTGCGCAGGCAATATCTAACATTCACCCGGCAAAAACAGTCACCATGCCCGACACGGTGCAATTACTGGTAAATAATTAACCAATCATAAATACTAAAAAAATGAAAAAGCATTTATTCCGCCGGATGGTTACTACACTTCGCATTTGCATCGCAGCTTTCATCCTGGTCATCCTCAGTTTATTCCTGTTTTCCTTTACTGCCGAAAAAAGGGCAGAAGACTTTTTAAAGCAACTCGGACTCAGCCGCGACGAAGCAGACGCAAAGATAACAAACAGCCTGCTTTCGGGTTCTTTGGATTATTACAATATCCGCAACCTGAAAAACATTCTGTTGCATGACAGGGCCGCTGTTGTAAAAGACCTGGCTACACATGCAAAACAATACGCCGGTTCTGATGAATTTAAGAAAGCTTATGCTGCCGTGCGTGAGAATTATAAACCTGCTGCCATGCAAAAGGTAGAAACGCCGGAAGAACTGCGTGCTTCTCAAATAAAAATGGCAAAAGAATATTTACAGAGTTCGGAAGACGGTTTAAAGAAGCGACACCGGAAATGAAAAAGATATTTGAAGATATGCTGGAGACTACCAAAAAGAATTTGAAAGAGGCGCAGGATCCCAATAACAAAACCGTGAAAATGTACAGCCAGAATTATGAATCATTGAAGACGATGATGCAGCAGTCTTATGATAACAGCATCATGGAATGGGAGAAAAAGTACCCGGCCAATTATTTGCTGTATGTGAAAGAAAAATTGCAGGCTTACCTGGATGCCATGGCCGATGTTGATTTTGGTGCACAGCTGTTTGATAAGAACGGGAAGAAATATTTTGTAAAAGATTACGAATATAAAGGCAAC
This sequence comes from Chitinophagales bacterium, assembly GCA_038226715.1. Classification (GTDB taxonomy): domain Bacteria; phylum Bacteroidota; class Bacteroidia; order Chitinophagales; family Chitinophagaceae; genus Ferruginibacter. The sequence goes on from JBBRQF010000031.1 coordinate 8,281, forward strand.
AGGTGGAAACTTGCTTTCCGTGCCGGTAAGGATGCGGTGGAAGCAGGCAGGGCCTTTGCAAAACAATGGATAGAAATGATAAAGTAGTTTTACCTCTTCTATCCATCGATGGGAGTTAATTATTCGATACAAATACTGAGTATGCATTTGAACTGGAGAAGGAACTGGTTAATGATGTGGCTATTCCGTTCTTCCATAAAGTTGCCACATAATCGAAACTGTTTTTCGCTTCCCCGGCCACATACACATCTGTACCGAAGACATATGTTGAATAAGCTGCCGCATCGTAACTGCCATTAGTTAATGAAGTTGAGACGCCGTTTTTCCAACTTGTTGCAATAGGCTGAAATCCGGGGCCGCCATAGACATTACCCGCTACATAAATATCTGAACCCGAAGCATAAACTGAAAAAGCATTTGAAATATTTGTTGGTGCAACAAGAACGCCGTTTTTCCAAACCCTTCCATTAGTGGTTGATGCAGCATACTCATAACCACCTACATAAATATCTGCGCCTGAGCCATAGACCGATGTAGCCGAGGCATTGTAGGTAGCGCCGCTGGTTAAAAAAGTAGCCACTCCATTCTTCCAGAGCATTGCAGCCTCCCGTAATCCGACAGGGTTATACTGGCGGCCTACTGCATAAACATCTGGTCCTGAAACATAGACTGCCATAGCAGTGGCAGCAACACTACCGTTTGTCAAAGGGATAGCAACACCGTTTTTCCAAACCATTGCGATATTCCTGAAAGAGCCAACTTGTTCTTCAGCTCCAGCCACATACACATCTGTGCCTGAAACAAAAACAGAATACGCTTCTCCATTGTAAATAGGATTACTCAATATAGTGGCAACCCCGTTCTTAAATATTTTTGCAACATTGGCTGTGCCGTTATTATCAGTAACAGCTACATATACGTCAGTGCCGGAGACAACCACCGAGTTGGCTGAAGCATCGTGAGTTCCATCACTTAAGGCAGTAGAAACGCCATTTCTCCAAATTTTTGCCACAAATTTTGTTCCGCTAAGTTCACGGCCAGCCACATACACGTTTGGCCCAACCGCAATAAAACTGAATTCATTTCCATATGCGGTTCCAACAGCATTTGTTGCATAAGCCCTCACATAATAAGTTGTGTTTGTAGTAAGCCCGGTAATGTTGCTCGTAAATGGACCTATAGCATTGATAGCATCGGCAACATGGTTTCCTGTAGCAACAGGATTTGGAGCAGTGCTCCAGCAAACTCCACGAGCGATTAGTGTAGCTCCTCCATTCGAACTTATATTTCCACCACTTGTTGCGGAAGTGGCGGTTATTGCGCTTATTGCGGTAGTTGTTAATGCCGGTAGCGATGCTGCTGTGCCCGACGTGGTAAAACTGACTTCGTTTCCATAAGCCGTTCCTGAACTATTGGTTGCATAAGCCCTCAAGTAGTAAATTGTGCCCGGAGCAAGTCCAGATATGCTGCTGGCAAATGCCCCTGTTCCTGCACCATCAGTTGTATGACTTCCGGTAATAACAGGATTTGTTGTGTTACTCCAGCAAATTCCACGGGCTGTTACCGTCGCCCCGCCATCAGAACTTACATTCCCACCGCTTGTTGCTGTTGCAGCCGTAATTGATGTAACGGCTGTAGTTGTAAGTGTTGCTAAAGATGTAGTTGGTCCGGTAGGGTTGGTATCACTTTTTTTGCAGGAGAAAAAGAGGATAGCTAAAAATATAGTAAGTAAGGTAGTTTTCATTTGGTAGTAATTTGCAGGAAAGTTATATAAATAACTTCAGTTGACCAGAAAGAATAATTTCGACAGTTTGCTGACCCCGGTTATTTATCACTTTTTTTCTGTTTGAGGTCTTCAGCCATTTGCAAAGTGTGTTTTAATGAGCGGGTATCTGTCCAGTTGTTATGCCCGGTGATAATGTATTTGGGCGCTCTGCAGTTTTTGATAACGTTTTTTATTGTTGTTGCATAATCGGTAGTGCTGGCATCGGATAGGTTACCCAGGTCATCATCATCCACACTTTTTACAAGGCAGCCGCCATACAATATTTTTTCTTTTTCAAACCAGATCACCATATTATCAGGTGCATGGCCCTGTCCCGGGTAATAGGTTTGAAAAGAATATTGTCCAACGGTAAAAACTGTATCCTTGTCAATTAAGAATTCAGCTCTTTTCATACTGCGTTTTAAGCTGAGTTCATCAGTTAACCTGCTGGTAAATGTTTTGATGCCTTGTTGCCGGTAGTATTCAAGTCCGGCGGTTCTGTCTGCATGAAAATGTGTGGCGAGGCAAAGAACAGCTTTTTTATGGTGCCTTGCCCAAATGCTGTCAAGCAGCGGCTGAAACTGTGTTGTATCCCAGGGGCAATCAAAGATAACGGCACCCTTGTTTGTTATTAGATACATGCCGTTTGCCGGTATGCGGTTGCCTTTATACAAATTGTAAGTGGTGTACACATAAAAATCGCCGGTTAGGGGAGAGATTTGCAGGCTGCCATTTGCCTGTTGTGCAAAAATATTACTACTTAAAAAAAATAAAATGAAGAGTATTGTTACTGCACGCATAAATATATATTGGTTAAAAGGGCATCATTAATTTTTTTAGATTTTTTTCTGTACCTGCCAATAGTGTCCAAATGGGTCTTTAAACATTCCTTGCCTGTAACCATAGTCGTGGTCTGTTGTTGGATTAATTTCTATTGCACCTGCCTGGATGGCTTTCTGCATTACTGCTTCTACATCAGGCACAAACAAACCGATAACGCAGGTTACTCCTTTAGCACTTACTGGCTCAAGAGCTTTACGCATTGTTTCGTGCACATGAAAAATGGCTCCGTTAATTTCCAGTTCGGCAACATGAATGCTTCCATAATCGTTTTTGAAACAAAAATTTTCAGTAGCTCCGGATTTTATGTAAAAATCGATACTGGTAGTTCCATATGGAATATGCAGCTCGCGAACAAAATATGTTTTATTATCTGTTGTCATAATAATTTTGTACTGGTTAGTTTTTAAATGATTTCCTATATAGTGTGGCATAATTTAGTATTGCATAATTCTTTAACACTGTTGATAGCACATAAATATATACCACTAAAGCAACTCCTGCAAAAATGATAATGCTTTTCAATACTTACAACCCCTAACTTTGCCAGCTGCTAAACTACGCTCAAATATGTTTGTAAAATACCTGCACTATATTGGCCTGGCCGCCTGCGTTATGCTGATCGTTTCCTGTTTTTTGCCCTGGGGTTATTATGCCGACCTGCAGCAAACATTCACGGGCTTTTACAGTTACCATAATGAGTATGGTAAACCCGGTAAATTTCTGGCGTTCTTTGCGGCACTGAATTTTGTATTTATGTTGCTGCCAAAAGTTTGGGCTAAAAGAGCTAATATGCTTATTTGTGCAATAACACTTGCTTATGCTGTAAAGAGCTTTATACTTTTTGGTTCCTGCTATAATAATTACTGCCCCGAAAAATTATATGGACTTTACCTGATGGTTGGTTGTGCCGCTCTGATATTGCTGGCTTCGGTTTTTCCGAATGTGAAGCTGGCTGATAAGAAATGAGAATGATTATAATTTTCACGCAAAGGCGCAAAGAGTCGAAGTCGCAAAGAATAAAAAAAGTTGCTTTCTTATTTTGAAAAGCTGTCAGTCTGAGCCTGTAGAAGACGTGTTATTTTCAAAAAAACATTCTTCAAAACATCCCGCATTCGACAGGCTCACGCTGACAGTAAAATGTTGCTTAGTGGTAAGATCGTGCTTAGTAAAATTTCATTTAACTTTTCTTCACTTCCTTCGCCCAGGCATCTTTTAAAGTAACCGTGCGGTTAAACACCAGTTTATCCGTTGTTGAATCTTTATCCAGGCAAAAATATCCCTTTCGTATAAATTGATAACGGCTTGCTGCAGTTGCTGCTTTCAGCGAAGGTTCCACAACAGCATTGGTTATTACCTGTAAAGAATTGGGGTTGATAGTATCTTTAAAATCTCCTTCCTCGCCCAACGGATTTTCGGATGTAAAGAGACGGTCGTACAAACGCACTTCAGCCGGTATCGCATGTGCTACACTCACCCAATGAATGGTTCCTTTTACACTAATGCCACTGGTATCATTGCTGCTTTTACTTTCCGGTATATAGGTTGCATTTATTTGGGTTACATTACCGGCTACATCTTTTACAAAGCTTTCGCATTTTACAATATAGGCACTCTTTAATCGTACCATTGTGCCCGGTGCAAGCCTGAACCATTTTTTTGCAGGCTCTTCCATAAAATCTTCACGCTCTATCCATAGTTCTTTACTGAATGGGAGCGTTCTTTTACCCATGGCTTCATTGGGCCCATTCTCACTTATAAGTTCTTCGGTTCTGCCGTCTTCGTAATTTGTAATGATGAGCTTAACCGGATCAAGTACGGCCATCACCCGTAATGCTTTTACATTCAGGTCCTCACGCAAACAAAACTCCAGCAGGCTCAGGTCGATAAAGTTTTCTCTTTTGGCCACACCGATCTTTTCGCAAAAGGTACGGATGCTTTCAGGTGTGTATCCTTTGCGGCGAAAGGCGCTCAGGGTTGGCATACGTGGATCGTCCCAGCCGTTAACATGCCCTTCATTAACGAGCTGTAATAATTTTCTTTTGCTCATTACAGTGTAGGTCATGTTAAGGCGTGCAAACTCGTATTGGTGCGAAGGAAAAATTTCCAGTTTTTTGATCAGCCAATCATATAATTCGCGGTGCGGAATAAATTCAAGGGTACAAATAGAATGGGTGATGTTTTCAATGCTGTCGCTTTGCCCGTGTGCAAAATCGTACATCGGGTATATGCACCATTTGTCGCCGCTGCGGTGATGGAGTGCATGTTTGATGCGGTAGATGATGGGGTCACGCATGAGCATATTGGTATGCGCCATATCAATTTTTGCACGCAGTACTTTTTCACCATCCTTATATTTACCGGCTTTCATGTCGGTAAAAAAAGCCAGATTCTCTGCAATTGTCCTGCTGCGGTATTGGTTGTCGCGGCCCGGTTCTGTAGGCGTGCCTTTCATTGCTGCAATTTCATCGGCGGCAGAATCATCTACATAGGCAAGTCCCTTGTTAATGAGGTCAACTGCATAATTGTACAGGGTATCAAAATAATCAGACGTATATAATTCTTCGTTCCAGTTAAAGCCCAGCCATTGTATATCTTCCTTGATGCTGTCCACATATTCGGTCTCTTCTGTTACCGGGTTGGTGTCATCAAAACGAAGATTTGTTTTACCACTGTATTTTATGCCCAATCCAAAATTGAGGCATATCGCTTTGGCATGGCCAATATGCAGGTAACCATTTGGCTCCGGTGGAAAACGGGTAAGTATGGAATCGTATTTACCATTCTTAAGATCGGCTTCTATAATTTCCTCAATAAAGTTGAGGCTTTGCACAGCATCCTGTAGATTTTCTTCGCTCATTATTTTTAGTTGAATCGCAAATTTACGGTAAGATGAGGAATTAGTGTGGATGGCTTTTCGGGAAGGGGTTTGAATTCCGGCTTTTCGTTGACCTCACCCAAACCCTCTCCAAAGGAGAGGGCTTCAGCGTACACTTCTGCAAAGTATTTTTACTTTTTAACAGCTTGGTAGTAAAAGGAAGATTTAAAAAAATCTTATGCTTTCCTCATCTCCTCCAGCATGGCCATGATCTTATCTAACTTCTCTGTTTCAATTTTATTTAACTGCATTTGCAGAGATTCAATTTCCTGTTTGGCCTCCAGGTTACATTGATAATCATCTTTTGCCTGTAAGCGGTCCCTTTCGCCCTGGCGGTTTTGCGCCATCATGATGATGGGAGCTGCATATGCTGCCTGTGTTGAAAAGATCAGGTTGAGCAGGATAAAAGGATACACATCCCAATGGCGGATAAAACCAACTACATTTAAAGCCATCCATATTACAACAAACACAGACTGTGCAATAATAAAGGTCCAGGAGCCCATGCCTTTGGCAACTGCATCGGCAATGCGCTGTCCGGAGGTTAATGATTCTTTGTGTTTATCGAGCCATGTTTTTTCTGACATTGTATAATTGTTTAAAAATGAAAAAGCCTTTTTATTATCTAACAATACATGTAAATAATAAAAAGGCTCTAAAATAATTTAAGGATGTTATGCTCTTCCCATATTTCTTAAATGAACAGAGTGAGAAACGATGGCATGACGCATTCTTCTGAACTCAATATATTTTACACCATACTCTTCGCAGGTCTTTTTAATGATCTTACTGATAGCAGGGTAGTGGATATGCGAAATTTTCGGAAACAGGTGATGCTCTATCTGGAAATTTAAACCACCTACCAGCCAGGAAATGAGTTTGTTTTTTGTAGCAAAGTTTGCGGTTGTTTCCACCTGGTGAATGGCCCACTCATTCTCTATGGTGTTGATATCTGCCTGCGGAACAGGGAAGGTTGTTTCTTCAACGGTATGTGCCAGTTGAAAAACGATGCTTAATACAAAACCTGCAAACATAGCGATGACCAAAAATCCAACCAGCCATGGTAAGAACCCGACCAGCATAATAGGCAATACGATCATCATAAAATAGTAACCGATCTTTGCGATCCAGAAAGCAAAGTGATCAAAAGAACTCATTTTTTTAATGGGTACTTCACCTACTTTTTTACTGAAATACTTTTTATAGTCGGATTGGAAAACCCAAACCAGTAATAATAAAGTGTACAGGAACCAAACATAGATATGTTGAAAACGGTGAATAAAATATTTTTTTTGTGTAGAACACATACGCAACAAAGGCTTGATCTCGATATCATCATCTATGCCATCAATATTGGTATAAGTATGATGAATGATATTGTGTTTGTTGTTCCACATAATGCCGCTGGCACCCAGGGCGTTCACCGAAAAGGCTGCGATCTTATTCCATAATTTACTGTTGCTGAAACTGCCGTGGCCGCCATCATGCATTACATTAAAGCCAATGGCTGCGGTCAATCCGCCCATTACAAAACATTCCAGGATGGCGATCCAGTTTGTAGGCGTAAAAAATACTACGTGTACGTAAAAGGCTACGTACAAGGTCCATAACAGCACTGCTTTAAAGTACAGGCTGAAATTGCCATGCGCTGCTGTTTTTGTTTCTGTAAAATAATTGCTCACCCTTCTTTTAAGTTCCTGGTGAAAGTTGGAGCCATTTACATTTGTGAATTTTGGAGTTACCATCTTGATAAATGAATTTTAAGTATTTTCTTTAATAATTGCGTCGAAGTTTTGTAATCCAAGCATTTTGTCTGTTATAAAACCTTCTGCATATTTTACACCGATCATTTTGCCAAACCATTTATGCCTGTAAATAACACTGTCTAAAAAGTCCGGTGTCGAAATATAGGTTTGCGGCCCGTCAATATCAGCAGCATAAAATTGAGTTTTGTATGCTTTTATCGCTTCTATCTTTTGCTCAAACACATCGGTAATATCAATCACAAAATCGGGTTGCAGCATTTTATCCTGTATATACCGGAAAACATATTTAGGACGCCAGGCTTCCTGCAAATTCCCGTCTTTGGTTGTTTCTATTTTTCTCAACCCGGATAAAAAAGAAGCATCTGCTACGAGCTTCGAAGAACGTCCGTGATCGGGATGCCGGTCTTCGGGAGCATTGCACAAAATAATTTCGGGTTGATATGTTCTGATGGCAGTAATTATCCTGCGTTGATGCGCTTCATCATTCTGTAAAAAACCATCTGCCATTTCTAAATTCTCACGCACATCAACACCCAGAATTTTTGCTGCATCTGCTGCTTCCACTTTTCTTATTTCGCCCGAACCTCTTGTTCCCAACTCACCTGCCGTAAGATCGATGATACCCGTGTTTTTGCCGTTATTTTTTTCTACCAATAAAACCCCCGCACAACTCAATTCCACATCATCGGGGTGAACACCAAAAGCCAATATATCTAACTTCATTATTATCTGATAAATTTCTGGGTGCAAATTAACTCATTTTAATCAAAAAGCCAGTAGTATTGATATGACAGTCATCAGAATTTGCATAGATATTAACAGTAAAAACGCTGAAGTGAATAAGTACAATAGAAAACAGGTGGGAAAATCTATATAAGCTTATAAATGATGACAAAAATGTGACTAGGCTGTGTAAAGGTATGCATGAATTGGATATATATAATGTAAATTATATTGACCTGAGTTGTTTAGCCTTTGTCAACATTATTATACTTCCAGGAGCTATTTGATATAAAATTTACTGTACCCGTTGTTTTCCAAATATAGGATGCATAAATAATGCTTGTAACAACCCCAAGGCCTAATATTATCATGGCAATAATAAAGCCTGATTGTCCTGAGATCAATAGCAAAATAATAAAGGAAATTATACCTGCAAAAAAAGAAAGAGAAACTACAATAGCAAACCAGGCGATAACTTCAGTTAACAACTCTAAAAAGACGATATATTTATTAGAAACTTCGTCTGGTTCTTTCGACTGGTGATTTTTCGCCTTTCTCATCATGTTGTAAAATAAAGATTATGGAGTAGAAATATAGATACAGCCAACCGCTACATTTGCCGGAAGGCATAATTATAACCATAGGTCTGGCAAACCTCCCGCAATATGGTTTCTATTTCGCGGTCATCGCCGCCGGGTTCGTAATCCTGTTTAAGGTCGCTGCTAAAGAAGAAGGCAACCGTTTGGTAAAATCGGGCCGTTAAGCCACCTTTATATTCTTTAATGATATCGTAACAGTTATTGCCGGTTTGCCGGTTGATGAGTTTCATTAACACCCTGCCCTGGTAAATGGAAAGATTACTCAGTGGATCGGTGAATTCTTTTTTAAGTTCCTTCTCCCTTGATTTGATATAATCTTTTCTGTCCGATTTATCAGTTATGTTTACCAGTTTGGCATTCATGTCGTTTAAAATTACACCCGAACGCATGGCATAAGGATAGGTAACAATAATGGCGTTGCGTAAGCGGGTCCATTTGGCTCTGCTGGCCATATTTGCATTAGCAATGCGGGACAAGATCTCAACGCCTGATAAGGTTTTGGCCTCGATGGTATCGCCCAGGTAAACAACTGCATAAGTAGTCAATGTATCATGTACACCCATTTGTGCATGTACCTTACCTGCAGCAAAAAGTACTGCAAAAAGCAGTACAATTCTTTTAACGGATATGACTTGAAATAGCCGGGGCATTTGTAAATTTACTGATTAGACCAGTATTTAAATCAATATGATGCTTAAAGTAACATTAAAATTTATAGTTTATTGTACCGTTTTCCTGTTTTTGGGCTGTTCGGATGGACAGAAACCACCTTCGTTAACAGATACGCAACATGATGCTGATTCGGTTTCGGAAGCGAGGATCGATTCGGCTTATGCTGCCATAAAACAAAACTGCGATACGTTGCTGGTTTACCAGGTACCCAAAATGGTAGATTCTTTATTGAAAGATTCGGCCTTGTTGCAAAACTTCTTCAACAGCGGGCAGGTCTATCAGGATGCTGATCAAAAAGTAGAAAAAGTTATCAGGCAACTGCAGGCCGACTGCGATTCTAGTTTGCTAAAAGAAACATATAGAATAGCCCGGCTCCGGCAAAAATTAAAGCCAGTGCGGCATAAAAAGTTGAAAGCTTAGCTCTTTTAATAGCGCTCATAATAATACCCAGTGCCATGATGATGAGGCCAAGCCATACTAAATTGATATAAGGAAATACATACGCCTTCAGCGTTATATACTCAATGATCTTTTCAGATTCTTTGATACCCAGTTTTATTTTTTTGCCTTCGGTAACACCTGCAAACTTTATATACATGTTTTGTGCGTACACGGTATCATCAACCTGGTTAACGCCATACTGGTCTATCTGAATAAGCGGCGAAGCTTTGTAATGCAGGCTGTCTTTACTTATTAAAGTGATGTCGGCCATCAATGCCGCATCCGTTGGTTTAAAATGATATTTTCCGTTGTCCGGATTTTTTATAACCTGGTTTAAAACTATGATACCATTGCTGTAAAATCCGGTATCACCTGCAGCCAGTTCTATCATCTTAAACTTTGTGGTATCTTCTTCTTTATTATTAACCGCATAAGAGATATAAGTAAATACATCCTTTCCCAGGTAAGCCTTGGTATCGGGATTGCTGCTCATGTTGTTGTCCTTCATGATGTATACATCGGGCCATAAAGTAAATTGCTCTACTACTTTTTTTGTATCCGCATCTTTACGTAAAAACTGCAGTTCATAAAAACGTCTTCCTTTTTCATTGCCAAAAGAATCACGGAGGTAGGTAACTTCATAAGGCCCCATGGTTGCAGGTACCTGCCGTATCAGGGTTAAATTTTCCTGAGGGTTATCGGTCTCCTTGGTCATCGGGTCTTTGCCACTTATCGGTAAATTAATTCCGTTGGCACTGCTTTTACTGATCACTTCTTTATTGCTTGATGAAATTAAAATACCCGCAAGCATCAAAGCAAAACCGAGATGGGCAATGGAACCTCCGGCAGCTTTAAGTTTTCCATTCAATCCACTCCATATATAAGCAGCATTGGCAATTACAGAATAGATGGCAGCGAACAAAGCAACATAAGCAGCGCCTAAAAATCCTGCGCCCATTTTGTAATAGGTAAGGGGATAAAAAACTGCCAGTAATGCAGTAATGATGGCTGCTATAATTGTTGGTAAAGCGATCTTCTTTAAAATATAACCCGCTTCTGTTTTTTTGTATTTGAAATATTGTGTAACCGCACTTAATAAACCAATGATGATGGCTACCAGTATGATCACTTTGTTGTAGGAGAATTCAACATTCTCCGGCTGTGCTATTTTGGTGCCAAAAATTTTATTGTAAACCGGTACCGATGTTTTAGCAATAATAAAGATGGCGGCTAAAAAGAAAACCAGCGAACCGATGAACATCCAGAACTCACGGGAGTTGGTACTTTCTTCTCTTTGTTCGGATGGCATCTTTTTTAAATTCGCTATCAGTAAGATCATCGACGGTAGAGTAAAGGCTGCCACAAACGTTAATATCATTACGTTGATGGCTTTGCCGGCATCTGTAAATGCATGCACGGATGTATCACCCAGAATACCTGTGCGGGTTAAAAAGGTAGAGTAAAGAATAAATATAAAAGTGAGAAACGCAAACAGGTAACTCGCTTTTAATGAATGGCCGGTTGCTTTAAAAATCACCATGGTATGTAAGCCTGCAATTAAAATAAGCCAGGGAACAAGCGATGCGTTCTCCACCGGATCCCATGCCCAGTAACCGCCAAAAGACAGCGATTCGTAAGCCCATTTGCCACCCATCATAATACCCACACCAAGCACACAGGCGCTAAACAAAGCCCAGGGAAGGGCGGCTGTTATCCAGTCGCCAAAACGTTTGGTTTGTATGCCGGCATAAGCAAATGCAAAAGGAATGATGGTTGAAGCAAAACCCATGAATAAAATGGGCGGATGAATAACCATCCAGTAATTGCGTAGTAAAACATTTAAGCCAATACCATCTTTAATAAAACTTAAATAATTGGGCTGACTGAAAATTGGTCCTGCAATTTCATTTCTTGTTAAAACAAAGGGACTGCTTCCCAACCTTACATCACCAACATACAAACCCAGCAACATCATCAATAAAAAGAATTGTGCCAGGCTGATAACTGTCATCACCGGGGCTTCCCATTCTTTTGATTTAACAATGATGAAGATACCGAGTACAGAATGCCAGATGGTCCATAATAAAAAACTGCCTTCCTGTCCTTCCCAGATGCAGGCCAGCAGGTATTTTGATTCCAGTTCTTTAGATGCATGCTTGTAAGCATACATATATTCAAAATAATGATTGGAGCAGATATAAAATATGGTAATGAAAATAATAAGGGCCGAAAGCAGTTGTGTAATAAATGCCAATCGTGCAAAATTGATCCAGGATTTTTTTTCAACCAGGTCTTTTTTAAAACTCGCAGTTGCAAATGCAATTGTTGAAATGATCGATGCAGCAAACGCAAGCAATACAAAAAAATGTCCTATCTGTCCCGGAAGTAAATGTTCACCTTCAAAATGCATGGGTAATAATTATTAGTAAGCAGAATCCTGTTGGTTGGTAATTGTTTTTTCCAATTGCTTTTTATCATCCTTGTATTTGCTCGGGCATTTTAGTAAAATATCCTTGCATTCAAAATGATCGCCTTCCATACTTCCTTTCATAACAATACGCTCACTTTTTTCCAGGTCAGTTGGTTTACTGTTTTTAAAAATAACTTTTGTTTTTCCGCCCAGGCTGTCAACCGCATAAAAGCTCAGGTAATTGGGATCCTTAACGGCATCGTATTCGATGGGCATTGTTTTGTCGAGTTTGGCGATCAGGTGTACAAACTTACCGGGCTTGTTTTTGGCAGAGTTTATCGTTTCATAAGTTGAAAAGTCGCCGGCCGAAAATACGATCAGCGCAACGATCAGGGCTGCGATGGCTACAAGAAATATAATATGTGTTCTTTTCATGTGTTTAGTTTATTATTTTTTGCCACATGGAATGAGCCTAAAGACACTTCTTTTATGTTCATTCATAAAGTTGCCGCTCATTTCATGGTAAAAATTTCGCTGCAAAGGTAATTCAATTGAGTTTTGTCTTTTCATTTTGTTTCAGTTATTGGTATTGTTTTTACTGATATATATCATGCCCGGCCGTTTGTCGTTTATAAACAGAGATCCCGTTAAATTTTTGGATTAAGATACCAGTAATGGTTGGTTCTGGCTTATCTTTGCAGCGTTTTTTATTTAAAGCCTGTTCAATTAATTAAGTGCGATGACTGATCTTTCAAATTTTGATCCCAACTCGGTTGGAAACCCCAACAACAATATTTTTGGTTTACCTTTTTCAGAAGAAGATGCCCGCCTGGTAATTCTACCTATACCATGGGAAGTTACCGTAAGCTATAATGCAGGTACGGCAAGGGCTCCGGAGCATGTCTTTAATTCAAGCCTGCAGGTAGACCTGTTTGATCCCGATGTTACAGATGGCTGGAAACAGGGTTTTTATATGCGCCCCTGTGATAAGAAAGTACTGATGAAAAGCGATTACCTGCGTAAAGAGGCCGAACTGTATATTAATTATATTTCGCACGACGAAGTGGTTGCCGATAACAAATTCATGTGTAAATCACTTAAAGAAATTAACGAGGGAAGTATTTTCTTAAATAACTGGGTTTTTGAGCGCAGCAAAGAATTGCTGGATTCAGGTAAACTGGTTGCTTTGCTTGGCGGAGACCACAGTACACCACTGGGCTTTTTTAAAGCCATTGCCGAAAAGCATGGTGAGTTTGGTATCCTGCAAATTGATGCGCATTGCGATCTGAGAAAAGCCTACGAAGGATTTGTCTATTCGCACGCCTCCATTATGTACAATGCTTTGACCGAAATTCCGCAGTTAAACAAACTGGTGCAGGTTGGAGTCAGGGATTATTGCGGAGAAGAAGTTGATTATATTAATGCAAGCAATAACCGGGTGGTTACTTACTTCGACAAGGATATAAAAGAGCGCCAGTACGAAGGCGAAACCTGGAAGCAGTTGGTTGATGAAATAATTAACCATTTACCCGAAAAAGTATTTATCAGTTTTGATATTGACGGCCTGGATCCAAAACTTTGTCCGCACACCGGAACCCCCGTGCAGGGCGGATTTGAGACCGAACAGGTTTTTTATCTTTTTAGAAAGCTGATACAGAGTGGCCGCAAATTCATTGGTTTCGATCTGAATGAAGTTGGCGTAAGCCATGATGAGTGGGATGAAAATGTTGGTGCCAGGTGTTTGTTTAAATTGTGTAATTTACTGGTTGCTTCAAATCCTGTATAATGCCTTATAGCTTTACTTTAAAAGATAATAACCAAAAAGCTTATAACCAGTTTACCTGGTTTTTGTTTTTCCTACATATTATTGCGGCTGCGGTTCTTGCTGTAAAGGTTACTGAGAATAAAGAAAGGCTGAGCATTTATATATTGCTTGCATTTTATGTAATACTGGCCCTTGTCTATAATTTTTACAGAACACATAGAAAGGCATTGGAAACCTTCAGTCTTATCCTCGCTTTATTGTATGCCAACTTCTGGTTTCAGCATGTAGGAATTATTGCTGTATTGATCTTTGCCGTAGTTTATACCATAGTAACCGTGGTTAAAGGGAAAAGAACAACCGTAGTTTTTGGAGAAGACGGCATACAACTGACTAGGGTTTTTAAAACTGTTATTTTTCCATGGGCAGCCATGTCTAACGTGGTTTTAAAAGACAATGTACTTACTATCGATTTTAAAACAAACAAAATAATACAGGTAGAGATCGTTGATACCGCCATGGTTGTTAATGAATTTGAATTTAATAGATTTTGTACCAGACAATTAAATATCAATGCCTGATCATAAATGAAATAGCGTTTAATAATTATCATGTTAACAGAAAGTCCATACATATTATATTCAGACGGGGAAGGAAATATTTTTGAAGATGCTTCCCTTTATGCAACCGGCCGCAGTGGCTGGGATGCACTGCCCGTGCCAACTGATGAATGGATAGAATTACCAAACGGCGGAAATTTATATGAACTGCCCGGCCGCAAGGGGATTGGTATTGATGTAGAAACAGGCGATATGCGGCTCTGCGAAAAAGGCTGGGCCGTTGCAGCTTTTATTCCGCCTGCACATACAGGTTTATACATGGCTGCTTACGAAACAGAAAAAGATGCACCAACACTCCCTTTGTTTTGTTACACGGCTGCTGCCTGGCAAAATGAAAAGATATATGTGCCTGCTGTTCGCATAGAACAGGATATCAGGCAGGAAGCTGAAGGTTATGTGGAAGAACTGATCGAAACCGGAACAAAAAATTTATTAGCTGCTTATCCGCATAACCGCCTGGTAAAGCATTTAATGGAAAACTGCTGCATGACCTATACTTGTCCGGCTGCAAGAAATTTAGCCATTGGCAGGTGGGAGTGCCCGGTGCCTGTGTCACCGGCATGCAATGCAAATTGTATCGGCTGTATTTCTTTTCAACCCGAAGATGAAACCATCATCAGTACACAGGACAGGCTGACTTTTAAACCTACGGCTGAAGAGATCGTGGAGTTTACGGTTCCGCACCTGGAAACAGCGCCATTCCCACTAATAAGTTTTGGGCAAGGTTGCGAAGGTGAGCCATTGCTGATGTGGGAAACGATTCGTGAATCAATTATCCAAATAAGAAAACATACACAAAAAGGAAGCATTAATATCAACTCGAACGGCAGTATGCCAAAAGCTGTGAAAGCTTTGTGCGAAGTGGGTTTGAACAGTATCAGGGTAAGCACCAATTCGGCACGAAAAAATATTTACACTTCTTATTACCTGCCTAATAATTACGATTTTGAGGACCTGTTTGAGAGTTTAAAAGTAATGCGCAGTTATGGTGGCTGGACAAGTATTAACTATTTTGTTTTTCCGGGTATGACGGATAGCATTGAAGAATATGAAGCCTTAAGAAAACTCATCAGGGAAACGGACCTATGCATGATACAATGGCGCAATTTTAATATTGATCCCGATTGGTATCTTGGTAAAATTGGCGTTACCGATACCGGTGAATGTATGGGGGTTAAACAGATGATGGAACTGATCAGGGAAGAATTTCCGAATTTAAAATTCGGATATTTCAATCCTTCGATGGAAAGGATAAAGGGGAATTTTGAGGAGGATTTTGCGCATTAAGCTGTCTGGCCATTATGAACAGATCAAAAAATAGAGAGGGTGCTGATTTAATGAATTTTTTTAAAACAGTGGTTTATTAGTAATGGCCTGACACCTACTGAAAATCATTCGATGGAAAGGATAAAGGGAATTTTGAAGTTGATTTTGCGCATTAAAAATACATCTTCTTATAATTTTTCGAACGAAGGCCAAAAATTCACAAAATATATTCCGTGCTTCTGTGCCTCCGTGGCTAAAATTATTTTAATCACAACCAAAAGCGGTATACTTGCCTGTTTTTAAATTAACGTATCCAGCGCAAAAATCATGATAAATCAAAAGCACCCTTTCATCAGCTTTTGTTCTACTAAATAATTCACTCTTGTTACCAAATCGAATGTCATGTAATTGTACAGGGTCTCCTGATGAACTTCTTCTGAAATTACTTATGCAAGTATAAAATGACCACAAAAAATTGCCACAAGCATCATACGAAGTAATGTATGTGTGTGTTGAGTCCAGGACATAGGAATAGTTTGTACTTGAATCAACGAAAACCTGGGTCTGTAAATTTTCTTTTATTCGAGTGCCATTAACCTGGGAGAAACCTGCGTAGTAAATTAATATGAATGCTGATATCATTATCTTTCGCATCGTAAGTAACAATTAAAATGAATTAATTTATCAAATATTCCGTGCTTCTGTGTCTCCGTGGCAAAAAAAATTATTTCAACGTCTCTTCCAGCCAGCCAAAAAATTCATGCTGCCAAACCAATGCATCCTGTGCTGTACTTACCCAATGGTTTTGATCGGGCAATAGCACCAATTTACTTTTTATGCCTCTCAGCTGCGCAGCCTGGAAAGCCTGCAGGCCCTGCTCTATCGGAACCCGGTAATCTTTTCCGCCCTGGTAAATTAAAATGGGCGTATTCCATTTATCTACAAAATTGCTGGGCGAAAACTGTGCGTATGATTTTTGTGCGGCCAGGTTTTTCTTGTCCCAGTAAGCACCACCATAATCCCAGTTAACAAACCAGAGTTCTTCTGTGGTGCCGTACATACTTCTAAAATCAAAAATACCATCATGACTGATAAAGGTTTTAAAACGGTTGTTGTGCATACCTGCCAGCATATACACCGAATAGCCGCCATAACTTGCGCCTACACAACCCAACCTGTTCTTATCAACAAAACTTTCTTTGCTCAATGCATCAATAGCACTTAAATAATCTTTCATGGCCTGGCCGCCATGGTCCTTACTGATCTCTTCATTCCATTTGGTGCCATAGCCCGGCATACCCCTCCTGTTTGGTGCCACAATAATATAACCATTGGCTGCCATCAGTTGCAGATTCCAGCGAAAAGAATAAAACTGTGTTAGGGCAGACTGTGGACCGCCCTGGCAATATAAAAGTGTAGGGTATTTTTTCGTGGCATCGAAACCAGGCGGATAAATAACCCATACCAGCATATTTTTTCCATCAGTGGTTTTTACAAAACGCCTTTCGGTTTTACCCATGCTGAGTGTTGCGTAGGTTGCATCATTCACATGTGTTATCTGCGCCATGTTGCCATTCGCAACATCAACGGTATAAATTTCTGCAGCATGATTCATATCTGTTCTGCTGACAATTAATGTATTGCCCGACTGGCCAATGATTCCGCTTACATCAAAATCACCTTTGGTGATCTGGTTAACATGCGGCAACATTTTGGTGAGGCCCGGATAATTTACTTCAAACAATTGTAAAGTGCCGTTAACCGGTGCAATAAAATAAATAGACCTGCCGTCATTGCTCCACCTGTATGATTCTACATGTATATCATCCCGCATGCCTGTCAGGTTCATTTTAGTAATGCCATTGCTCACAACAATATCCTGTTTATCAGATTCAAATCCTTCTCTTCTCATACTTAACCAGGCCAGTTCGCCTTTACTGTTAAAAGACGGGTTGATATCATAGCCCATCATGCCTTCGGTTAAATTTTTTGTTTTACCGGTTTCAATATTATAAGCAAAAAGATCGGTGTTGGTACTGATGGCATAAGCCGTTCCATATTTCTTTTTGGTACAGTAAACCACTTCTTTTCCATTTGGATTCCACACATAATCTTCATCGCCGCCAAATGGTTTTTGCGGACAATCATACGGTTCTCCGGGCATCAGGTCTTTTGGTTGTCCGGCAACGCCGTTTACCAACGGCGTTAACATTACATGATCAAAATTTCCATCCTCATAGGTATCCCAATGCCGGTAATCCAGGTTGTCGAAAATATACACGTTTGATTTTTGCAGGTCGGTGTAATATTCCTTTCCCGTTACTTTTTTAATTTTTACTTCCGCATTGCTGATCAGGTATTTTCCATCCGGTGATATCTTTTCATTGGTAAGCATACTGTCTGCATTGCTTACAAGCATTGGGTTTCCGCCGCTCACAGAAACTGCGTATGTTTTCCTGCTGCTTTTATTTTCTGCAGCATTTGGTATAGAAACCGAGTATAAAACATACTTGCCATCCTTTGATATCCCGAGACCCGATACTCTTCCCAATTGCCACAAAAGTTCGGGCGTCATCTTATTTTGTGCAACCGAAGAAAAGGAGAGGAGGACTACTGAAAAAAATAAAATCTGTTTCATGTGTTTATATTTATTGGTTTTAGTCACATGCAATTCGCCACTAACATTTTTGATTGGTATCAACATTTTGTTATGGCTTATTTCATGATTTATGTTTTAGTTATGATTCAGGTCGTTTAAAGCGCCCCGGCTATTTTAAGATTTATTTTAATTCTTAATTGTTTTCGGATAATCAAATACCAACTGGCAAAATGTTTTTACGCCCACAAATAACCGGCTGTCGTCGATCATAAAATCGGGTGTATGATGTGGTGGTGCATTTTTAGCATCATTGCCTCGTGGCATACCGCCAATATAAAAAAAGAAAGCGGGGGCTTTGGTTCCAAAATAACTGAAATCTTCGGCACCGGTAACCCATTCCATTGGCCGCACATTATTTTTGCCTGCAGCCGTTTGTAAGGATGGGATCATTTTTTCAACCAGTTCAGGTGTATTATAAGTAACCAATGTTTTTGTGGTAAAATTTACTTCGGCAACAGCATTGGATGCTTCTGCAATTTTTGTTGCAGTAAGGCGTATGCGGTCATGAATATCAACCTGCATTTTAGCATCGAGTGTACGGATGGTTCCTTCCATCATAGCTTCTTCGGGGATGATATTAAAACGTACACCGCTGTTTATTTTACCAACAGTAATTACCGCAGGTGCTTTTGCAAGATCCATCTGGCGGCTAACAATATTTTGCAGCCCTTCAATTATTTGTGCTGATACAGCAATAGGGTCAACACCAAGCCAGGGTTGAGATCCATGGGAGGACTTACCTTTTACTTTAATGGTGAACAGGTCGGCAGAAGCCATAAAGGGACCGGATTTATATTGAATATCACCAGCCGGAATCCAGGATTCGATGTGCATTCCAAAAACCACATCAACTTTTGGATTTTCCATAACGCCTTCTTTAACCATTAAGGCAGCGCCCCCTTCTTCACCTTCCGGGGCACCTTCTTCTGCAGGTTGAAAAATAAACTTCACGGTTCCTGCAATATCTTTTTTCATAGACGAAAGTACCTGTGCAGTACCGATCAGCATGGCCACGTGAGCATCATGTCCACAGGCATGCATTACAGGAACTTTTATATTGCCATACATACTGCTGTCGGTTGATGCGTAAGGAATATTTACCCTTTCTTTTACCGGCAAGGCATCCATATCGGCTCTTAATGCGATTACAGGTCCGGGCTTACCACCTTTTAAAATGGCAACGATACCGGTTTTGGCTATGCCGGGTTTAATTTCAAGGCCAAGATCTTTTAACTGTTCAAGAATATAGGCTGATGTTTTGAATTCGCGGTTGCCAAGCTCGGGATGTTGGTGCAGGTATCTTCTCCATACAGTTAATTTTTGCTGTATGGATTCAGCCTTTGTATTAATTGTTGAAGCCAGGTCCTGGGCATACATATTTTTAGTAAAAAAAATGGCAGCAAGCGCTATTATAATTTTAAGTTTATTCATTGAAACTGATTGGTTTAAAGAATAATTCACCATTTGTGGAATTGTTGATAAGATACTTGTTTATTTTTTAACAATATTAACTTAATGTTCGTACTATTGTGTACTCAATTTTTTGAATTACAAATTAAAATCAATTAACAAAAGGCTTATGGTTAAAATCTTTACTTCTTCATTTACCGGTTCTGCACTGTAAATAAATCTCAAGTAAATACTTTTTCAGCATTTCTTTTTGTAAAGAATAATATTATTATTTTTTAATAATCACTGTTATTAATGTATTCTAAATTTAAAACAACACCAATTATGAGAAAAATTTTCCTCTTTATTGTTCCGTTGTTATTTTTTGTGTTTAGTATAAACGCACAAAGTATCAACGCCGATGAGCATGCAGCGATGAGTCTGGTTAGCGCAAGCAAAGCCAAACTTGGACTCTCTATGGAAGATCTTGGTAATGTAAAGGTATCAAGTACTTACTATGATAAAGCTGCCGGCCTTACCATGGTTTACCTGACGCAGACTTACAAAGATATTCCAGTTTATAACCAGATGCTGGTGCTTGCCTACAAAGGCGGTAAGCTGGTATCTAATGCCGGAATTTTTAACCACAGTATTGATAAATTTGCTGTGGGAAAATCGGCAACGCCTTCAGTTATGGCAGAATCTGCTGTACAGTCTGCTTTGTCAGACAGGGGCCTGCATGCATCACAGATGGCAATCGCTATCAGCAGTAAAGAAAATGGCCGTAAGGTTGAATTCAGCAACATGGGTATTTCCCGTGAAAATATTACGGCTGAATTAATGTGGACACCGGTGGAGAATTCAAATGAAGTGCGCCTGTCATGGCATGTATACATAATACCTAAAACCACTTCTGATTACTGGATGATAAGGGTTGATGCTGTAAACAACAGTGTTATAGGTTTAGATAACTATACTAAATACGATAACTGGGGTACACCAGATCTGAACAGTAATGTAAAATATCCTGCATTTATAATGGGCATAAACCCTGCAGAAGCAACAGTAAAAAATAATTTTGATTTTAAAAATATTGAAGATCCTGCTACTGTAACAACAGCTACTTACAGGGTTGTTCCTATACCGGCTGAAAGTCCGATTCACCCGGGTGGTGCGCCAGCATTGCGTACCGATCCATGGACTGCTGCACCTGGTAATGCCACTTCCTTAAAATGGAATACTGGTGCTGCTGCTACTGACTATGCTTATAGCCGCGGTAATAATGTGTGGGCTTACCAGGATCGTGCTAATGCAAATAACGGTTCTATTGCTGCATCTGCCAGTTCAACAACTGCTTTGCCTAATTTAACTTTTGATTTTGTACCTAATTTTACAGTTGATCCAGTTCAATCAACACCGGTACAAAACCAGCAATTCAATATTACCAATTTATTTTACTGGAACAATGTGGTACATGATGTAATGTACGGTTACGGTTTTGATGAAGTTGGTGGTAATTTCCAGGATGATAACCAGGGCCGTGGTGGTGCAGGAAATGATCACGTGAATGCGGAAGCACAGGATGGAAGTGGTACAAATAATGCAAACTTCAGTACGCCTGCTGATGGTGGTAGTGGAAGAATGCAGATGTATTTGTGGACAGGTGGAACACCAAACAGGGATGGTGATGTGGACAATGGCATTATTTTGCATGAATTCAGTCATGGTACAAGTACCCGTTTAACAGGTGGCCCTGCCAATGTCGGATGTTTAGGTAATGCTGAACAAATGGGAGAAGGCTGGAGCGATTATTATGGATTGATGCTTACCCAGGATTGGGCTACAGCAACTTTGAATTCTGGTTTCAATGCCCCAAGAGGTATTGGAACTTATGCTTTATTTCAACCAATAACAGGTGTTGGTATCAGGCCTGCAAGATATTGTACTGACCTGACCGTAAACAATTACACCTATGCTAACCTGCCGGCAATGGCAATACCGCATGGTGTAGGTTTTGTTTGGTGTACGATTATCTGGGACATGACCTGGAATATTATTAACCAGGTAGGTACGATCAACCCTAACATATATAATGTAGCCGGTGGCGGTGGTAATACCATTGCTTTGAAACTGGTTACAGAAGGTTTAAAACTGCAACAATGCAGCCCTGGTTTTGTAAGTGGCAGAGATGCGATCTTGCAGGCCGACCAGGTTTTGTATGGTGGTTTATATAGTTGTGCTATCTGGGAAGCCTTCAGAAGAAGAGGCGTTGGTGCTTTTGCATCTGAGGGTTCAACTGCCAGTATTACTGACCAGATTGTTGACTTTACACCGCCAATTACTTTAGGTGCTACTGTAAGTGCAACCACCATTCCTGAAGGTTCAAATTTAAACTATGTTAACAGCGTAACAACTTGTTCTGCTGTTACTAATTATACATTAAGAGATACTTTGCCAACCAACGTTACTTACGTTAGTGGTGGTACTTATAATGCTCCTAACCGTGTAGTAAGTTTTGCCGTAAACCAGGCAGCCGGAACGGTTAACTATCCGTTTACAGTTAATGTAAATCCGGGTTCTTACTTCCCGCCTGTATCTTTAATTAATGAACCAGTTGCCGGTGCTACAATACCTGCTTCATGGACAACAACAGCTCCTTTAGGAAATGTTTGGACTGTTGTAAATACACAAAGTCATAGTGCTCCTAATTCATTCTTTGCCACCAACCTGTCTGCGGATGGTGATGAAAGATTAGAAACAACTACAGCTATTGCTTTACCTGCCAACTCTTATCCAAAATTAAGTTTCTGGTACAGGGTTAATTCTGAAGATGGATGGGATGGAGGAGTTGTAGAGATAAGCACAAATGGGGGAACTACCTGGAATGACCTTGGTCCTAATATGATCCAGAACGGATATAATGGAGCCCTTGGCGTTTCTCCAAATAACCCATTGGGTGGCCGTGCTGCATTTACAGGACTTACTCCTGGTTCAGCATTTGTCAATACTATCGTTAACTTATCTTCTTATGCCGGACAATCTGTTAAATTACGTTTCAGGTTTGGTTCTGATAATAATACAGCAGGACCTACCAATCCTACAGGATGGTGGGTTGATGACATCACTTTAGATGCCATTGCTGCTGTACCAATGCGTTCAAGTTTATTTAATGCAACTAACAGCAGGGTATTCTATAAAGATTTGATTACCGAGATAACCCAGGTGGTTGCCTGTGCTCCAACAATTAATCAACAACCGGTTGATGTTACTACCTGTGCAGGACCGAATGCTACTTATACCTGTGTTGGATCTGCTACTGGTGGAGTAACTTACCAATGGCAGATAAGTACTACCGGTATTGGTGGTACATATACCATCTTAACAAACGTTGCTCCTTACTCAGGTGTTACTACTACAACACTTACTGTTGGTCCTACAGTTGTAGGTATGAACGGTAATTATTTCCGTTGCGTTGTTACCGGTACCTGTGCACCTAACGCTACCAGTAATCCTGCGGCATTATTTGTTGCCGCTGGTTCAACAGCAGGTACTGTTACTCCGGCAAACACGAATGTTTGCGGAACAACAAACAGTGGTATATTAACTGTAGCAGGCTTTAATGGAGCTGTTCTACGTTGGGAATCTGCAACTAATATTGCAGGTCCGTGGACACCGATTGCCAATACAACTGCTACTTACACATTTACAAATATTACCCAAACCATGTACTACCGTGCAGTAACGCAATTCGGTACTTGTGGTGCTGCAAATTCTAGCATAGCTACTGTAACTTTTGCAGCTGCACCTCCAATTGTAATTGTTGCGGATCCGGGAACAACAGTGTGTGCCGGAGACCCAACCTTGCTAACAGTTTACGAAGGCAATATTACCGGGCCAACCACAATTCCTTTAGGTGCACAAACCAGTACATTTGCCGGCAACGTAAGGGGCTATTATTTTACAGCACCAGCCAACTTTACCATGACAGCGTTAAGGGTACCAACAGATGCATCTGCAGGTAACCAAAATATTGCTGTTATAAGGTTTACACCTGCTACACCACCACCTGCCTTTCCGGCAACTACCAATGCATTTACAACCTTGTTCTTAACTCAAAACAATACAACCGCAGGTAATATACCTGTAAATATTGCGATAAATGCAGGCGACGTAATCGGTATTCTGGGCTCACGTGGTGCTGATGTAAATTCTTACAGCATCAACCCAAATACTACTACTATCGGAACATTCAGCGTACCATTGACAAGAATTGGTATGCAGTTTCCTTTAGCAACTACTGCACCTCAGCAAGTATGGACAGAGAATGCATCTATATCAAGAGTGTTTTTTGATTATACAATCGGTTCTATCGGACCTATTGCTACCGGGACATTCTTATGGACACCTGCTGCAGGTTTAAGTTCTACAACTTCTAACCCGGTTGCAGCCTCTCCAATGACTACCACTACTTACACTGTTAGTGTTAATAATGGAGCAGGATGTATTCGCCAGGCTAATATTACTATTACAGTTAATCAGCGCCCGGTAGTAACGACCCAACCAATCAGTACAGCAACATGTAGTGGTAATTCTGCTACGTTTACTGTTGCCGGTACAGGAGCCGGACTTACTTACCAGTGGCAGCTTAGCACTGCTGGTTGTGCAGGTCCATGGGTTAACCTTGTTGATGGAACTCCTTACAGTGGTGTTCTAACACCAACACTTAGTGTTAATCCAGCAGCCGGTACTATGAATGGTTATGCATACCGTTGTGTTTTAGGCGGAACATGCGCAGCTATTGGTACTGCTAATATTTCAAATTGTGCGGTATTAACAGTTAATCCGTTACCGGTAGTTGTTATTACGCCTGCAGGTCCTGTATGTGGTGGTGTTGCCGGTATCAGTGGCACACAATTAAGTACAGCTTCTGCACCTCCTCCAGTGCCTGGTAGCTGTACAACAGCATCAGGTGCAATAATTATTGCAGTACCTGATAATTCAGCGGCTGGCGCAACAGCAACGCTTGCAGTTTCCTGCGTACCTGCCAATGCAACAGTTACAGGTATCAGGGTTAATATAAATATGCCAGGCCATACTTATGTAGGCGATATGATCTTTAACTTAAAAGCACCTAATGGTACTATTCTTAACCTGGATAAATACATGAGTGGAACAGCCACACAGGCAGGAACCTATCCTAATTCAGGATTTGTGAATGCTACTATCGGCTCATCAGGTACAACGGCTCTTGGTACGGCAACAACAACGCCGATCACAGGAACGTGGAAAGCTGATCTGATCAATGGTACAATTCCATTCACGATCCAGGAAATAACCGGGTTCACTTCAACAGCTACAAGCTGGAACCAGTTATATTCAACTCCAAACGGTACCTGGACACTTGCCATGGCAGATGGTGGTGCCGGGGATGTAGGAACACTTACATCATGGTCTGTTACTGTAGAGTACACCACACCAGGTACATCAGGTTCACCGCTTACTTATACATGGTCTCCTGCGGCAGGATTATACAATGATCCGCTGGCTACAAGTGCATATGTTGCCGGTACACAAACATCTGTTGTTTATGCAGCACCAACAGTAGCCACTATTTACACGGCAACAGGTACTAATGGAACAACAGGCTGTGTCGGTACATCAACTGTACTGGTAAATTACACTCCTGCTGCTCCCGTGGTTACTCCTAACCCCGTAGTTATGTGTTTGGGAGATGTTCCGGTAAAACTGAAGGCAACATCAACCGGTACGCCGGCTGTCTGGACTCCTGCTACCGGATTGTTCTCTAATGCTGGCGGTACTACAGCTTATGTAGCCGGTACAAAAGTAGATTCTGTATGGACGAAACCAGCAACTGCAGGTGTTTACACTTACCAGGTAACGGCCCAGAATTCACTTGCTATTACAGCAACGCCAACAACACCGCTTGCAGGTGGTAATGGTAACTTCCTTGTTGCCTTTAATGTAAGGAATAACAATGCCGTACCGGTAACACTGAGCAGTATATCGAGCAATACGTTTGGTACAGGTGCTGTGGTTTCAAGAGCATTCTTTAAACCCTCGGCCATTGCGGGTAATCCTGGACCTATTTCTGCAGCCAATGGCTGGAACCAGTTTGGAACGGCTAATAATAATGTTACCGCAAATACACTAAACCTGCTGATGAGTGGATTAACGCTGGTTATACCTGCGGGTGCCACTTATGGCATTGCGGTGGATATGTCAGGAGCAACTTTCCCGGCTTATACAAACGGAACAGGTACTGCTGTAGTTTATTCAAATGGCGGTTGCGACATCATAACCGATGGTAATATCGGTTGGGGTGGCCCTGCAGCGCCAGGTACACCGGCCAACAATCCAAGAAACTTTAATGGCAGCGTTACTTTGCTGGCATCAGGATCAGGTACATGTACTTCTCCGGCAAGAACGGTTTCTGTAACGGTTAACCAACCTGCAGCTGTATCTGTTGTTACACCAGCAGTTCAAACAATCTGTACTGATAAGGTTGCAACATTCTCTGTTCAGGCTACAGGTACAGGAATAACTTACCAATGGCAGGTTAGTACCGATGCTGGTATAACTTATACTAACATCGCCAATAATACCATTTACAGTGGTGTAACAACTGCAACACTTACGATTACAGCACCACCGGTTACTTACAATGGCTATCGGTACAGGGTTGTTGTTAATGGTGCTGCACCTTGCGGTTCTGTAACTTCTGGCTTTGGAACACTTAATGTTAACCCATTACCTGTTGTACATATTAGTGCCAACCGTACCAGCTTATTCCCTGGTTTAAGAGCTACGATAACTGCAACATCAACTCCTGCTGCGGCCACTTATACGTGGTCACGTAATGGCGTAGTATTGACCAACAGTTCGCCCGGTATTGTGAGTGGTATAGGAACAAACACTTTATTGGTTGATGTAGACGGACTCGGTACTTATAGATTAAATGTTATAGATGTTAACGGATGTACTGCTAATGCATTGGAAACCGTTACTATTAAGGATTCTGTAAACGGTAAGTGCTTTATCTATCCTAATCCTACGAGTGGTAAATTTGAAGTTAGGTACTACAGTACAGTAACTACTGTAACCCCAAGAACATTAACGATCTTTGATGCTAAAGGCGAAAGGGTATTTACTCAGTTCTACAGCATAGGAAGACCTTACGAAAGAATGCCTGTTGACATGCGTGCACACGGCAAAGGTTTGTATTGGGTTGAGATCGGAGATCTGAATGGTAATCGTATTACCATGTGCAGAGTGGTTATTCAATAAAAGATAACTAAACAGTTATATAGATCCTCCCCGGTTTCGGGGAGGATTTTTTTTGTGGCCTGTATGAGCAATTAAAATATCCTGGGATAATGAAAATCAAGAATTGATTCGTAAAGAAAATGGTACTTATATGGTGGAAAATTTAGTATTGAAAAAATATGTTTTATGAGTTATAATGAGTACTTTGTTAGTGACGTACATATTTATCCACCTAAACAAATTACTGCATGATTAAACTTTACTTACGCCTACATAATGCAAATACAAATTTTAAAAAGCAGTTTTTAAGTATCGGCCTGTTAACCTTTTTAATGTTGCATATAGGCACAAACGCAAACGGGCAATGTAACAATAGTAATCCTTCAGGCATTGTTACGGCTCCAATACCCGGCAATACTGTGCAAATAAATGTCTGTAGTTTTGCAGGAGATTATTCAACAATTAATAGTGTTGCAGCCTCAACATCTTACGCAGTTACAAGTAGTATTACTACAGATTTTTTAACGATCCGGCAGGGTACACCCGGAGGGCCTGTTATTGCATTTGGTGCCACGCCACTAGCCTGGACTTCAGTAACAGCTGGCACTTATTATGTACATATAAATTCAAATTATATTTGCGGTGTACAAGCTACCTGCCGTACAACTTCCATCACTAATAATGGCACTTGTGTTCCTCCTGTAATTAATGTTACGCCAAATATTTCATGTGGAGGCACTTGTATACCAATTACAGCAAGTGGTGCAGATAGTTACACTTGGTTTCCTTTTTTCGGACTATATCATGATTGTGCCGCAACCATACCTTATACCGGTGGTAATGCAACTTCGCTTTACACAAGGCCTTTAACAAACACAGCTTATACAGTAACCGGTAAGATATATGCAACAGGCTGTACTGGTACTGCAACGGCAACCGTAAACTATACGCCCGCTGCTCCCAGGATTTTGCCTAACCCCGCTTATGCATGTGCAGGTAGTACGCCAGTGAAATTAAGAGTGACATCATTAGGCACCTTACAATATTGCTCCGGGCCTGTTAATCTGGCCGTACCCGATAATAACCCTGT
Organism: Chitinophagales bacterium; assembly: GCA_038226715.1. Classification (GTDB taxonomy): domain Bacteria; phylum Bacteroidota; class Bacteroidia; order Chitinophagales; family Chitinophagaceae; genus Ferruginibacter. Next base: position 36,445 of record JBBRQF010000031.1, read on the forward strand.
GGGAGTTTCCAATACGATTGCTGTATTCGGAACACCATTGGATTGTAACACGTTTGGTATAACTGTAGTAATTAACATGGTGCACACGAGAATTGGAGATATGGTTTTTGCATTGAAAGCCCCCAATGGACAGATCATTAATCTTGATTATTTTATATCGGGTACAGGTGGAAGCGGAGCATCTACTGGGTTTTCAAATACTAATATAGCCTCGTCGATAATTAACCCGTTAAGTTCTGGCACTGATCCATATACTGGTACATTCTCAGCAGATTTGAGAACAGGTACATCTGCAGGACCAACAGGTATGGCACCCACATCCACAAGCTGGCAAAATTTATTCTCCAGTTTAAATGGAAACTGGACGTTGGGTTTGTATGATGGAGTTTCATTTCAAACAGGCGTGTTGAATTCCTGGTGTATGAAACTGACATTCCCTTGTGCTACTACCGGTAATCCAAATTCAACTCCAGCTATATGGACACCGTTTGCTGGTTTATATACTGATGCAAATGCAACCCAGGCATATTTTGGAACGCCGGTTGATTCTGTTTGGGTAAAATCTACAGTGGCTGGTATATATACATACCAGGCCACCACACAAAGCCTTCCACCTGGTTCCCCGGTTTGCACCTCATTTCCTGGCAGTGTAACGGTAAATGTAGATATACCTGTTAATATTACGAGCCAGCCTGCAAATCAAAATCTATGCAACGGTAATACAACTGCCGTATTTTCAGTAGGTGTAGCTGCTGGTCCCGGCTCTACCATCTATCAATGGCAGGTAAGTGGTGATGGAGGTAATAACTGGCTCAACCTTAATGGGCCACCTCATAACGGATTCAACACGGCTACGCTTACTATTAACCCGGTGACAACCGGTATGAATGGTTATTTATATAGGGTGTTAATAAATGGAGGATATGGTTGTTCAGGCGCAATATCAAATGCAGCTTTACTTAGAATATACCCACTGCCCACCATTTCTATAACCGCTAATCCTTTGATAATAGGGCCCGGACAAACCACTACCATAGTTTCTACAGTAACACCAAACCCGGCTGCCACTTACACCTGGTATTACAATGGTGGAGTTTTACCTGGAGCCACCGCAAGCACATTGCTTGTGAATTATGGCAGTGCAGGAGATTATCAGTTAAAGGTTACTGATGTTAATGGCTGTGCCAATCTATCCAACATTATTACCATCGCCAATTCATTTTCTTTTAACCTGTTTACTTATCCCAACCCCAGCGGTGGAAGGTTCCAGGTAAGATATTACAGTGCTGCAAATAATGCAGTGCAACGATCATTGATGGTTTATAACAATTGGGGAGAAAGAATTATTACCAGAAATTTTACACAAACAATACCTTACCAAAAAATAGATGTGGATATACGTGCAAATGGCAAGGGGCTTTACTGGATAGAGCTGAGAGATGCTTATGGCAGGCGTTTGGCGATGAGCAGGGCAGTGGTGCAGTAGGTAGTGTTTATAGCACAGTTGATTTTTTGAACCACGTATACCAATAACGAATTATAAAAGAGAACCGCCAGGTAATATGATACTGAAGCGGTTCTTTTATTTAATGGAAATTATTTCAATTATTTATATTTTCCAAAGACCTTTCTTTATACCTGCGTTCGTGGCACAGGAACGCAGGTAAAATGTTTCGTGTGGCATGAACCATGGCGGCGCTGCGTTAAAATAGTTGTAACTATTCATACTCCCAAAAGCCTTTCTCAACTCATAGCAATTTGAACAAGGGTGCATCATTTGCAACAACTTCCAATACGGGAGGCATCAGATTTTCGCCGCTGCACTTAACCAAAAGCCATTTTTTTTCATAAGTAAATCTGCCTGCTACAATAACACGTACATAAAGACATTAATAAACCACACAAAAAAAATTATGAAAAAATTAATTAAAATCGCATTTATTTCTGCATTGGTTTTATTTGCACATTCTTCGTTTGCTCAAAATGCCAAAATAATTACCTATCGTAAAGGTTGTATTTATGGTGCTTTGGCTAAATACAAAGTAAAAATTGATGGTAATGAAATGGCCGAGTTAAAAGGTACTTCTATTTATACTGCATCGGTAACACCAGGCACACACACTGTTTCAGCAAAACAGCCTAAAAGAATGGTAACTATTGAAGCCAAGGCTGGCGAAACCTATGTAGTAAAATATGCAAGTCGTTTTGGCTTTTTTGGTGTACGTCCTAAACTAAAAATTATGACTGTAGCGGAAGCGATGAAAGATTCCAAATATTTTAAAAATCATTACAACCAATAATTTGGTTTTGATTTTAAGTTTTATAAAAAGTGGAGAAGGATCTTCACTTTTTTTGTTTATCTGTAAACTATCGGCTTAAAAAAATAGGCGCCGTCATTTATACTCACCAAAAACCTTTCTCAACTGATAGGCAATTACACCCAGGGTATAATAATTTACAACAGCTTCTGATACAGTGAGCATGAGGTTTTCAGTACTTATCGCTTTTTCGTGTAAAACTTTTTATTTGTAAGATATTTGCCGATATCTGCGTAACCGAATGTGCAAACCACAATAACGAACATTGCAGTCTATGCGCACAGGCTTGTAAAGATTGTGCAGAGAAATGCAGGAATATGTAAGTGTGTGCGTGGCATTTAAAAGAGCCTGCACCTGCACTTGCATACTGCAACTTTTTTGATGTAAAACCTGCTTAGGTTCATGGCGCATGATCTGATACAGTATTTAACCAGTTAATGGTAGTATCGAAATTGTAGCCTGCTTTCAGGGCTTTCTCAATCAGCCTTTCTGTACGTAATAAAAAAGCATCGCCACAATTTTTAGTTACATAGCCCGGGAATTTTGCATTGCCTGCATTTGTATAGTCATAAAATTCCCAGGGATGAAAATACAGGTTTACATAGTCTGCGCCATTTAAAACACGTTTGCAGCAATGCCAATACACCCAGAAAGGAAAATTATGAAAGCTGAGCCAGAATAAAGGAATGCGGAAAACAGGTGTTACGCTGCCTGGCAGTTGCCACATGTTTTTTTCTTTAAACAATAAGCGTGGCTTTTTTAAATTATTATACCTGCCGGGTAACCAGGTTGGGTTTAAAGAAGAATTATAAATATACCCTGCCAGTTGCAAGGCATTAATATCTACGGGCATCATCCTGGGCATTCTAAAACCTGCAATAGCGCTTCCGGTTATTTTCTCCAATACATCTTTTGATCTTCTAAGGTCTTCAACATTAAAGGCACTGTGGTAATATGCATGAGACGCTATTTCGTGCCCTGAAGCACTAAGATGCCGGATAAGTTCCTGTTTAGCCAGCGCATAAGTGGCGGTGCAGTAAAAAGTTACTTTTAAGTTGTACTTATCGAGCAGCAGCAATAATTTTTGTAACCCTGTTGTTGTTATGCGTACCTGTTCATCAAAGGGCAGGCTGCCCTTATATTCAAAAGGCATATCAAACTCCTCTACATCATAACTCAACAGTACTGTTTTCATACACATTGGTTTCTTTAATTCTGTAAACGGGTCTTTGTTTTACCTGTATAAAAATTTTGCCGATGTAAATGCCAATAATACCTAAAACAAATAATTGCAGTCCGCCAAAAAAAACAACTGTAGCAATTAAAGATGACCAGCCGCTTACGGCATGGCCGTCAAAATAACTGTAAATGATATAAGGCACATATAATATAGAGCTGCATGCAAATAACAATCCAAGGTATGTTGCCAGTTGCAGTGGTTTTACGCTGTAAGCCGTTATACCCTGCAGCGCAAATTTGAACATTTTGCCAACGGTATATTTGCTTTTGCCGGCATTGCGTTGCGCAGCGTTGTATTCTATCAAATACTGTTTGAAACCTGTTAAGCGGGTAATGGCCCTGAAGAAAAATTCAGACTCTTTGCTGCTCCTGATCATATCGCATATCACATTATCCAAAAGCCGGAAATCGGCAGTGCCTTTTTCTATTTTTGCTTCGGATAAAAAATTCAGCAGTTTATAAAAAAGATGAGAGCTTATTTTTTTAAAAAGAGAAATGCCTTCGGTATCATTTCTTTTTGTGTAAATAATATCAAAACCTTCTTCCCATTTTTCTATCATTTGTGGTATTAAGGCAGGCGGGTGCTGCATATCACCATCCATGGTAATTACGCATTCGCCGTTTGCCATATCAAGCCCGGCTTTAATGGCATTTTGATGACCGTAATTACGTGCAAGCTGGATGAAATGAAACGTGCTGTTTTCACCGCACAACATTTTAATGATGGGTAAAGACATGTCGCTGCTGCCATCATCCACAAAAATGATTTCGAAAGAGTAGTACAGGCGGGAAGTGACCTCAATTAAAGTGTTAGCCAGTAACCGGATGTTTTCTTCTTCGTTAAAAATTGGGATTACAATTGAAATTTTTTTCAATATCATAAATTTAATTAAATAATTTCTTTGCTGGTTTAGCGTAGTTTACTGTCATAAGCTGAAAAGCAAGATATGCCCATACAAAAAGGCAAGGTAATGCCTTTAATGCATAGGTCTTTATAAAATTATTTTTTATCCAGGCCGGACAAATATCCGTTGTGCATATTGATGTAAGCACTAACAAAAAAATAAGGAGGCCGTTTGTAAATACTGTTTTTGGGTTTGGCTGAATGATATACCAGATAGCAGCACCAACAACTGCAATTACATACGTTGGCGATTCGGAAGAGGTGCTGAAAAGCACTATGAAGAGCAGCGTGGAAGCAAGCACACACAACTGAAAATGCAGTGCTTGGTATTGATTAAAACGCAACAATGAAAGCCCGTAAATGATTGCACCAGGTATCAAAAACCAAAGGGTGCTTAACATTGGCAGATTGAAAATTCTCCGTACTATGCCCATGGCTGAAATATCCTGCATATTGTCACCCTGCATCGTCGCAATATTTTGTAAGTTTTTCAGTACTATAGCATCGTACCAATCCTGGTAACTCTGTATAATAAAATTCGGCGAAGAAATGGCCATTGGCAATACGAAAAGAACGGCCATCCAAAAAATAAAACTCAGGATAAATTTTATTTTCTGCTCTGAAAAAAGCCAAAACACCAGGCCAACTATACCGTATAATTTAATGTAAAAGCCAATTACTACAAACAGTACTGCCCAAAAGTCCTGTTTATTTTTCACCATTATATAGCTGAATATTATTAAGGCAGTTATTAAAGGGTTTACCTGTAAATTTTGAATGGAGGTCATCATTTCGATGGCTGATATACACAATATGGCCGATTTTTGATTGGTATTTAACGGCAGCATTTTAACGGCTTTAAATAAAATCCATGCATTTCCAAAAGCCCATAATACAACGCCTGCTGCGTTCGGCAGTATTGCAAACGGAGCTATAATAATACTGAAAAACGGGCCATAATGATTGCTGTCTGCATATAGTTGAGGATAGGTTAAGTATAGGTTTACTTGTTCAAGTGTATGAGTAAAAACGCCTTTATATATTAGATAATTATTTATAGAATTCCTTGATAATTCAAGCAAGGCGCCTATAATCGCTAAACTGAACCACAAGCAGGCAACTATTTTTGGCTGCCTCAGTAAAGCAGTTAGTTTGGTATTAAGCAGCATTAGCAATCAGTTGTTGGTAGTTAATAAGCCTGAAAGATATTAAAAGCAGACTAAACTCCAATATTTGTGGGTAAAATCAAAATAGCAGCCTTGGAGCTATTTATATTGAATTATATAAAATACCTGGTGTAATGCGCATTACTATACCTTCCTGGCATTTCTTTTAGAGTAATAAAATAGTTGCAGTTATTTATACTCCCCAAAAACTTTTCTTAACTCATCAGAGATTTCGCCGAGCGTACAATAATTTTCAACAGCTTCTAATACAGTGGGCATCAGGTTTTCGCCACTCATTGCTTTCTCGTGTAACAATTTTAAGGAAGCAGCTACTTTGGTATTATCTCTTTTTAATTTAAGTACTTTTAATTTTTCAACCTGCAGCGTCTGTACCTGGTCATCTACCTTAAAAACGGGTATTGTATTTTTTTCTTCGGTCTGAAATTTATTTACACCAACAATTATCTTTTGCCCGCTTTCAATCTGGCGCTGGTATTCGTAGGCACTTTTTGCAATTTCCTCCTGTATGAAACCCTGCTCAATGGCAGCTACACTGCCGCCCATGGCATCAATTTTTTCTATCAGTTTCCAGGCTGCAGCTTCCACTTCATTCGTTAATGTTTCAACAAAATAACTGCCGGCCAAAGGATCAACGGTATCGGGTGCGCCACTTTCAAATGCAACGATCTGTTGGGTGCGTAAGGCTATGCCGGCGGCTTCTTCTGTAGGCAGACTAAGTGCTTCATCATAACCATTGGTATGCAAAGATTGTGTACCACCTAAAACTGCCGCCAGTGTTTGCAAAGTAACCCGGCTGATATTATTATAAGGTTGCTGCGCCGTTAAGGTACTGCCACCGGTTTGCGTATGAAAGCGCAACATCATCGCTTTTGCATCTGTAGCGCCAAGTTCTTTCATGATCACAGCCCACATGCGCCTCGCTGCTCTGAATTTGGCTACTTCTTCAAACAAATTATTGTGTGCGTTAAAAAAGAAGGAGAGGCGTTTGCCGAAAACATTAATATCCAAACCCTTTTGCAAAGCAGCTTCAACATAGGCTTTACCATTGCTGAGCGTGAAAGCAATTTCCTGCACGGCGGTACTGCCAGCTTCACGGATATGATAACCGGAGATGGAAATGGTATTCCATTTTGGAACTTCCTTTGCGCACCATTCAAAAATATCGGTGATGATACGCATGGATGCTTTGGGTGGATAAATATAAGTTCCCCTTGCTGCGTATTCTTTTAAAATATCGTTCTGTATAGTGCCGGATATCTTCTTCAGGTCGGCGCCTTGTTTTTTTGCAAGGGCAATATAAAAAGCTAATAGAATAAATCCACTGGCATTGATCGTCATCGAACTGGTTACTTCATCCAGCTTAATTCCTTTGAACAAAATTTCCATATCCTCCAGGCTGTCAATAGCAACGCCCACTTTACCAACTTCACCATCTGCAAGTGGATGATCACTGTCGTAGCCAATTTGCGTTGGCAGATCAAAAGCCACACTCAAGCCATTTACACCCTGGCTCAATAAATAATGATAACGCTGGTTACTTTCTTCAGCAGTGGAGAAACCGGCGTATTGCCGCATGGTCCATAATTTGCCGCGATACATATCCGCCTGTACACCACGGGTGAACGGAAACTCACCCGGGATTTCATTCCTGTTAACAGGCTGATCGTACAGTTCTTTTATTTCGATCCCCGAATCGGTGTATATTTTTTTATCAGTAGCCATAAATTATAGTATTCGCTTTGCTTCAAACTGCAGCGCACTTAAAACAACTGCATTTAATTCAGCATCGGTACTGGCCACATATTCCAGTATGCGTTTGCTCAATTCGAATCCATTGGCATCAGAAGGCAGGGTAGCAGCAAGCTGGTTAATGATGAATGTATTCTGATCTTTTAAATTGCCAATGGCTTTCCACATTTTAGGATCAATATAGATCTGTTGTGTAACGTTGTATTCATACTCCGAACGCAGTGTATCAAGCAAAGACAGTTGCAGATCAACAACCGTTATGCCCGAAGCAGGTGTACGTGAGATAAGATTCTTTAAAGATGACCTTTCGGCATATAAAGTAAAACGCTCCAGTGCCTGCAGTTTTAATTTGATCACTTCATTATTGATACCGAGGCGTTCTTCAATATTGTCCTTCATGCCCTTAAATTCGGCCAGCAGCCAGGCAATGGATATAAAAAACATAAAAATAGCGCCAAGTATAATGTTTTGAACTGTACCAGCAGATAAATCCATAGCTCATTTATTTACAGCAAATTTAAGGGATTATTGAATGGAACACAGACACTTCAAAAGCTCAGTACACAAATCGAACAGAACTGTCCTGGGTGTTGAATAAAATCAATTGTATATTTATAATGGAATAATTCGTGGCCAATTTGTTTTGCCGTAAATCGTAAAGACAAATTGCATTTATTATTTAATTTTGTAAAAAGATCACAATATGGAAACAACAACAGCGATACCGGTTACTTTAACTTCTTCAGCTAAAGATGAAGTTAGAAGGTTGATGACTGAAGCAGGATTTGATGCCAGCCAGTCTTTACGTATTGGTGTAAAGGGCGGGGGATGCAGCGGCATGACCTATGTGTTGGGCTTTGATGCCAGATCAGAAAAAGATGAAAATTTTGAAATAGACGGGATACCGGTGATCATGGAAAAATCGCACGGCATTTATTTGATGGGCATGGAAGTTGACTGGCAGGGCGGATTAAATTCGAGAGGCTTTACTTTTAATAATCCCAATGCCAGCAAGACCTGTGGATGCGGGACTAGTTTTTCTGTGTAAATAATCTTGATAGCATTATTAACATTTGCCAGAACCTATCCTCAAAAACTCCATATTAAACATTTATCAGGCAAACCTTAAGTTGAAATAATTTTAATTGAGCCAGGTTGTTTATTAATCTTTTATAGCATTTAATTTATCCAGGTGAGATTGAATAAGCGGTAAATATTCAGTTGCGAAATCAGCAATATCTTTATCACTAAGTTGTATAGCATTTTTAAAATCTTTTATATCCCTTTCATGGTCAATACGCATCATTTTTATAAACTTATCGTCAAAATTTTTTCCTTCTTTAGCATTTAAATCATCATAGCCATCTTTTTTATTGTTACTTATAGTTGCCGGCAGGTATATACCCTTTACATTTGCTAATTTCTGAATTTTGGTTAAAAGAATTGCCTGATCTTTAATCATAAGCTTGCCATAATTTCTTATTTCTGATGTTGTTCCTTTTTGCACCGCAAGTTCGCCTTCTTTTCCCCCCATCATACGGGCATCGGTAATTTTTACCATAAAATCAGCAGCCTCCTTGTTTAACATACCATTGTCAGCTTTTATTTCATTTGCTCTTTTGGCTGTTGTAACAGCATTAGGGCCTTTTGTAGTTTTGCAACCTGCATTATAAAGAAATACAAACACAAGCAGGCAAAGGAATATATTTTTCATATCTGAATGTTTATTTATCAGCATCACTGAAATAACCGTGCCGTGTTTAATTTGGCTAATGGCGGGATTAAAATATGGAAGTGGAAAAATATGTGTAAAATAATTCCCGGTTCTTAGCAACGGTCAACTTATTTTAGGACGTTACATATGTTTGATATTTTGGGTTTACCTAAACATAAAAAGAGCCTCGTTTTTACGAGGCTCTTCATGTATAACTTAAATAGTGATCTATTTCTTTTTATCAGTAACGACTATATCAGCAGCACCCAAAGGTTTGTCTTTTGCAAAGTCAACCAGGATAGGCGCACCCACGAAAATAGAAGAGTAGGTACCGGTGACAACACCGATCAGCATCGCAAATGCAAAACCACGTGTTACCTCACCACCAAAGATGAAGAGGATAAGGATGGTTAAGAATACAGTTAATGAGGTCATGATGGTACGGCTTAAGGTATCATTTACCGCACGGTTGATGATGGTGGTCTTTGAAGCACCTTTCATATCACGGCTGTACTCACGGATACGGTCAAATACAATTACCGTATCATTCATAGAGAAACCGATAACGGTTAATATCGCCGCAATAAAATGCTGATCAATTTCCAGCGGGAATGGTACAATATTTTTAAATAATGAGAATACGGCCAAAGTTACAAATACGTCATGCAACAAAGTAACAATAGTACCTACTGAATACCTCCAGTCGCGGAAACGTATGAAGATGTACAGGAAGATGATCAGCATCGCAAAAACGGTTGCTTTTATCGCACCACGTTTCAGATCATCTGATATACTTGGCTGTACGGTTGAATAGGCCTGTATATAGTTTTTGGTAAACTGTGGGTAAGTAATGTTTGCAGGTAACACCTTTTTAAGTCCGAGGAATAACCTTGCTTTTACAGCACTATCAGCTTTATCATCGCTTTTCAGATAAGCAGTGGTAATATTCAGGTGACGCGAATCTCCCACTGTTTTGATCGTTACGTTATCCCCGTCCAGCGCGGTTTTAAGATCATCACGTATCTCGTCATTCTTAACTGCTTTATCAAACTGAACTGTATAACTACGGCCTCCTTTAAATTCCACACCTAAATGAAAACCATTGAAGAAAGAGCCAATACCTGCCAGTAATACAAAAGCAGAAATAACATAGGCATATTTTCTTAACTCAATAAATTTATAACTGGCATGTTTAAATATCTTTTTAGAGATGCCGGTAAAATAGTTAAGGTGACGGTTTTTGTTCGTGAATATTTCTGTTATTAAACGGGATACTAAAATACCGCAGAATAAAGAAAGCAGGATACCAATGATTTGCGTGGTGGCAAATCCAAGTACCGGGCCCAAACCAAAATAGAATAATATAAATGCAGTAAGTAAAGAAGTAACGTGGGCATCAATAACGGGGGCAAGCGAACGTTTGTAACCGTCGTTGATGGCCAGCGGGTAAGATTTTCCTTTCGTGAGTTCTTCCTTGATGCGTTCAAAAATAATTACGTTGGTATCAACCGCTAAACCAATGGTTAAAACGAAACCGGCAATACCGGCAGCAGTTAAAGTAAAGCCCATGGCTGTTAAAACACCAATGGTGAACAGCAGGTTGAATATTAAGGCAATATTGGCAACCCAGCCGCCAGTGTTATAATACACCAGCATTAAGATAAATATCACTAAAAATGCAATGCCGAATGACATGGCACCACCTTTTACAGACTCGGCACCCAATGTGGGACCAACAACCTGTTGTGCAACAATTTTAGCGGGTGCATCCAGTTTACCTGATTTTAAAATATTAGCAAGATCCTGCGCTTCCTGCACGCTATAGTTTCCTGTAATTTCGGAGCTACCACCTTCAATTGGGCCGTTTACATTTGGAGCAGAATAAACTACATCATCCAAAGCAATGGCAATGGGGCGGTTAACATTTTTTGCGGTAAGCCTGGCCCAGGTTTTAGAACCTGCGCTGGTCATTTCCATTTTAATAGCAACCTTTCCTCTTTCATCAAAATCCTGCCTGGCTTCTTTTACACCTTCACCTTCAAGTGGTGCTTTATCACTGCCGGGTATTGTTTTTACAGCATATAACTGAAAAAAGCGCTGGTTACCCTTTGCAGATTTTTCTTCAATACCCAATAAGAATTTAGCATCAGCAGGTAAAGCATTTTTTACCACCGGGTTATTCATGTATTCATTAAAAACAGCGGTATCCTGTACAGCAATGCTGCCGATGTTTGAAGCAAAAAATTGTTTTCCTGTTGCTGGATCTGTTTGCGGATTCTGCGGATTAATAACTTTGAAGAAAGGGTTAACATTTTCAAGCAGCTTGGCAGAATCAACTTTTTTTACTCCACCTGCTGTATCTTCTTTCACACCATTCAGGTAGTTCTGCAAATTCTCATCAGCAACCTTTAAAGAGCTGGCTAGTTCATCAATACGATACACTTCCCAGAACTGAAGATGGGCAGATGCCTGTAATAAAAAACGTACCCTTTCAATATCGGTAACTCCGGCCAGTTCCACATTGATGATGCCTTTGCTTTCATCAAAATTTATATTAGGCTGGGCAACACCAAATTTATCGATACGGCGAACCAGGATCTTGTATGTTTCTTTAATAGCTCCCGCTGATATGGTTTTAAGCTTGCTGATAACGGTAGCGTCATCATCATTGATCTTTATTTCTTTTTCTGCACCTGCAAAAGCACCTGCTAATTTACCAGCGCCGTTCTGGCTGATAAAAGATTCGGTGAACAGGGTTATAAAATTATCATCCCTCGATTCTTTAAGTTTGTTTGCTGTGGCTATTGCATTCAGCAATGCAGGATTTTTTGAATTATTACTTAAAGATTTTAAGAGATCCGTAAGGCTTATATCAAGCGTTACGCTGATACCGCCCTGCAGATCCAAACCAAGATTAAGCTCGTTGCTTTTACATTGTTTGTAAGTGGTTCCAAAAATGGGATAGATCTTCTGGTCTGCGGTGCTGTCCAGAATTCTTTTTTTCCTGTAATCAATGGCAGCGTCTCTTTCATCTCCTTTAAGATCAGGAAAGGCAGTTTTCACAATTTTTGTTGCTTTTTCTTTAACCGTGTTTTCATAACTACGCACTACCCATGTATAGGATAATTCCCAAAGTGATATTACAGTAAGTGCAATTGTAAAAAACCAGACTAAACCTTTTAGTTTCATAATAATAGTCGTTTTAGTAGCTTCTTTGTTGAATTTTTAGAAGTGTGCAAAGATAGGGGAAAAACCCATTTAGTTTTTATACGGGTTAATTTTAGAATTTTATTCAATTTGCACCTTAAAACCGGGTGTATGATCTGTAAAAATAATGCGATATTTAATTTACTGGGCGGGATCTGTATTTTTCTCTCCTGCAGCAGCATAAAGCCCCAGGGGCAAATGGAAAGCCGATCCGGTAAAAAGTCCGATGAATTCCTGGAAACATTGTTGAAAAACAATCCACAGTATTTTTGCGATATTTTGCAAAACAGGAAAGAGCAGAATATACAGATCATCTACACCCAGGTTAACCGGGGGGCAGATGGTGTACCCGACCTGCAGCATCATTATTTTAATGTGGATGGAAGCAAATATTTTTACCCGGCATCAACAGTTAAATTACCCATTGTTCTATTGGCTTTACAAAAACTGAATGAGCTGAAGGATAAGGCCCGGCTGGTAAATAATGGAGGACAGGGAATTGACCGTAACACGATCATGCTTACGGAAACTGCTTTTAGCGGACAATCGGCCGTTTATAACGATCCCACGGCCATTGGCGGAAAACCATCCATAGCGCAATACATAAAAAAAATATTACTGGTAAGCGATAATGATGCCTATAACCGCCTGTATGAATTTTTAGGGCAGGAATACATTAATTCTGAATTGAAAAAGAAGGGATACGCAAACGTGCAGATCGTTCACCGCCTTAATATATTTTTAACCGAAGAAGAGAACAGGAGCACTAATCCCGTTAAATTTTATGATGATAATGGTAAAATTTTATACTGGCAGGCAGCACAAAGAAGTAACCTGAAATATACCATACAAAAAGACAGCCTGGGAAAAGGATATTATTCGGGCGGAAAATTAATAAACAGTCCCATGGATTTTTCAAAAAAGAACAGGATCGGCCTGGAGGAACTGCACCAGATACTGATCAGTCTTGTTTTTCCTGCTGCTGTACCGGAAACAGCCAGGTTTAATATTACAGAAGAAGATCGCTTATTTGTTTTAAAATATATGAGCCAGTATCCAACGGAAAGCCTTTACCCGCCTTATGCTGCCGACACGGCGAACTATTGGCCAGCCTACAGCAAATTTTTATTATTTGGTGCCCAAAAAGGCGACTTGCCCACTAACATAAGAATTTTTAATAAAGAGGGTGATGCATACGGGCATATGCTGGATGTGGCCTATGTTGTGGATTTTAAAAATAAGATCGAATTTTTTCTTTCGGCAGTTATCTATTGTAACAGCGATGGTATTTTAAATGATGATAAGTATGATTATGAAAGTGTAGGCAAACCTTTCATGAAAAACCTGGGCCAGGTTATTTATGATTATGAACTGAAAAGAAATTATAAAGAACGCCCAAATTTATCTCCGCTTTTATTTGCTTATGATAAATAGTTATTTTTGCGATTATCTAAAAAAATAACCCATGCAATTATCATCCCTGCTGCAACGCTTTAACGAACCCGAAACATTAAAAATGGCCAAGTTGGGCCGTGAATTAAGGGGGCAGGGGTTTGATATTACCGACTTAAGCTTAGGCGAACCCGATTTTGATACGCCAGATCACATTAAGACCGCAGCAAAAAAAGCCATTGATGACAATTACAGTCATTATACACCGGTTGCCGGCTACCTCGACCTGAGAGAAGCCGTTTGTGCAAAACTGAAACGAGATAATAACCTTGACTATACACCCGACCAGATCGTTGTGAGCACTGGGGCTAAACAAAGCATTGCCAACACGGTAATGAGTATTGTAGATAAAGGCGATGAAGTGATCATACCAACACCTTACTGGGTTACTTACTCAGAAATTGTGCGGATGACAGGTGGAGAAGTTAAGTACGTAAATACCTCTATAGAAAACGGGTACAAGATCACACCGGCAGAACTGGAAGCAGCTATAACTGATAAGACAAAACTGTTTATGTTCTCATCGCCCTGCAACCCCAGCGGGGCAGTGTATTCAAAAGAAGAACTGGCTGGCCTGGCAGAAGTTTTTAAAAACCATCCCAACATTTTCATCATGAGTGATGAAATTTACGAGTACATTAATTTTGTTGGCAGGAATGAAAGTATCGCCCAATTTGATTTTTTAAAAGACCGGGTGATCATTATAAACG
>JBBRQF010000032.1:0-50591 GCA_038226715.1 Chitinophagales bacterium
ACGATTTTTCGTTTGAAGGCCTCTGTGTAGAATAATTGTTGGGTTCCCCGTCGGTTAGAGCTCTGTTTTTTACTCATTTTCTGTCCTGTTTTTAGTTGACTTATCCACTTTTTTGGAGTCAACCTATTTCAGGACTATACATTTTCAGGTAACGCTGCAACTGTTTTCGCAGACAGGGAACGTATAAGCCAGGTTTTAACAAACCTGCTTACCAATGCAGTTAAGTATTCGCCCAATTCAAAAGAGATCATCATAAAGAATTTTATTGAGGATGATTATGTAATAGTGTCTGTGCATGATAGCGGGATAGGAATTAATAAAACCGACCAGGAAAAAATATTCGAACGTTTTTACCGTGTTGAGGGGAAGGATGAAAAAACATATCCCGGTTTTGGTATTGGCCTGTTTATCTGTTCAGAAATAATTCAGCGGCATAATGGTAAGATAGGCGTAACCAGTGAACCTGGTAAAGGTGCTGTTTTTTATTTTTCAATTCCCCTTAAAAAATAACCTGTAAATTGTTTAAATGAATAAAGAAGGACAAATTCATGTGCTCGTTATTGATGATAATGAAGATATACTAAGCATGCTACAGGCCATGCTGAAGCATAAAGGGTACAAGACATCTATCCTGGTTAATACCTACGAACTTATACAGACAATTAAAAATCTACAGCCAGCTATTATTCTAATGGATAAGCTTTTATCCGGTTCGGATGGATGCGAATTTTGTAAAATAATAAAAGCTGATGCGGAGATTGCCCCCATACCTGTCATTATGATCTCTGCTCACCCGCAGGCAAAAACGGAATGCCTGGCAGCAGGAGCCGAATTTTTTATAGAAAAACCTTTTGATATGGATCACCTTTTACAAACTATAGCGGATGCATTAGACAGCCATTAAGGCAATCTGCATTTTTTTATGCCTGGCTGACGGTTATTTTGATCTTCCTCTTTTTTGGGTTTTTGCCTTTTGATTATCTTCAGCTTCATCTAATGAATGTGATTCTTTTATTGTTTCTGACGCTTTGTTAAGGCTGCTTAATTTCGCATAATATTTCTGTATTACTTTCAATTCATCTTCTGTTATATTTTCCACATCCACCAACCGGTTACTGGCCATTTCGTGCGAAGCCACCAACTCATTTAATTTCAACTGTATGGCAAGCGAATCTTTATTTTGCGATTTTTGAATTAAGAATACCATCAGGAAAGTAATGATCGTTGTACCTGTATTGATGACCAATTGCCAGGTTTCGGAATAATGAAAAAAAGGGCCGCTTATACCCCATAACAGGATAAGGCTAAAAGCACTTAAAAAAGCCGCACTGCTTCCGGCAGCTTTTGCGCCCCAATTGGCTAATCTTTCAATAAAACCGGGTTTCATTTGTTTTTTATTTTTTTTTGTTGGCATACCATTTAATTTAGGTTTATGGTTAATGTCACCAAAAAGGGTGCTACAAATTAATATCTGCAAAAAAACCGGCTATCAGGTATAGAATCTTTATACTATTCACACTTGTTTATCATAAAGGCATGGTATTGGCTTATATTGGATTATATAATGACATATTTTATAAGGTTAAAGTGAATGCATGCGTTTGAATAAAAAAAAAGCCGGTAAAGATATTTTTGAAATGCTTCCGCAGGCCATAGCTTCATTTAAGAAAAACATGGTTGCGTCATTTTTAGGGGCGGAAAGCGATAAGTATGAAAATGAAAGTCCTCCGTTAAGGGCAGAGTTATTTACAGAAGAACAGTTGAAACAGCATGCCAGGGCCATGTCTAAAAATCATGAGTTGATCTCCGCCCATCCTTCAGAACAATTGTTGAAACGCCTGGATGAGAATGAAAGCATCTTACTGGAAGTGCATAAAAAACTGACCGATGTTGTAAGCCTCAATGAAAGAATTGTACCCGCTGCTGAATGGCTATTAGACAATTTTTACCTGATAGAAGAGCAGATATATACGGGTAAAAAATATTTCCCGAAAGGATATAGTAAAGGGTTACCGCAATTAGCTAAGGGTAAATCAGCGGGATTGCCGCGTATTTATGACCTGGCTGTAGAAATTATTTCCCACAGCGATGGACATATTAACCTGAATAACCTTACCAGTTTTATTACAGCTTATCAAACAAATACTGTTTTAAAGATTGGAGAATTATGGGCACTTCCTATTATGTTAAGACTGGCCCTGTTGGAAAACCTGCGTCGTATCTCCATACAGATCTTTATTGATATCACTAATAAATCGCTTGCAGATGAATGGGCTGATAAATTAATAAACACGGCCGAAACCAATCCCAAGAACCTGGTATTGGTTATTGCAGATATGGCAAGATCGGAACCACCGATCGAGAGTTCGTTTGTAGCTGAGCTAACAAGGCGGTTACTGGAAAAAGGGAACAGCCTTTCATTACCTGTAAACTGGATAGAGCAACAATTAGCAGAGCATGGGCTTACCACCGAAGACCTGATACAAAAGGAAAATCAAAAACAGGCAGCCGACCAGGTATCAATCAGCAACAGCATCAGCAGCCTTCGTTTTTTGGGCACTACAGACTGGCGTGAATTTGTTGAAAGCACGAGTATTGTTGAACAGGTACTTCGGGAAGATATTAATGGGGTTTACAGTGCCATGGATTTTTATACAAGAGATAGATACCGCCATGCTGTTGAGAAAATTGCCAAATACAGTACTTTATCCGAACAGGCCGTTGCGCTGATGGTAATTGAAGCAGCAAAAGCAAGTGCATCAAATAATGAGGATGCAGGATCACCACATATAGGTTATTATCTTCTTGGCAAAGGGTTGCAAAAAATACAGAAGCAGGCCAGGGTTAAATTACCTAAAATAGAAAGATGCCGTACAATAACAAACCGGTTTCCGCTCCTTGTCTATATCGGAAGTATGCTGCTTTTAACATCAATATTTAGCTGGACACTGGCTGTAAAAGCATATGATGAAGGGTTATATAACTGGAAACTTGCATTGCTGATTGTGGTATGTTTTTTTGCAACAAGCCAGTTGGCTATGTCGATCATTAACTGGTTATCCACCCTGTTAGTGCGACCATCAGTATTACCAAAAATGGATTATTCAAAAGGCATCTCCGATGAATACCGGACCATGGTAGTAGTACCCACATTAATTACCAGCTATGACGGTATTAATGGCCTTATCGAAAACCTGGAAGTTCGCTTCCTGGCTAACCGGGATGCGAATCTTTATTTTGCCCTGCTGACAGATTTTAAGGATGCTGATAAAGAGACCTTACCGGAGGATAACATGCTTTTGCAAACAGTACAAAATAAGATCGTAGCATTAAATAAAAAATATAACCGTGATTCAAATGATACATTTTTTCTTTTTCACCGTCCACGCAAATGGAATAAAACTGAAAAAAAATGGATGGGTTACGAGCGTAAACGTGGTAAACTTGGCCAGCTTAATCAATTGATACAAAGTGGAGACCCTCATGATTTCCTGGTTATCATTGGCGATGAAAAAATTTACAGGAGTGTAAAATTTATCATCACGCTCGATACTGATACACAATTGCCACGTGATGCTGCAAAAAAAATGGTGGGTACACTTGCCCATCCGCTGAACCGTGCAGTGTTTTCCGAAAAAAAGCAACGCGTGGTGCAGGGATACAGTATTCTTCAACCCCGTGTATCTAACAGTTTACCCGGCGAAGATGGATCGATATACGGAAAGATCCATGGCAATGAACCGGGCACAGATCCTTATACACGTGCTGTATCTGATGTTTACCAGGATATTTTTGAAGAAGGTTCATTTATAGGAAAAGGTATTTATGATATCGAAGCATTTGAAAAAACACTCAATAACAGGTTTCCTGAAAACAGGATACTTAGTCATGATCTTTTAGAAGGTTGTTACACCCGTTCGGGACTTATTTCTGATGTGCAGTTGTATGAAGAATATCCTTTCAGGTATATGGAAGATATGCAGCGCCGGCACCGCTGGATACGTGGTGACTGGCAGATAGCAGGCTGGATACTTCCTTTCGCAAAAGGTAGCGATGGTAAACTGCACAGGAACCGTTTATCTTTACTTTCCCGCTGGAAAATATTTGATAATATAAGACGGAGTTTTGTTCCCGTATGTTTATTATTACTGCTTATTTTCGGAATTGTTGTTTCGGCCTCACCCTGGTACTGGGCTTCGGCAGTTATGTCAATCATGTTACTCCCTACTTTATTGGGCTTACTTTGGGAATCCTTCAACAAACCGGAAGATGTGGTTTTTTCGCAACACCTTAATTTTACTTTTAATGCTGCCAAAGACAGGCTCATACAATTTTTTATCGATTTTGTTACACTGCCTTATGAAGTATATTTTACAGTAGATGCTGTTGTACGTACTGCCTGGCGGATTTATATTTCAAAAAAACATTTACTGCAATGGAATCCTTATTATAATCAAAAGAGTAAAAAAAGTATTCCCCGGTTTTATGTAAGTATGTGGTTTGCACCATTTTTTGCTGTTGTCTTATTTATTTACCTCTCCATTTTTGGGCCGCTTCAAATGCTTGTGGTACTTCCGCTATTGGAGCTTTGGTTACTGGCACCTTTTGTTGCCTGGTATATCAGCAGGCCGGTTGTAAGCAGGCAGCAAGATCTTACAGAAATACAAAAGCAACACCTGCGGATGCTGGCAAGAAAGACCTGGGCCTTTTTTGAAACCTTTGTTACAGCCGGCAATAACTGGCTGCCCCCGGATAATTACCAGGAACAACCTGTAGAAAGAATTGCACACCGTACATCACCTACCAATATTGGTATGGCATTATTATCCAACCTTACCGCTTATGATTTTGGATATATTACTGCTGGGCAATTAATTGAACGCACATCCAATACCATACGCACTGTACAAAGCATGGAAAAATACCGTGGTCATTTATTTAACTGGTACGATACAGAAACCCTTGCGCCACTGGCACCAAAATATATTTCTACTGTTGACAGCGGAAACCTGGCGGGACTTCTTATTACTTTAAAACAGGGATTACTTACAATAGCAGAAAAGAAAATTGCAGGCACAGCATTTTTTGAAGGGTTCATCGATATTTTAAATATCATAAAAGAAAAAACGGCTTTAAACAATCCCCGTTTTTTACCTGGCAATTATACACAAAAGATACATGAACATTATCCTGCTACCTTGAACAGCCTTGCAGACATCAAAAAATATATTGATGAAATGCAGCATTCTTTTGCACAGTTACCAGAGGCTGCCAGTCTTAATTTAAACAGTGAAGAAAACTGGTGGATTCAAAAAGCAACAGCCCATCTTAACGAAGCAAAAAATGAAATAACATCGCTTTGTCCCTGGTTGTTATTACCTGCTCCTCCCGAAAAATTTGCTGCACTAATACCTATGCTTCCTGCTGTACCCAACATCAGGCAGTTGTCTAAGATCGAAGAGATATTATTGCAGAAAATAATTAATTACTATGCTGAAGATAACAGTGCAGGAGAAAATGAATGGCTTGATAATTTCAGGATAATCATTACACAAACTGCCAGGCGGGCCAAAGAATTGATCATAACATTTGAACAGCTAGCAATAAAATGCAATGATCTTGCTGATATTGAATTTGATTTTCTGTACTACAGGCCCCAGCATTTACTTACCATTGGATACAATGTAGATGAACAAAGAAAGGACAATGGTTTTTATGACCTGTTGGCTTCTGAGGCAAGGCTTACTACATTTGTTGCCATAGCACAGGGAAAATTACCGCAGGACAGTTGGTTTGCATTGGGACGCCAGCTTACCAATGTTGGCAGTATGCCCATTCTTTTATCCTGGAGCGGATCTATGTTCGAATACCTGATGCCCCTGCTGGTAATGCCCACTTATGAAAATACGTTGCTGGATCAAACCTATAAAGCTATCATTCAAAAACAAATTGACTACGGCAAAAAAAGATCTGTTCCCTGGGGTATTTCTGAATCTGGTTATAGTCTTACAGATGCACAGCTTAATTACCAATACAAAGCATTTGGCGTACCCGGTACAGGTCTTAAACGCGGACTGGGAGAAGATCTTGTTATTTCTCCTTATTCAACGATGATGGCGTTAATGGTAGAGCCGGAGCAGGCTTATAATAATCTGCAAACATTAAAGGCAGCAGGTTTTGAAGGTAAGTATGGTTTTTTTGAAGCCATTGATTATACAAGTTCACGTTTACAAAGAAAGCAATCGCATACAGTTATCAGGTCTTTTATGTCGCATCACCAGGGCATGGGCTTTTTATCGCTTGCTTACCTGTTGCTAAACAAACCAATGCAGCAAAGATTTATAGCCGATCTGGGTGTTAAATCAGCTTTGCTGTTATTACAGGAAAGAATTCCAAGGATGAGCACATTTTATTCGCCGGCAATTCATGCGGGGGATATAGGCATCACTTCGGGCAGTGAGATGCCTATGCGTGTAATTAAAACAGCCAATACGCCAATACCCGAAGTACAACTTTTATCCAATGGCAGGTATCATGTTATGATCAGCAATTCGGGATCCGGTTATACCCGTTGGAAAAATATTGCTGTAACCCGCTGGCGGGAAGATGCTACCTGTGATAACCGCGGAACATTCTGTTATATACGGGAAGTAAATAATGACAGTTACTGGTCTGCAGCTTATCAACCATCATTACAGGCTGGTAATAATTATGAAGCAGTCTTTTCGCAGGGCCGTGCTGAGTTCAGGCGTTCAGATGCTTCATTGGATACACATACTGAAATTGCGGTATCGCCAGAGGATGATATTGAATTAAGAAGGATACACATTTCTAACCGGTCACGCAAAAAAAGGATAATAGAAATTACCAGTTATGCAGAAGTTGTGCTGGCACCTCAAATGGCCGAAGAAATGCACCCTGCTTTCAGTAATCTTTTTGTTGAAACGGCTATTGATGAAGAACGCCATGCCATCATTTGTACCCGCAGGCCACGCACACCGGAGGAACAGGTTTTCTGGATGTTTCACCTGATGAAAGTAAGCGATGCAAAAGTGCTGGAGGTATCTTATGAAACAGACAGGGACAAATTCATTGGCAGGGGATACAGTGTTCATCAACCAAAAATGATGACTGCTGATGCTGCTTTATCCGGAACCAGCGGTGCAGTGCTTGATCCTGTAGTTGCCATGCGTTACCGCATACTTATTGAACCCAATGAATCTGCAACCATTGATGTGATCATGGGTATAGCCGATACAAAACCCCACTGTAGTTTTTTAATAGATAAATACCAGGATCTGCAGCTTACCAACCGCGTACTGGAGCTGGCCTGGACACATAGCCAGGTAGTATTGCGGCAATTAAATGCAACAGAACCCGATGCACAATTATATGCAAGGCTTGCGGGTTCGATCATTTTTGCCAATGATTCTTTACGTGCAGATCCGGCAGTTATTATAAAAAATCAACGTGGCCAGTCAGGTTTGTGGGGATATTCAATTTCGGGAGATATCCCGATCATTCTTTTGCAGATAGAAGATTCTGCAAATATTGAATTGGTAAAGCAAATGATAAAAGCGCACAACTATTGGCGCATGAAAGGATTAACTGTTGACCTCGTTATCTGGAATGAAGATAACGGCGGCTATAGGCAGGTGTTACAAAACGAGATATTGAGCCTGTTAACTTCGGGCAGGGCTGCAGATATTAAAGACCAGCCGGGAGGAATTTTTATACGTTCATCTGACCAGGTTTCAAACGAAGACAGGATATTATTTCAATCGGTGGCAAGGGTAATCATTTCCGACAGGTTTGGAACACTGGAAGAACAGGTAACAAGACGGCATAAAATAAAAACGGCCATTCCTTATTTCAGTCCAACAAAATTTCATGCATCTTCTTTTACTACAGTTGCCAAACCAACAGGCCTGCAATTTTTTAATGGCCTTGGTGGCTTTTCGGCAAATGGTAAAGAATATGTAATTACTACAACACCGGCACTAACAACGCCATTGCCCTGGAGCAATGTACTGGCAAACCCAAATTTTGGAAGTATTGTAACCGAGAGCGGGCAATCTTATACCTGGATGGATAATGCCCATGAATTCAGGCTTACACCATGGAATAATGACCCGGTAACGGATCTGCAGGGCGAAGCCTTTTATTTAAGAGATGAAGAGAGTGGCAGATTCTGGTCGCCTGCTCCTTTTCCATGCCGCGGCAAATCAGATTATATTACCCGCCACGGATTTGGATACAGCATTTTTGAACACAGTGAAGATGGAATTGATTCATCCATGACGGTGTACACAGATATTAAGGAACCTGTTAAATTTATTGTTATAAAATTGCACAATAATTCTCAGCGACCGAGGCGCTTATCTGCAACGGGATATATGGAATGGATACTTGGCGACCTGAAAGCTAAAACGCAAATGCACATAGTTACCGAACTGGATATACAAAGCGGTGCCATTCTTGCCTATAATAAATACAATACGGAATTCAATAATAAAGTAGCTTTTTTTGATGCAGATGATGTGAACAGAACTATTACTACAGACCGTACCGAATTCATAGGCCGTAATGGTACATTAGATAATCCGGATGGGATGTATAGGGCAAGGTTTTCGGGCAGAACCGGGGCAGCACTTGATCCCTGTGCAGTAATACAGGTAGTTTTTGACCTGGCTGAAGGCGAAGAAAAAGATATCGTATTCCGGTTGGGTGCAGGCGAAACTATACCCGGTACACTTGCTATTATAAAAAAGCTGGAAGGAAAAGAAAATGCTTTGCAGGCCTTGGATAAAGTGCAAAAATTCTGGCAGGAAACATTAGGTGCAGTGCAGGTTGAAACACCGGATACCGCTGTAAATATTTTGGTTAATGGCTGGCTTAACTATCAAACCATGGCATCCCGTATCTGGGGCAGAAGCGGATTTTATCAATCGGGCGGTGCATTTGGTTTCAGGGATCAGTTGCAGGATGTTTTATCACTCATGCATAACAAACCAGCATTGGTTAGAGCACAAATTATTTTGTGTGCATCACGACAGTTTAAAGAAGGCGATGTGCAACATTGGTGGCATCCGCCTTCAGGCAGGGGCGTACGTACCACCTGCTCAGATGATCTTTTGTGGCTTCCGTATGTTACCATAAAATATATTGCTGTTACCGGTGATAAGTCTTTACTGGATGAGCCTGTTCATTTTCTTGAAGGCAGATTATTAAATGCCGGTGAAGAATCTTATTATGATCTCCCCATCCGCTCAGAAAAAGTGGCTGTATTATATCAACATTGTGTTTTGGCAATAGAACATGCATTACGTTTTGGTGTGCATGGATTACCGTTAATTGGTTCGGGCGACTGGAACGATGGCATGGATAAAGTTGGCAGCGAAGGAAAAGGTGAAAGTGTTTGGCTGGCTTTTTTTCTATACGGCATACTTATGAAATTTACGGAATTAGCTGCTTTAAAAAATGATACTGCATTTGCAGAAAAATGCAAAACTACAGCAACAGATCTGCAGCAAAGTATAAAAATGAATGCCTGGGATGGTGAATGGTATCGCCGGGCTTATTTTGATGATGGTACCCCGCTTGGTTCCAAACAAAATGAAGAATGTAAAATTGATTCCATAGCACAAAGCTGGTCGGTATTGTCGGGTGCAGCAGATGCCGAACGGGAGGTAATGGCTATGAATGCTGCTGAAAAATACCTGGTAAAAAAAGAGGAAGGGATCATACAATTATTTGATCCCGCATTTGACAAATCTGAATTAAACCCAGGCTATATAAAAGGTTATTTACCCGGCGTACGGGAAAATGGCGGGCAATATACACATGCCGCTATATGGCTTATCATGGCTTTTGCTGCTTTGGGAGATTCGGAAAGAACCTGGCAATTAATACAATTAATAAATCCGGTTAACCATGGAAAAGATGCTGCCGCTATTGAAAAATATAAAGCAGAACCCTATGTGATTGCGGCTGATGTATACACAGTGCCCTTGCATATGGGCAGGGGAGGATGGACATGGTACACCGGTGCGGCCGGTTGGTTGTACCAGCTTTTAATAGAATCATTTATAGGTTTAAAACGCGAAGGGGAGAAGTTATACCTGTTGCCATGTCTTCCCAAAGCATGGAACGGTGTAAAAGTGCAGTATCATTATCTTAATTCCCTTTACCGCATCGAATTGATAAGGACACAGGAAAATGAAGATCCGGATATCGTTGTAGATGGGAAAAAAATTACCGGTGATTTTATTTCCCTTGTAAATGATGGCCTCGAACACGAAGTGAAAATTATTTTTAAAAGCATTCCAGGTAAAAGCGTAATCGCTGTAAATAAAAGCGAATCCATTTTATCTTAATATTTTTTATTGTGGCATAATTTTTACATGCTGTTGTTATAAACTTTAAATCATCAATATTGGAAAATTCAGATAAAATAAGATCAACTGCACAGCCGTTTCCTTATAGCGCCCGTCTCAGTTTTAAATTGTTGCTGGTTGTACTTATCGGTTTTATTATAGTACAGTTTAAAGTGATATTGGTACCCTTATATTTTTCTGTTCTATTATCCATCCTGCTGCTTCCCCTTGCCAACCTGCTGGAAAGATTACACTTGCCCCGGGCATTGGGAGCCTTGATCGCTGTTCTGGCTGCATTAATTGTAATAACAACTGTTATCTATCTTTTATCAGCGCAGATAGTTTCTTTTTTAAATGATATACCCGCTATAAAAAAACATTTGGCAGAACATTATCAAACTTTGCAAAACTGGATTGAACAGCGGTTTAATATAACTACAACACAACAGGAAATGCTGATTAGTAATGCTACAGCAAATATGCAGGATTCAGGCGTTGTGTATCTTAAAGAAACAGTTTTTACGGTAACCCAGGTTTTTGTATTTACTATATTTTCGCTTGTATATTCTTTTCTCATTCTCTTTTACCGGCATACTATTAGAAATTTCTTTTTTGCAGTATTCAACAGATCGTATAAAAGTAACGTGCATACGGTATTAAACGGAACCAAACTCGTGATAAAAAGCTACATGACGGGATTGGTCATTGAAATGGTGATCATTGCAACCTGCAATACAATTATATTAATGCTTATAGGCATTAAGTATGCGGTTTTTCTTGGTGTACTTACAGGCGTTCTTAATATCATGCCTTTTATAGGTATTTATGCAGGCATGATCTTTACGGCGCTTGTCTCTTTAACTACTTCTGCCAGTATGGGCCAGATTGCATGGATATTTATTGGCCTGCTATGTATGCATTTTATTGATACCAATTTTATTATGCCAAGAATTGTGGGCTCCAGGGTTAAGATAAATGCATTAATAGCCATACTAGGCTCTGTAGTAGGCGGAATTTTAATTGGCATACCCGGTGTATTTTTTGCTTTGCCAACTGTGGCCATATTAAAAATAATATTCGATACAACAGAAGAATTAAAGCCATGGGGAATACTTTTGGGAGACGACTCTCAATTGCCGTCTAAAAAATTGGTGCAAAAAATAAATAAAAAAATGGGTCTTAAAGAGGCAAAAAAATTATAAGATATTAACTGCCGCTGTTTTTGAAAGAAAACCAGGATAATAAATATTATAATTGTGATTCTTCGTAACCCCTGATTTTATTGTACAATGTTTTACGGTCTATTTTAAGTACTTCTGCAGCTTTGGTTTTATTAAAATTCACTTCTTTTAAAACATGCATGATGGTGTCGTACTCGGCTTTTGAAGCAGAATCTTTCAGGTCCATTGATTTTCTTTCTGGTGCAGCCAGGTATGTAGCATCTGTTCGGGAAGTTGCCGGGGCGTTACTTATCTCAACAGGCAATGAAGCTGCAGATATATAACCGCTATCGGTTAACAAGGCGCATCTCCTTACCACATTTCTAAATTCCCGTAAATTACCCGGCCAGTTGTATTGGGTGAACATCTCCAGCACTTCATCATCAAAGCCATCCAGTTTTTTATTTAATTCTTCCATAGTTTTGGTTAAAAAGAAATCAGCAAATAACGGGATGTCTTCTTTCCTGTTTCTTAATGGCGGAAGATTTATGGAGAATTCATTAAAACGATGGTAAAGGTCTTCCCTGAATTTTCCTTTCCGGTAAGCTTCCTGTAAATTTTCATTGGAGGCTACTATGACCCGTATATCAATTCCAATCTCTGTATTGCCACCTACCCGTTTAAATTTTCTTTCCTGTATAACCCTTAATAAAGAAGCTTGTATTTCGGCTGATAAATTAGCCACTTCATCTAAAAATAAAGTGCCACCATTTGCCAATTCAAAATGGCCTTCTTTATCAGCTAATGCACCGGTAAAAGACCCTTTCATGTGTCCAAATAATTCACTTCCGGCAAGCTCTTTTGATAAGGTACCACAGTCCATGGCAACAAATGGTTTACCTTTTCTGTTGCTCTTTTCATGTATTGTTTTAGCAATCACTTCTTTTCCGGTACCACTTTCCCCATACAATATAATGCTGAAATTAGTGGGCGCTACCAGGTCAATTTGTTTATACAGATCCTTTGTAGTATTGGCCTGGCCTTCCAGAAATTCTGATGAGAATTTGTTGCTGTTTTTAGTTTGTTTAACTGCTTTTACCGAATGGCCTGCACCGGGCGTCTCTGCAACAGGCTGATCAATGGCTTTGCTTAATATATTTAAAACTTCTTCGGGTAAAAGTGGTTTGATGATATAATCATAAGCGCCGGCTTTAATTACATCCACGGCAAGTTTAATATCGCTGTAACCGGTTATAATAAGCACAATAGTAGCGGGATTATGTTGTTTTATTTCGAGTAAAACATCCTTGCCATCTTTTTTATCGCCCAGTCTGTAATCGCATAATACAATGTCAAAGAAGCTGGCCTTAAATTTTTCAATCCCTTTTTTAGCTGAATGGGCAGTGTCTGCTTCGTAGCCGTTTTTAGTAAGAAACCTGTCAAGCAATGTGCACATATCTGTATCATCATCAATTATTAAGATCCGCTTTTTCATTGCAGTTGTTTTTTTTATAAAGATAATAATTACTTTATAGCTGTTTACTAAATATTTTTTTAAAAAAAACAGGTTCGCAAATGCCGTAATTTACTTCATTGTAAGCCTGTTTTTAAACCTAAAACCTATCTGAACCACAGGCGTATTTTAAAAGTCTTATTAGCTGTTAATCTGATATAACTAAAAAGTCTGCCAATTAATAAATAGTTGTTTTTAACGGGTAATCTGCAAATAGTTGAAAAATAACCGCATTTTGTAGAATCTAATCCCCAAAACAGGTTTAGGAAAGGGAAAAAGCGAGAGTTTTACCAACAATACCACAGTATATACTTGGCAGATAAATTGTACTAAGATAATGTACTAAACACTTACCTGTATACCTGAATATGAAAGCACTAATAATAGATGATGAAATTGATATATGCTATTTGCTAAGTAGTTTGCTTGTTAAAAGAAAAATAGAAGTTGATTATGTTACTTCTATTGCAGATGCGGTGGTGGCTCTTGAAAAGCATAAGCCCGAAATTGTTTTTTTAGATAACCGGCTGCCTGATGGTAAAGGAGTTGATTTTGCCGGATACATAAAAAAGATAAACCCTGCTGTAAAAGTAGCTATGATCACAGCTTATGACACAGCCTCTGACAGGAGCATGGCTTTGGCCAGCGGGATAGATTATTTTGTAGGGAAACCTTTTACAAGGGATAAAATATACCAGGTAGTTGACGATATATTAAACCAGCAATATCGAATTGGCGTTTGAATTTATTTTTACAATTTTAAAATCATAATCATGGGAGGCATCTTATATATAATCGCCGTCATTTTAGTGATAGCCTGGGCAATCGGTTTTTTAGGTTACCATGCCGGTGGGTTGATCCATATTTTATTGGTACTTGCTCTTATCGCTGTATTATTAAAAGTGATCAGAAGGGCCAGTTGATCATTAACAACAAGCTTTTTCTACTTATATAAAATCTTACTTCAATATACAGGAAGTGAAAGATTCTCCTAATTGGAAAAATCAAACTTGATAGTGAACCTGGTTCCTTTATCAACCTTACTTGTAACACTAATATCTCCTTTATGGTTTAAAATAATATTTGCCGTATTGGTAAGCCCCAATCCATTGCCCTTTTCCTTGGTAGAGAAATAAGGCTCAAATACATTATTTAGTTGCTCATCTGTCATGCCATGCCCGTTATCAGTAATTTCCACAACGCATTTATTATCTTCTCCCTTTGTTAAAATTTGCAAAACGCCTTTATGAGGTTCCATTGCTTCAACAGCATTTACAATTAAATTTAAAAAAGCAATTTTTATTTTTTCAGAATCCACAGTAATTTCACAGATGTCTGTGCTATATTTTTTTTCTACTTTTATATGATTCAAATCAATCCTGTCTTTTGCCAGCTCCAATGCTTCATCCAGTAAGGTATTAATTAAAACAGGGGCAAAGTTTAGCTCAGTAAAACGTGTTGCATCAAGCAATTCACTTATTAACTGGTTAATACGCCTGCTGTTCCTGTTCACGATATCAAACAGCATGTTACTGCTTTCATCCCCGGCACGTATATCTGCTTTTATTTGAGCAACAGCGAGGTCTATATTTGTCAGCGGGTTTCGTACTTCATGTGCAATGGTGCGGGCTATACGGCCGGTGGCTGCAAATTTTTCACTGCGTTTCATAACAATCAATGCTGCATTGGCTTTATCTAACTCCACAATTTGCTGTTGCAGCTCTTTTTGATATTCAGCTACTTTATTATCTGCAATAAGCCTGGCTTTATTTTCTCTGCGATAAGTATAAAATCCAAATACAGCAAATACCAAAGCAACAATGAAGGAGGTGATGATTATAAAATTTAATGCTACATACTTATCATCAAGTTCTCTATTCCGTGCTTTTAATAAATTATCTTCCAGCAATTGCATAGAACTGACAATTGACCTGATCTGGTCCATTTGGCCTTTTCCTACATTATAAGATCTTTTCAATGTATCAGGAAGAACATAATTGTTGTTTTGAAATGAATGAACGGCAAAGGCAAGCCTGGCATAGCGGTCTTTAATGGCAACAGACAAGCTGTCCAGATTTTTTTGCTGAACACTGTTATCCCTGGTGCCTTTTCTTAATGCCAGGAAACTGCTGTTTACAACAGCACAACTGTTTTTGTAGGGGGCGAGGAAGACAGTATCGTTTGTAATGATATATCCTCTAACCCCTGTTTCGGCATCTTTCATGCCCGATGCAAGCATTTCAAGATTGCGGATCATGGTATGTGTCTTTTTTACCCATACCGTTTGTTCCATCAACTGACTGTTACCATAGAGGGTAAGCAGGTAGGATACAAGTAATATAATAAAGGCAGAGGTGTATCCTGCCTTGACCTTCAGATCTGCGGCTATTTCTTTTAGTGACTTTATCATATATATATTCGATTGTCCAACTAATGAACAGGGATTATTACTTTTAGTTTACATTATTGATAAAATTAAGCAGAAATCCTGGAAAGACATTTTTTCAGGTCGATACCTTTGCCTAATACCGCCTTAAAAATATCTTTCATTTTTTTTACTCTTTGGGGAACAGTTTTAATAGTAAAAGCAGCAGGTGTAAGTCCTGGTTTTACTTCTTTCCATAATAATGGGGTAGAGACAGTAGCACCGGGATGTGGGCGCAGGCTGTATGCCGAGGCAATAGTTTGGCCCCTGCTGTTTTGCAGGTAATCCAGGTAGATCTTATTTCCTCTTTTTTTTAAGTTCCTTTCCATGCTGGTAAATTTTGGCAATTGCTCATGAGCCATACTGCAGATTATTTCGGCAAACCCTCTTAGCTGTTCATACAAATATTTTTTGCCCATAGGTACATAAATGTGCAGCCCTGTAGCACCCGATGTTTTACAAAAAGACATGGCACCTGCTTTATCTAGTAACTTTTTAAAAACCAAGGCGGTTTCTATTACCTGGTCAAAGCTATTTTTTGCCGAAGGGTCAATATCTATGATCATATAATCGGGCTTATCAAGTGCTTTTGTTGTTGAATTCCAGGGATTCAATTCAATACAACCCAGATTATTCAGATAGGCAAGGGTGGCTTTATCATTACAAATTATATAATCAATATTTTTTTTTGCAGATTCGGAATACAGCGGAATGCTTTTTACCCATTTGGGAGCATCGTCGCCTGCATCTTTATGATAAAAGCCTTTGTCAGTTATCCCGCCGGGATTTCTTTTTAAAGATTCGGGGCGGTCTTTTAAGTATGGTAAAATATAAGTGGCCATGGTTTGATAATAATCTATCATCATGCCTTTCGTAATTCCTTCTTTAGGCCAGTATAGTTTATCCCGGTTACTGGTTCTTACTTTTATTTTTCCAATTACAAGTTCATGGGCAGGCTCTGCAGCAATTTTTTTATTACTGGCTTTTAAAGGCCCGGTAGTTTTTGTCCCGGTCATATCAATATCTTTTACAGATTTATCTTCCCGCATTCTCAAAAAAATGGGATGGCGCATTTTCCCATCATTTGTCCATTCTGTGAATTTTATCTCGCAAATATATTTTGGCTTTACCCAGGTAACGGGCATATTTGTTTTTACTTTTTCCGCAAAGGGAGAATTACCGGTTTTAAGCGGGGCAAGTTTATCATAAACCTCTTTTAAATCATTGTCAGTAAAACCTGAGCCGGTATGGCCGGCATAGTGCAGGCCTTTTTCATTTCTTATTGCCAATACCAATGCCCCAAAATATTTTCTTGCTCCGGTTGGCTTTGTAAAGCCAACTATAACCACCTCTTCCGATTTATGATGCTTGATCTTTAACCAATCAGATGTTCTTACGCCTTTGTGGTATTCGCTGTCAGCTTTTTTGGCCATTATTCCTTCCAGATTCTGTTCTCCTGCAGCATTAAAAAATGCTATTCCTTTTCCAATAACATGATCTGAGTATTTTATTACATCATTCTTTTTAATTAATTGCTGCAATAATTTCTTCCTGTCTGTAAGTGGCAGTGCACCCGTATCTTCTCCATTAAGCGATAAAATATCAAATACATAATAGCAAATGGGATATTGGGTATTTTCTTCATAATGCTGTAATTTCTGAAAATCCGATTTCCCTGCTTCATTCAGAATTACTATTTCGCCATCTAAAACGGCATTGTGTTTTAATTTTTTTAATGCATTTGTAACAACGGGGTATGTATTATTAAACAGGAGGCCATTCCTTGAGTATAGCTTCACTTCGCCGTTCTCTATTTCACTTATCGCCCTGTAACCATCCCATTTAATTTCAAATAACCAGTCGTTGTCATCAAAGGCTTTATCTGTTTCCTTAGCCAGCATGGGCTTTATAAAATGCGTCAATTTTTCCCGGAAAGATTTACTGGTCACTACGGAAGTTTTTTTTTAGGTTTTGCATTTTCAGCAAGCCATTTATTGATAGGTGAACCAGCCGGAGTATCATCTTCACTGTTATAATCGGTGTCAACAGCATATTTATCATTATGCTTTATCAATAGCCAGGCATTTTCCTGTTTGCCTTTTAATTTTACCAAAGCAAATTCGCCTTTCAATTTTTTGCCAGACAATTTGAATTTGAGGTTGCCCGCTTTTAAGCCTGCTTTTAATTTTTTTTCTGCTGTAGATTTTTCTGAACTTTCAATAGCTGTGTATTTTCCTTTATCCCATATCTCAACAATGCCGGCACCATAACCCGAAGGAATTACGCCTTTAAAATCTTTATAAGAATAAGGATGATCTTCCACCATCATGGCCAGCCGTTTATGTCCAGGATTCATAGATGGGCCTTTGGGTACTGCCCAGCTTTTTAATACCCCATCCATTTCAAGCCTGAAATCGTAATGAAGATGCGATGCCTTATGCCTTTGCACTACAAATGCCAACGCCGGAGCATCCTTTTCTATTTTACCTTTCGGCTCCGGTGAAAGTGAAAAATTTCTTTTTGATTTATATTTTGCCAGGCTCATATCAGGATGCTTTTTTACTTTTTGTTCCCAGGCTTGCTTTTAATTGTTCCATCAGATCTTTGGTTTTATTATGCACCACTTTAAGATGCGGGGTTGCCATCTTTCCGCCTTTGCTTTTTGCTTTTATCAGTTTTAACAGATCGGCACTGTACGTATCTTTATACTTGCTGATATTGAATTTACCGGAAAGCTGGTTGATAAGTGAGATAGCCATTTTTAGCTCCGTTGGCTTAACAGTTGCTATAGGTATAGCCAGTTCTTTTGTGTCTCTTATTTCTTCAGCAAAACGGATCTTATTAAGAATGATCACATTACCTGAAACCCTTAATATAGCAAGCGCTTCTTTATTGCGCATTACAAAACTGGCGATACCTGCTTTACCTGTTTTTTTTAAAGCTTCGCGTAATAATGCATAAGCCCTGCTGCCCGATTTATCAGGCACCAGGTAATACGGGATTTCATAATAAGAACTGTCGATCTCATCCTGTAAAACAAAATCGCTTATTTCAATTGTTTTTGTTTTAACTGTCGATGCTTTTTCAAAATCGGTGTCATCCAACACTATGTATTTATCATTCATCAGGTAACCCTTAACAATGTTCTCCCATTTTACCTCTTTACCTGTTTTTTCATTTACCCGCATAAATTTAATATTTGCATGGTCTTTCTTATCAAGCATATCCAGGTCAAGTTCGCTGCCTTGTGTAGCACTGAAAAGTTTTACCGGAATATTAACCAGTCCAAAACCTATAGCGCCTGTCCATAATGGTCTCATATATTTTGATTTAGACTAAAAGATAAGCTAAAACCTTGCCTGATTTTTTATAGGCATTTAAAAATGCTTGTATTTAAAAAATTGGAAGTATGGATGAAGGATTATTAATATTAGCTGGCATGGTTAACGATACAGGGCTTTTACCGATTGTTAGGGAATAAGGATCATAGATGTTTACAAAATTCCACAAACTGAGATGGCAAACCGGTACTTATACAGGTTTCTTTCCCTTAACTACTTCTATGGTCTTAGTAGTAACAGCATATTTTTTTGGATAAATGAGGGAGCCAAATGTTAATGCATAAGCCTTTGTGATCTCGGCTCCTGCAAAAAGAATGAGGGAAGAGTAGTATATCCATATCAATAAAATTACCAGCGATCCGGCAGCTCCATAGGTAGTGCCAATATTTTTTTCGCTGATATATAAAGAGATCACTAATTTACCTATCATAAAAAATACGGCTGTACAGAAAGCGCCGATAAATATATCTTTCCATTTAATGATAGCATCGGGCAGGACTTTAAAAATAACTGCAAATATTATAGTGGTAATTATCAAAGTTATGAGGTTATTGATAATATAGAAAGTAACCAGGCTTAGTTTTGGAAAATTAAGTTTTAGGTGATTATTAAAGCCATCTATTAAGGAACTTACAGTGAGGGAGACCAACAGTAAAAACCCAAGTGCAACGATGATTGAAAAAGAGAGAAACCTGTTCTTTAATATGCTTAACCAGCCTTTTTTAGGTTTAGGCTTTACACCCCAGATAATATTAATTGAATCCTGAATCTCGCTGAAAACCGCTGTAGCACCAATGAGCAGTGCTATGGAGCCAATAATAACAGCCATATTGCTTTTGCCATTTACTGCAGCATTTTTTATTATTTGTTGAAGTTGTACTGCAGTATCAGATCCAACGAAGCCGGTAAGTTGCCCGTATATTTTTCCTTCTACGGCTTCTCTTCCTAAAAAAATACTGCACAACGAAATAATAACGATGAGCAGGGGAGCCATGGAAAAAACAGTACTGTATGCCAATGATCCGCTTAATTTGGAAACCTTGTGATCGGTAAAACCACTAATAGAATCCTTAAATACCTGCTTAATTCCTTTCCAGTTGATCCTGCTCATGTGTTTAGATAATGCGGGTAAAAAATGCCGGTACCAATGCTTAAGAAGGGGGACCTTTTAAAAATATTGAATAAAGCGAAGCTTCAATTTTTAAAAACAAGCCCCAATCCAGGTCGTTATTGTTATCCTCATCGGCTAATTGAAAGGTTAGAAATTCCTTTAACGTAGGGATTAAAGTAAAAATATAAGTTCCTTTATAAAATATTTTAAAACTCATGCCTTCATCATCCTTTAGCAACTCAACTACATTATACTTCCTTAATTCGTTAAGGTGGTAGATATGTAATTCTATATATTGTTCAAGTAAAATCATTGCTTATAATTAACGATATAAAAGAGGGTAAAATATCATGCCAGTTTTTTATGCTGTTACATATGCTACATATCAATAGGATTCATTCAATCAGTTCAATGTGCTTTCAATATTTTTAGTACAACCAGTTCTTCAGGCATTACTTCAGTTTTTATCTGGTCATCATCAGTATGATCTGTAAGCTTATCCCCGAATTTTGTAAAAGCATTATTTTCATACAGCGAAATGATAGCAGGATGCACATAATATTTTTTACAAACTGTCCGGGTATTACCGAGTTGACCGGCAACTATATCAAGTGCCTCCACAATTTTTTTCTTTTTTTCAGTATCAGTTTCAAAAGTTCCCAACTCTTTAAAAGCTTTAAAAGCGTGCAGGGTGCCAGACCAGGTGCGAAAATCCTTTGCACTGAAATCGGTACCGCTTATCTTTTTTATGTAATTATTTACCATACCGGAATCTATCGGATGCCGGGTTCCTGCATCATCGTAATATTGAAAAAGCTCCTTACCAGGTATATCGCGGCATTTTTTTACAAGTGCTGAGAGTTTTTTATTTTTCAGGCTGATATTATGTTCAACACCTTTCTTGCCTTTGAAAATAAATTTGGTCTGGCTGCCATTAATAATAACATGCCTGTCTTTTAAAGTAGTTAACCCAAAAGAGCCATATAGTTTTTCGTAAAAATTATTACCTATTCTTATATTGGTCTGTTCCATAAGTATTACCACCAGTGCCAGCACTTTTTCAACAGGTAAACCCGGTAACGAAATATCTTTTTGTAATTGAGAGCGTATGGCGGGCAAAGCATTCCCAAATTCGAGGAGCCGGTAATATTTGGTATGATTTCGTAAGCTGTTCCAGTGTGGATGATATTTATATTGCTTACGTTTTTTTATGTCTATACCGGTTGCCTGCAAATGGCCGTTATCCAATGCACATATCCATACATTTTCCCAGGCAGGCGGAATGACAAGGCTTTTTATTCTTTCAAGAACAGCCTTATTGTTTAGCTTCCTGCCATTAAGTTGATAAGTAAAATTGTTACCATTTTTTATACGCTGTATGCCCGGTTCATTATCATGTACATATACAAGGTCAATAGCAGCGGCTGTCTTTTCAGGGTCTTTGCTGATTGCCTTTATTTTTTTCTTTGATAACGTTTGTTGTTCTGCTGCTATAGTTTCCAATCGAGTGGGTTTAAATGGTTATTTTTTTGTGCCTGCTTTTTTGGGCACTTTGGCTCCTTCTTTTTTTGCTTCTGATAAACCGATTGCAATGGCCTGTTTGTTACTGGTTACCTTTTTGCCACTGCCGGTTGTAAGTATGCCCTTCTTTTTTTCATGCATGGCTTTTTCTACTTTTTCGCCAGCCTTTTTTGAATACTTTGCCATAAAAAATATTTAATGGTTTTTGTTATCCTTTATTAGTTGCTCTTTAATGCTGATATCGGTCTTCTCTTTTTTTATACCAAACCTTAACAGGGAGAAAATAGCCATATAAACATTAGCTATCCACACCAGCGAAAACCCTGCAATAATATACCCTCTCCAGTCATCCAGTAACAGTTTAAACCCTGTTAAAATCAATATCAGCACGCTGATATAATGACTGAAACAATATTCGCAGGTAAACAGGTAAAAAATTTTCCGTTTAAGCATCGACCGGGATGTTTTGCTATGCTTTCCACAAAATTCCCTGAACTCTGAAAATATTTCTTCGTGTGTAACTGTCCAGGAAATGCAGGCCACGGGTATGGCGAGGCTGAATAACCATTGTGCCTGTATTGCTAAACGCTGCATTTCCATAATTAAGATTTCTTTTTATTACATTCTAAATGCATGCCAATTTTGATAGTGATCTATAGCACTGCTTGAAATATATCTTATTGAGGCATTACTTTGTTTATTATATACCGGGCATTCTCGATAGCTGCGGGTCCTGCCGTATTGTTGAAATATAAATACGCCGACGTAATTTTATCATCTGCCTGTATCTTGTTTACAATCTCATCAAGATTTGCATGTGAATATGCTGACCGGTACAGTTCCGGAGCTCCATGAAAACGAAAATAGAAAAGCGGCGCAGTGAGCATAATATCCACATCAAATTTAGGATGGCTGAAGTTGCAGCATGTGATGGCGTTTTTTTGTAACTCCCGGTAAACTTCCTTATTAAACCAGCTTATATGCCTGAATTCAACTACATTGTTAAATGCGTTATTTATACCAGCAATTATACATTGTAATCTTTCTTCTGTAAAAGAGAAAGATGGTGGAAATTGAAACAGCACACAGGCCAGCTTTTGCTGCAAGCCTTTGTGCATACGCTCGTAAAAAGCTGATAGCTCATCATCAACACCCACCATTTTTTTATAGTGTGTAACTGATCTTGGTACTTTTACGCTAAAGCTGAAACCGGCAGCACTTTCATCATGCCATTTTAATAAAGTACTTAATAAAGGCATTCTGTAAAAAGTCATATTTGATTCAAGTGTATTAAAATGCGTTGTATAAAAACCGAACCATTTATTTGCAGCTAAACCCTTTGGATAAAATGCATCTTTCCATTCCCTGTAGTGAAATCCCGAGCATCCGATATGCCATTCAATTGCTTTGTCTTTCATTTGGCTATAGATTTAATTATAGAGGCGCTGGCATTTTGTGCAATAAAAACTGCGACGGCGGGTTTTGCCCAATTGGTTTTTTATAAATGAGATATGGTCACGCGGACATTCTTTTTTGTTATACGCCAGCCAGTGCTTCTTTAATACAAAGTCTTTTTTCCATTGCAAAAACTGAAAAGAATAAACCTGCGCTTCTTTTATCAGTTCATTCAGCTTACGGGGCGGCAGCTTTGTTACATTGCTTTCAGGATGTACTTTTATCCTGAAAAGCACTTCATTCTTTATGATATTACCCACACCCGAAAAAATATACTGGTCAAGCAGTGCATCACATACCATCATGGCTTTTTTTTCTTTTAATTTTATTTTTGCTTTCGCAGGATTCCATAAAGGATTCATCACATCACAGGACCAATCATATACTTCATCCAGGTCTTCATCAATAAACTTAACAGAACAGGTATAAAAATTAAGTTCCCCTTTTTTGAATTTTAAACTCAACCTGGGCGTTGCATCTTTTGTTTCATTAATGCGATAACTACCAAAAAGCATAAAGTGAATTCGTACTGTACATGTTTTAAAACAGATGAGAAAATGTTTGCCCCAACTCTTAAAATCTAATATAACCTGGCCATCAAGCCGGTGTATATCCATTTTACTATTGCCACTAACTTCAATTATTTTCTTTCCTTTAAAAGGCTGTACTAATTCTTTTAAAATAACTATGGATGGACCTTCAGGCATATCAAGTAATATTCTTATTCCTTACGTAGTAAATTATATGCCAAATAATGGATCGCCAAAAGTAAGGGGAACGGGTTATTCAGATAAAGTTTTAGTACCTGTAAAATAAGCAATTTTCAAAAGCAGGTCATCCAGGTCAAATGGTTTGGATACAAAATCATCTGCCCCGGCTTTCATACAAAGGCTTGCTGCATCAGGGTGGGCCGACATCATGATGAGGGGAATATGGGCCAGGGAAGCATCTTTTTTTAGTTCTATACAAATATCGGTGCCATTTGTTCCGCATAAAAACATGTCCAATATGACAACGTCAATGCTATTATTTTGCATTGTTTCGTTTATATAGTCAGCATTTGCCAAAACATAAACTGTATAACCCTTAAACTCAAGAATCATCCTGATCATATTGCCTATGTCCTGGTCATCATCAATAACTAAAACTGTAGCAACCTGTTCCATTTTTAAATGAGTTTATATTAAAGAAAGTGAATCGGTCTCTTACATCTCCAATTTTGGCACCAATTTTTGTGTATGAAAAGAAACTGAAGAAATGAAAAGTAACATTACAGGAAAAGCCTCTATAGAAATACTGGCACCTGTTTCAAAGGTTTGGAAGGCATTGATCACCCCGGAAATCATAAAACAATATTTTTTTGGTACGGAAGCAGTATCAGAGTGGAAGGTTGGAAGCCCACTTATTTTTAAAGGAGAATGGCAGGGAAAAAAGTACGAGGACAAAGCCACTATATTGGATATGATACCGGGCAAGCTATTTAAGTATAGCTACTGGAGTTCTATGTCTGGAATAGAAGACAGGCCTGAGAATTATGTAAATGTTAGCTATGAACTGGAAAATAACGATGATAGCACGAGGCTGACTATTACCCAGGAAAATATTCCTGATGAAAAAATGAAAGAACATTCAGAACAGAACTGGCATAAAGTTCTTACTGCTCTTAAAAAATTACTGGAAGGTTAAACTGAAGCGGCTTGTATTGAATTGTGAGCCAGGAATTATAATTTTTTTAAATTACCCCTACAGGGAATTTTTATTTACGTTATGTAGAAAAAAATACCCAAAATGTCTTTTTGTATATAATAAACCAACTGTCAAGGAATGAGAAACAAGCTAATTACTACAATATTTCTTGGAATATTCCCATTTTTTTGCAGGCACAAAATGATACGATAGAAGGTGTAAATAAACCTTTAGGCCTTTCGTTGGAAGACCTCATGAATATTAAGGTGGTATCAGCTTCGGGCTATATGGAAACCACTGCAGAAGCACCTTCAACCATACAGGTTATAACAGCAAAACAAATTACAGAAAGAGGGTATGAATGCCAACCTTTTTAATTAAATGGATATGCTATGAATAAAGTACTTGTAATTGATGATGATATTGATATACTGTCATTGGTAAAGATGACTTTGGATATTAATGGTTTTACTGTAGAAACTTTATCCAGGTGGGAGCGTATTGACAGTACCATAGATATATTTGTACCTGATCTTATTTTACTGGATGTTTCTTTAAGCGGGGCCGATGGACGTGAGATCTGTAAAAAAATAAAATCTCAAAAAGATACACAACATATACCTGTAATTCTTTTTTCAGCAAATATAGAAATGGAAAAAAGTATTGAAAATTGCCTTGCCCAGGCATTTATATCAAAACCCTATGAACTTAATTATTTTCTACAAACGATAAGATCGAATATATCAGGGAATGCAACAGGTAATTCAGTTTGATATTTTTGAAATGCTGGTAAGCATCACTCCGTCTCGATGGGGAATTTTTTCTCAACCTGTAGAAGTGGTTCTACATTACTTATTTTAACAATCACTTTTTTAGTATAAGGCAAGTGATAAAGCATATTTATTAAGGTAAAAATACATTGCAAAAAATGGCATGGTATTAGAAATATTATATTCAGGATATAAGATTTAAAAACTAAAATTAGCATTTTGAAAATATATATTAAGCACATGATAAGCATGCCTTGCAAAATGATTGTAAAGGATGAATTGGCCAAGCTCGGCATTAATTACAGCGCTATTAACCTTGGTGAAATTATTTTACATAATAACCTAACTATCTTTCAACAGGAAAAGCTTAAAAGTTCTCTTACAAAGTATGGATTTGAGTTGATCAATGACAAGCGGATCATATTAATTGAAAAAATTAAAGCCATAATAATAGAGATGGTTTATTATACCGAGGATAGGATCAATATAAAATATTCCTGTGCATTGAGTGAAAAATTAGACCTGAATTATAATTACCTGGCTAAAATCTTTTCAGATAGTCAGGGCATAACCATTGAAAAATATATTATTCTTCAAAAAATAGAACGTATTAAGGAACTGATGATGTACGGAGAATTAAATATTACGCAGATTGCCAGTAAGTTAAATTATAGCAGCGTAGCTCATTTGTCATTGCAATTTAAAAAAACTACCGGATTTAATCCTTCTGATTTCAAATTGCTGAAAGGTAACAGGAGGAGAACAGTTGATGAGATAGGTATGTCAGCCAATTAAGGAATTATAAGCAAGCTCTTATTGTACCCGGTTATTTTACTGGTAGCACAAAAAATAGTTGATTCAAAACAGACCTGACACGGTCCTTTTATTGAAAACTATTTTAAAATTTATTCGCTTACTAATTTAATCATTTCTGCAGCCAGTGTTGTTTTATATTTAAATACCAAGACGCCAGTATTATCACTTTTTATTTTTTTGTACAAGGTATTATTAATGCTGATGGTGTACAAACTATTTGGTTTTAGATCATTTACCTGGTAAACTAATTTGCCAAACCCGGCGGCCGGGTATTGCATCCATGCACGTTCACTTTCACTCCAACTTTTCATTTCAATTGTAAGCCTCTTATTTATTTCAGTTGATACTTTAAGAGAAGCAGTTTTCTTATTACCATTGAAATACAACAATTCATTTGCAGAGCTGAAAAAGCCAAAGGCCTTGCTATCCGTTATTTTAAATTGCTTGTTGGCTACGGCGTATTTGTTAATGGCCAGGTCGATGGTTAATTGCTGATCCCGGTAATTGTATTGTAACTGGGTGCCGGACAGTTCAGGGGTAATATGTGGATCAAGCCAAAACCGGTTGTACAGCGGGTTGATACCATAAATGGCCTGGTACAGTCCCACAACTGCCAGGCTGTTGCCCGACAAAATATCATCGCCTCGGCCATCCTGTTGCGCACGGCCATAACGTTGAAATGCAAGGCCGTCTTTAGCATACTGCGCTAAAACATTTTTTACATACTTAACCGCAAGGGCCGGTTTGTAAGATGCATAGGCCTTTACACCCAAAGCACCCCAGGATAAAAAAATATCTCCATTCTCATAATTAGGAAAAGGGAACTGCCAGCCATTACCTTCACCTTTTGCATACGTGTACATGCAAAGCGGCCAGAAGAAAAGTTTTTCTTTTTCCATTTGTGTTTCTATGCCATCCAATATATCTTTTGTTCTTTGTACATCATCGCAGATACCATAACCAATGGCCATAAAGTTTACTGGTGTAACCATATTTCGGCCGTGTAACCATCTTTTTCACGCCAGTGCACATAGCATTTTTTTTCTTCGTCCCAAAAGCCGCCTTGTGAAGTGGGCTTATTAAAACTGGTTTTTAATTGCTGTGCGAACCTGGCATACCAGGCTGCCTTAACCGGGTTTCCTAATTGTTTTTCTATAGCTGCCCACAACACAAGGGCATGATAGAGTTTTGCATTTACAAAAGCATTCTCATAAGATGCCCAGATAATATCTATCCAGTCGCTACCCCTTTTTTGCTGCATACTGTCTGTCATCATTTCCACCAACCCGTTATTATTTCCATCTCTTTTAAGTATCCAGTCCAATGCTTTTTCGCAGGATTGCTGTTGCGTTCTTAACCAAACTTTATCACCTGTTTGATCATATAGTTCGGCTACATTCGTTACCAGGTCGGGGTTTGAATCTAACAGGTAACCCCACTGCGCTTCGTAAAAACCTTTGGAGGTAAATACGCCCGGCATAGCATCTTCATTAGTATAAGCCCAGCGTGGCCAAACGCGTCCATCAGGTCTTATGGCATTGTTGCGGTAAAAATCAAGACAGTCCTGGTAGCCCCTTAAATAATCCTTATCGTTAATGGCAAGTCCCATTTGTGCAATGTATTGTTCATGCAGGCAAATAGGCCCGTATGGTGTATGCCAGCTATTACCACCAAAATGGTTTTTATCGATCACTCCGATCCTGGCAATGGTATTGAGTACAGCGGCTACCTGCTGCCCATTGATACCAACCAGTTTGCCGC
Source organism: Chitinophagales bacterium (assembly GCA_038226715.1). Lineage (GTDB taxonomy): Bacteria > Bacteroidota > Bacteroidia > Chitinophagales > Chitinophagaceae > Ferruginibacter. Next base: position 27,936 of record JBBRQF010000032.1, read on the forward strand.
GGCCATATTTTTCGTTGAAATTAAAAGCGCTGAATGTGATGGACGAAATTGACATGCCTGCATTTAATGTTATTGGCGCCCACACATCTGTAACCGTATCATGCAGAAAGCGCCTGCGGTTAGTGCCTGAATCCAGTCTTGGGTTTATGGAAGTTGCGGCAGTGCTGATCGTATAAGCAAGCTCATCATTTTCTGTACGGCTGTAACTCATGGCAACCTGTTGTTCCGGTGCCTGCACAGATATATCCAGGCCGAGTCCTGTTTTGCTGTTCCAAAAAGAAGCGGCACTGCTATGCACGCCATAAGTATCCTTTTTTTTATTAAAAAGATAAAACCAGGCAAGCCCGCCATAATCCTGGAAAGCACCTTCCCAGGTATTAATATTGCTGAACATACATGCAGGCGAAGCTACCTGCTCTGCTTCAATTGCTCTGGGCAGTACGCGTTGTATGGCCAGTATAATGTTATTGTTACTGAGGCTGATGATCCAGTTCTCGGATATGGTAACATCCTTATCACCGTAGCGGATACCGCTGATGCGGATGGTATTACCGGTGATTTTTAATACGGGGCTTTTAGCCAGGTGCAACGTACTGTATGTTGTTCTGTTAGTTTTTATGGATGCATAAATACCGATACCACCATGTATTACTACCTCTCCATTCACCGATAAAAATGAAATATTTGCCTGCTGATCATAGTCAAGTACAGCTTTCATTTTTGCATTACCAAAGCTGAGTCTTTTATACTTTGCATCATTACTAATACTAATACTTTGTGCGAAACAGGTTGTCGTAATGAATATAAAAAACACTACTGTCACAATACGCGGAAAAGGATATTTTTTTCTCATGGTTGATGCTGTTAACTGTTTGTACATGGCAGGTGATTGATGTTTTGTACAAGTTACGAAACGGTAACATAATGAAGGTTTTGATTTTGCGCCGGGCATTTTTTTTAAAAATTTAAAAATCGAATTGACTGCTAAAAGACTTCTTCAACTTCGTTTTTTTTATTCCTCCCATCCAGCTTAATTTCATGCAATGGCAGTAACCAATGCACACATAAAAAATTTACTTACCTGTATTGACCTGGAAGAACAGGAACAGGTGCAGCGCTACAGTTTAGACCAGCAGCATAGCCTGAAGTCGTCAAAGGGAGCGGGTTTAGCACTTCACCCCATTACCGTTACCCGTAAAAATTTTGGCTATGCCGATTATCCCGAGATCAGTTTTAAGCTCAGCTACCCTGTTGAAATAAATTTATTTAAAGATGGTACTGCCATTGAATGTTTTTGTATAGGTGAAGAGCCGGTAAAAGGCGTGTTGCTGAATCTGGATGGAAGGAGTGGGGAGTTCAGGTTATTTGCGCCGGATTTCCCGGACTGGATAGAAGATAAAAATGTGGGTATTAAATTAGCGCCCGATCAGCGTACTGCTTCCATTATGAAAACAACATTAAATAACCTGGAAGCAAATAAAGAAATGTACCGGTTATTTGAGCAGGTACATGGTACGGTGCCTGCTATACAAAAGGAAATGGATGATAAAAAAGATCCCATTCTCTTTATTAATAAAGATTTAAACCCAAGCCAGCAGGCAGCGGTACAAGCCATGGTTACAGGTAATGAAATGCTTATCATTCATGGTCCGCCGGGAACAGGTAAAACTACAACACTGATTGAAGGTATTTTACAATTAGTACAACAGGAAGAAAAAATTATTGTAACAGCACCGAGTAATACAGCGGTTGATAATATTGCCAAAGGATTGATTGAAAAAGGGATTTCCTTATTACGGGTTGGCAACAGCAGCAAAACGGATGCTCTTGTTTTTGCACATACGCCGGAAGGGAAACTGGCAAACAGCAGGGAACAAAAAGAGATCAAACAGTTAAAGATACGGGCAGAAGAATTCAGGAAGATGGCGTTGAAATATAAACGCAGCTTTGGCAGGGAAGAAAGAGAGCAACGCAATTTATTATTTAAAGAAGTAAAGGATATCCGCATACAAATAAAAAAACTACAGGCATACAATGAAGCAAAATTATTTGCACAGGCAGCTGTAATATTGGGTACGCCCATTGGCTTGTATGATGCAGACCTGCGGCACCTGAAATTCAACTGCCTGGTAATGGATGAAGCCGGACAATGTATTGAACCGCTTGCCTGGTGTGTGTTTCCGATGGCACAAAAATATATACTGGCGGGAGATCACCTGCAATTGCCACCAACGGTACTCAGTAATGAAGCTGCACAACTGGGATTCAATACTTCTATCCTGGAGACTGCAGCTAAAACGATGCAGCCTGTTTTTTTATTAAATATACAGTACCGTATGCGGCAGTCCATTGCAGGTTTCAGCAGCGGGTATTTTTATGATGGTAAGTTGATGACTGACGAAAAATTGTTAAGCACTGCGCCTCATCTTACTTTTATTGATACAGCAGGAAGTGGTTTTAATGAAGCGCATGGGCAGGATGGTACCAGCCTTAAAAATGATGGGGAACTGCAGATCGTGCATAAGATCATTGAATCGGAAAATATGAACCCGGAGCAGGTTGCCTTTATTTCGCCCTATGCCGGACAGGTTGCCGCAGCAAAAGAACTGCTGCCAAAACAATTGCGTATCAGTACCATCGACAGTTTCCAGGGGCAGGAACAGCATACCATTATTTTATCTTTGGTAAGAAGCAATGATGACGGCATTATCGGTTTTTTAAAAGATTACCGCCGCATGAATGTGGCGCTCACCCGTGCTAAGGAACAACTGTATGTAATAGGTGATAGTGCAACACTTGGTAATGATGCTTTCTTTATTGCGTTTTTAAAATACGTGGACAAATTCGGTATCTACAGAACGGTTTGGGAATGGGAGTTGTAGTTTCAGAAGCAGGCATCTCTTTTTATTCATTGATGATCTTTTCAGCAGCTTCCTGGTCTTTTGAAAATATCTTAACCTTTACTCCTCCGCCCGGATTAAAGCCAACTACATTTTCATCTTCAAAGAAGGAATCTATACCTGCTGCTTTCAGTTTATCGCGAATTATGTTCGCTTCTAATACATCATTGTAAGTGTAAAGTAGTATTGTACTGTCCTGTGTCATGCTCAATTGATTTAGTGGGTATGTTTAAATGCAGCTATTCAGCAGGTACTGTTCAAAAACTAAGCCAGACATTTTTTGCATGCAAATATTATCGCCAATAATTAAATAGTATAATCTTGCGAAAAACCGTTTCCCACATAAAAACCAACACAGATGTAACGCTAATTTCAGGATTAATTATATATCCACATTAATATTGGCTTTTTGGAAGCTTTAATGTAGTTACCTACAACGGGGAGAAAAGAGGGCGATACGGTTGGGCATCCGGCGCTTTGAAAAATTTTGTAGGGATAAGTTTCTGTTGATGGGACATGAACATCAGAATGCAAAACAATGGCCCGTTCAAAAGCCTTGCTGTTGGTACTATCCAGCCCATATAATTTATAGGCTAAACCGTAAGTGCCATTATAAGAACCGCCTATTTTATATTTACCCAACGAGGTTTTAAAGCTGTAATCATTGTTAGAGAAAATCAGTTGATCTTCACTGGTCTTTATAGTAGAACCAAAACCATGTGATACCAGTGATGAACATACCAATGAATCTTCCTTTAAATTATAAATAAAAAAACGATTTTTTCCGGATGGTATGGACATATCAACCAGAAAAACATAATCAGTGCTGAAATTATTTGCTTTCACATACTCTTTAATAGAAGCTGCCTGGGGTTTTAACCGGTCAAAAGCTGCCTTATACCTGGTGTTGATATGGTTATAGGAAGTATCTGGATCTACTCTGACAGCAACAATTTTTAAGGCCGTATCCTGGGTATTATGCAGCGCACGATTGAGATCTGTTGTATCAATCAGTGTTCCTTTTACTATTATCTCAGGCTCCTGTTGTAAAGCAGTAACAGTTAAATTAAATAGAAAGATAAACGAAATAAAAACAATAAAAAATCTGATAGCTATTTTCATGATTTTTCTGAAATTTGTTTTCAAAGTTGTATAAAACAATAAACACTACGTCAAAAACATATCCAAATTTACAACTTTTTTAAAAAATATCATCCCCGCCTTTTTTTTTGGCACGCCTTTAGTAATTAATTAACTATTGTTAAAACTAAATTGTAAGGATAGCTTTTTCAGGCAATTAAACCCTATACAAATCAGTTAAGCAAAAATCGAGCTAATGTTTACAATGCATCCAAATTTAAAGCCTTTTCGAAACGTATTTCGTGTTTTAGGCTTATTTATATTTTTTTCAACGCTGATTCCGCTTAGTTCATTTTCGGAGGATATTTCTTATGCAAAGATGAAAGAAGCCCTGGTTAAAAATTTAAGAATGACGTCCATTGATAAGGCTTATGCACAAAGTATTGATCATTTTTATTTTACCACTTGTGATTCTTTGGTAAAACGGAAATTGAAGATCGACAACAGGCCTATTAAGGACATTCTGACAAAACTCTTTGAAGTGAGCAATAGTAATATCAGTACAGGCGCTATTACGTCGCTTGGTATTCCTTCATTAAACTATAATTTCCTGGTAACATTAAAGATGTATAAAAAAAGTTCTATTACTGATTTATATATGGATATAAATTATGTACAAAGTAATATATTGGTAAACGTATTTGAGGGACTTTTTGTTGCAGACACAATACAGGATATTGTGGGTTTGAAAGAAATGTTTTATGAGCCTTATTTTATTTCCAGCAGGATTGAATTGCCTCAGTATGCTATGTATAAGGATACATTGCTTTATGCAATGGCGAATGTAGCGCCGGAGATACTCTCTAAAAAACTTGCTGATAACGATACGCTTTATACCAACCTTGTTAACCGATCCAATAAAGTATCAGTAAAAGCAGTTTCGCAGGTAAAGACTGATACTTATTATGAAAAACTATTGCCTTTTAGTTTAGCCATTTTAGAGAACAGGACAACTGCAGAAGATGTAAAGAAACTCACCCTTGTACCCCAGGATTATTATCATGCCTTTGTTGAGGAAGCAATCAGGCTGCATATCAATACAGATCCGGAAACAAGTTCTTTTTTAGAGGAACCGATAACCACTTTAAATAAAAAATTCGGCAATTATTATTTTATAAAAGAAATAAATGATCTGCATGAATCGCCTGATAATACCCGTTTTAAAGTTGTAAGTACACTGCCGGCAAAAGAACTTTATTTTTTAATGCTGGCTGGTAGTTATGATCTTGTTCAGGAAGGAAGCAGTGCTTTATATACATCAAGTTTTTTATACCTGTATAAAAAATTCCTGAAAGAAAATGAAAAAGAAGGGTTGAGTAAATTTTTTGATGATATTGATTATTACCAGTTTGATAAATTCATTTCCAATGTTTCTGATTATGGTTTGGTTACCGACCTGGTGAAAAACCTGAAAGAGGAAAAAATTACCAGCTATCTGATAAATTACCTGCAAGCCCTGCCCAATAAACAACTCAGCGATAATGAAATTATTTTAGATGCCATGACCATGGCAGAAATATTGTACGAGATCAGGGATAATGAAGGCCTAAAGAATAGCCTTATTGAAAGCATGAATAAAATAAAAAGACAACCGAGGTTGCAAAACCAGCTAATCTACCAGCGTATATATGGTGTGTACGAAGATATACTGATGGACAGGTATAAATATGAAACTGATAATACCTATGATGTGCTTCGGGTAAAAAGCCTGCAAAGACAAGGAACCATCGTGCAGGTAAGTTTCTTTTATGATGATGAAGATGCCATGTCATCTTATACCAGTTGTATAGCTACTTATGATGGTAAGATGTGGGATAAAAAAGACCAGGGTAATTACATTGTCTTCAATTCCAAAGTGGGTAACCCTATGAAGGTGTATATGAATAAACCAGGCACAAAACAGGGTTGCGATTCTTCGCAGGATGAGATGTTACGGGCAATTGAACAGGCGGGTTATGAGGTAACTTCTTATATACATAGGGGGCATAGTTATCATCTGCCTCAAAGCCTTGGTAAAATAACCGCATCGGGCCAGTTTGTATTCCTGGGCTCCTGTGGTGGATATAAGCAGGTTTTAAAAGTTTTTCAGTTAAACCCTAATGCCAATATTATTGCCACCCGTAGTGTTGGTTCAAAACTGATCAATGATCCTTTACTGGAAAAAATAAATACCGATATTGTAAATAACAAAGATGTAAACTGGGATGCTTTATGGAAGGAATCAGCTTCTAAATTTCAATCGAAGCAAACCAAAGATCTGTTTGCAGGTTACACAGCGCCAAATAAATACATCGGTATTAAATTTATCCGCAAGGTTTTTAATTACTAACTATTATAATTTTTAAATAGGGGCAAATGTTTGTACTTATGATAAAAGTAAACACATTGCCAATAGCTCCTGTTGAGGCGGTTTGTTTACTTTTATATATTTAACGATGCCTGCCTTACTTAGTCTCCCACTTAAACTTCCATATACCGAGGCCCACAAATAAAGCTGCATAGCCAATGGTAGCCAATAAGGCGAAGTTGGTATCCATATTCCAGGAAGCAGGGTGCAGGCTATCGGATATTAAGCGGCGCACTGTACCATAAGGCGACCATTTGGCAATCAGTGCAACCTGTTTACCAAGCGTACCCAATTCGCCAAGCATACCTATCAAAATAAATATAGAATAAATCAGCCGGGACGTTGCATTTACAGTCTCCGAATTTTTTACCAGGCCAACGATTGCCTGGCCTAGGCCCAGGTATAAAACGCCCCCAACCAGCGTTGCTAAAAATCCCAATACATAGCCAGCGGGCTCCAGCAGAATTTTTGCCTTTGCATACCCAACAATAAAAACCGTAAGCGTCATAAAACATATCATTGCCAGTTGCACCGTAATGCGACTCATCATAATACTCCAGGTAGGCACGGGTGCTACACGTATACGTTGAAAAATACCTTTGTCACGATCCCGTGCAATGCTGGTGGAGTAGGCCATGAGGCCGATGGCGGTTAACCCGGTGGTAATGCAATTTGAAAGTACAAATGGGCCGCCAAGTGTTTTAATAAGCGGTTGCCAGCTAATAAGAATTAAAAGTGGTACCAGCATTACCAGGATAACGGAGCGCCGGTTGCGCCATTGTGTAATAAAATCGGCTTTTAATAATGTTTTAAAAACGGTGCCGGGAGAAGGTATAATAGTTTGCATGTTAATTGTTTTTTGTTATGAACGAATGGCTTTGCCGGTAAGGCCAATGAATACATCTTCGAGGGTAATTTTTCCCCTGCGGGATGCTTTGATAACATCTGGATCGTTTTGATGTTGCGCAATAAGTATTGCCGGAGTGCCTTTTGCAATCACCCGGCCATGGTCTACAATGGCAATGCGATCGCATACGGCTTCTGCTTCTTCCATAGAATGGGTGGTGAGCACAATACTATGGCCTTTTTCACGCATGCCTTCCATACGCTCCCATAACTGCCTCCGTGATTGCGGATCCAGGCCCGTGGTGGGTTCATCCAATAACACCAGCTTTGGGTTGTGTATCATAGATATGGCCAGTGATATGCGCTGCTGCTGCCCGCCTGATAACTGTGCGAATCTTTTGGCAACCGCATCTTCTAACCTTATATCCTGCAGTAGCCGCATAATTTTTTCTTTACTCATAGGCAACCCATAAATGCCGGCGAATAATTGAATAATTTCAAGCACGGTTAGCTCTGGTTGAAAACTGGTTGCCTGCAATTGCACGCCCAGGCTGGCTTTTGCGTGGAGAGGTTTTTCCCTGCTATTGAAACCACCAACTATAATTTTTCCCGATTTTGGTTTCAGCAAACCTTCTATAGCGCTTAATGTGCTTGTTTTGCCGGCACCATTTGGTCCCAGCAGTCCAAATATTTCGCCCGCCTTTACATCAAAAGAAACATCGTTGAGTGCGTGAAGGCTTCCATAAAATACATGCAGGTTATACACTTCCAAAACCAACTCAGTTGTTATAGGTTCCATAAATATTTTTTGTTTGGTTAAACAAAATAATAATAGTAATAGTATTACACAATCTTTTTACATTATAAGCACCCTGTAATTATTTTTTAATTGACTGCTAACTGATCATTTTGTTTTTAATGATCTCCATTAAATCTGCCTTGTAATTTTCTCCTATCAAAATTTCAGCAGTTACGTTTTTTAGTAAGATCTGGTTACCTTCTATACCGGTGATGCGGTTGATGGGAATAATAAATGATTTATGAACCCTGATGAATTGCCGGGCCGGTAAATGATTTACCAGGTCTTTAAGATTGGTATATACTAATGTTTTTTGTCCGCCACGGTAAATGGCTACATAATTTTTCATGCCTTCGATGTATTCAATATCGGCCAGGTTTATCTTCAGTAATTTTCCTTTCGATTCTGTTTTTACAAAAATATAGTCTTCATCTGTTGTGGCTTCTGCATCTGCCGTTTTTTCAACAACATCTTTTACTGCTTTTTGTACTGCGGTTAAAAACCTCGGAAAACGTATTGGCTTCAGCAAATAATCAACCACATCCAGTTCAAAACCTTCAATGGCAAATTCGCTGTAAGCGGTGGTCAGTATTATTTTTGCTTTTCCGTTGATAGCTTTTACAAAATCAATGCCTGATAATTCAGGCATCTGCACATCTAAAAAAACCAGTTCAATCTGTTGTGTAATTACTGTTTGCAATGCTTCCACAGGGTTTGTGGTACTGCTTACCAGCTCCAGGTACGAAGTTTGGCTTATATAATGTGCGATGATATCGATCGCATGCTGTTCATCATCTACTACTAAACACCTGATCATAATTTATCAATGGTTAATTCGGTGGTGTAAAAATCTGCTTCATCTTTTATCAGCAACCTGTAATTGGTTCCATATGCAAAGTCGAGGCGGTTGCGGATATTATCCAATCCTAACCCGGTAGAAATTTCCTTAGGCCCCGATTTCTTTTTATTGCGGCAATAAAAGAAAAGGCGGTTATGTTCAATATTTAATTTCACATCAATGGGGAATTCGGGTTTTTGCAGGTCACCGTGTTTAAATGCATTCTCTACAATAGTGATCAATACAAAGGGAATGATAAGTGCACCATTAACCACACCATTCACTTCAAACTGCACGTTCAGGTTATTGCTGAACCGCAGCTGGTTTATCTTGATCACATTCCGCACATGTTCTATCTCATCTTTTAACGGTGCTTTATCATCACTGTCTACAGATTCATTCAGTGCATAGCGCATAATATCCGACAGGGTTAAAATGCCTTCTGATAATTCGGCCGAATAAGGCAATGATTTGGCGTATAAAAAGTTGAGTGTATTGTGTAAAAAATGCGGGTTTATCTGCGACTTTAAAAATTTAAAATTAGCCTGCGATTTATCCACTTCTAATTGCATTTTTTGTGCTTCTAAAACTTTGCGTTGTTTTTTTTCATCACGCAGGTTGTTTAAATAAGCCAGCAACAGCGAAAGCCCGGTAAGGAAAAATGCCGACACGCTGAAAGAAAAAAGGAAAATAGCGTTGCGGTTGCTGCTTACTATCTCGCTGGTGGCAATTTCGGGAAAGATAGCATGCCTGCCAATGAAGAATACCAACGTTAGTACAAAAAAGATAACAGAAGCAAGCAGGTAGTGGGTTGTATTGCGCTTTTCTACTATTAATTTATTGTAATAGTTTAATGAAATAAAAAAAAATAGTGTTTGAAAAACAAGGTCCACCAATTGTTTTAGAAGATAAGATAGAGAAAGAAGTTTGTCAGCTGTGTTACCTGTGCCAGGAACACCCACCAGTTTTAATAAAACCAGGCTCATAACAAAAAGGCAACCATCCAGCCCCAGTACCACTAAAAAAACAGTTGATAATGAATATCTTTTTTTTAACCACATAGTACTAAGTTATGAATAATGAATTACTAATTTAAAAAGTTGTGCGTTTGTTATAAGCTTTACACAAACGCACAAACTTAATTTTCATCACTATTTTATTTCGATCTCCAATTACAAACCCGGTGCCACGCCGCCGCCGCCCTGTGTTCTTTTCATTTCATCATCGGCACTGTTGCCTCTTTGTCTTGCCCCCTTTACCAGGTTGCTGCCAAAGCGATAAACAAAATTTACTTTAAACTGCCTGCTTTCCCAGTTTGCATGTATAATTGAACGCTGACCGGCAAACTCACTGGTTCCGGTAAACTGAAGCGTTTTAAAAATATCGCTTACCGAAGTTTTAATTGTGGCCTTGCCTTTCAATACCTGTTTTTGTAAACCGGCATCAATACTCCACAGGGCATTGGCTTTAATGGTTCCCTGGTACACAGTTGGTGCATTGTAAAAAGCAGTTAATTCTGCGTTAAATGTTTTCGCGAATTTGATACTGTTCTGCATATACACACTCATGCCAACAGCATTAATATTTATTTTGCGGCCTGCACCATAGTCGGCATTATAGCTGCTGTAAAAACTATTTACATTGGCAAACATGCTGTATGCTTTGTAGCGAAAAGGATAGCTGATGTTTAAACTCACAATATCCTGCGTAGCTAAATTCTTTTTAGAGATAAATGCTTTTGATGTTTCTGCCGTATCAAATACCTGGGTAAACAGGTCTTTAACATGACTGTAATTTAACGTGGTTGTTAATTTGTATTTATAGGTATTAGTTATGCCAATGCTGTTTGTGTATTGCGGGCGCAGGTTTATATTGCCTTTTTGAAAAGTATATTCATCCAGTTTAAATTCAAATGGGTTCAGATCCTGGTAATTAGGCCTGTCAATCCTGCGGCTGTAATTAATACTGAACTGGTTGGTTGGTTTTTTAGTAAAGCTGATGGATGCGCTGGGAAAGAAATCGGTATAGCTGCGTTTAAAGGTTTCGCTGTAGGGATTGTAATTACCTGCAACATTTTTTTGTCCGCTTGATATACCTTCTGCACCGGTATGCTCAACTCTTACACCTACCTGCAACGTAATTCTTTTTAAAGCACGGCTGTAGTTCACATAGCCTGCACTGATGTTTTCTTTGTAAGTGAACATATTGCTGCGGTCTTTATCTAAATTTTCTGTACTGCTGTTCACATTGTACTGTTTAAAATCATTATCAGTTTTTACGTTGGCGAATTTTCCGCCAAAGCCAAGCGTACCTTTTTTAAATGGCTGCTCCCAATCTGCCTTTATCGAATTAATATTGATGGTTGTTGGTGCGATCATCCGGTAAACCACGCTGCTCACCAGGTTTTTGCCGCTGGCATCATAATAATAGTTGGGCTGAAACTGGTTGCTGTTAATATCATAGGTGCCATGATCGGCATTTACAACAAGGCTTTTGCCGGCGTTGGTATAACTGTAGTTTACATTAAAATTGATATTGTTCGATCTTTTAAAACTCGAATTATCGGCTACCAGTATCCTGTCCACTTTGCCTGTAGGCATATAAGATATAGGCGTAGTGCTTTTGTTTGTTATTGTTGGATCACTAAAGTTGCCATTTACAATTACACCAATCGTATTTTTCTTATCAATAAAATAATCGAGGCCTGCTTTAAAATTATGACTTTTGTTATTCATAATAATTTTACCGGTTTGATCAAAGAGGCTATCGGCCACCGTGCGGTAAATGCCGATATTGTTTTCGTTTTTACCCCTGTTGTAACTGTAGTTGCCAAACAGGTTTATTTTTTTATTACGGTAGTTAAGGTTGATACCCGTGTTGTATTTGGCATAAGTGCCAATATTCCATCCGGCATTTACCGAACCGTTTGTACCAAATGATTTATTTTTCTTAAGGCGTATATTGATGATACCCGCATTACCGGCTGCCTCATATTTGGCAGAGGGGTTGCTGATGATCTCGATAGCTTCTACCTGCGATGAGTTTAGTGACCTGAGATAGTTAGCCAGGTCAGTGCCACTCAGTGGTGATGGCCTTCCATCTATATATACCTGCACACCATTCTTGCCACTCAGGCTCAGGTTATCATCTTTATCTACCAGTATACCCGGCGATTTGCGCAGCAATTCCAATGCATCGCTTCCTACGGCATTGATGGTGCCTTCTACATTTACGATCATTTTATCGGCTTTCACTTCCAGCAAAGGTTTTTGTGCAGTTACGGTAACGCCTTTTAAACTGGCTGCTGTTTTTGCCAGTTGCAGATCGGGAATAATAACTGCGCTTCCATTAACTTCAAATGTTGCTGAAAAAGCAGCCTTGTATTCAACACTGCTGGCTTTAATTAAATATTTACCTGCGGTAATGTTTGAAAAATTGTAACTGCCATTCTCTTTGGTAGCGGCCAGTTTTATTACGGATGAGTCTTTAGCAGCCAACAGGCTGATGGTAGCCCCTTTTAAAGCAATAGCCTGTGCGTCTTTGATGTTACCGCTTACCTGTGCATTGGTATTGGCAGCAAACAGGCCGGTTAATAAGATTAAAAATAACTGTCTCATAATTGTTTGTTTTTATTGGTTATAATTTATGAGTGCAAACTTATGAGCAGTGGGTAGGGTGAAAAAAAACATTATGCAAAAGGGCTGTTTGGGTATGTGAAACCGGTTTTTGGGCGGTAATAATAGCTATAGGGAATGGATTTTTTTGTTTGCTGCTGTTATTTTGATACCATGTATCTTAGTAATAAACTTAGCCGGTTATAACTTACTTTGTAATAAAATAATACAATCATTGTCAAATACATTCACACTAACCACATCTGATGGGCTGCAACTAAACGGAGCCTTTTTTACGCCGCAGGGCGAAATTAAAGGCGTCATTGTTTTAATTCATGGAATGGGAGAACATTTCGGCAGGTATAAACATGTTGTTGATTTCTTCCTGTCTATACAATATGCAGTTGCTGGTATGGATTATCGGGGGCATGGAACTTCGCAGGGCAAGTCGGGACATATTTCTGCTTATGAGCAACTGATGGATGATACCGGGCTGCTGCTAAAAAAGGCAGGTGAATTGTTTAAAGGCTTACCGCTTATTATGTACGGGCATAGCCTGGGTGGAAATATTGCTGCTAACTATGTGTTAAGAAGGCAGCCGGCATTGAAGGGGCTTATCATTACAGCCCCTTATTTTAAACTGGCTTTTGATCCGCCGGGATGGAAAGTTGCGTTATCTAAAATAATGGCAAAAATTTTACCTGCTTTAACCTTACCAACCGGACTGGAATTAGCTGCTTTATCCCGATCGCAATCAGTAATAGATGCTTATAAAAGTGATCCTTTAGTACACGATAAGATCAGCGCTTCATTTTTTATAAATGTACATGCGGCAGGTTTGTATGCGATTGAACACGCCGGAGAATTAAAGACCAAAACTTTAGCCATGCACGGCCTGGCCGATAGAATTACTTCATACCTGGGAACAACAGCCTTTGCACAAAACAATCCTCAAATGATTGAGCTAAAACTCTGGGATGGCCTTTACCACGAAATTCATAATGAAGAAGAAAAGCAACAGGTGTTTGAATATATAGCGGTGTGGCTGGGGAAATTATGATCAGGAAGAAAATAATTCATTAACCTTCTTTAATTCTCTTTTTTATAGTTAATAATTTTATTTGAAAAGTTGTCAGGTTGAGCTTGTCGAAACCGGGTATATTTTTCGAAATCCGCCTTCGACAAGCTCAGGCTGACAATTTCGTTTGATAAAGGGATTTTCTAACTGGTGGACTACCCGTTTTTTTAATTCCTCCCATCCCTTTAATTTCACGTAATGCTGGTAACTGAATAAACAGTTTTTTTAAAATTTAAATAATGGCATACAATAAATTTTTAACCAATCTGGCCTTGATCCTGTTTTTGTTATTCTTGTGTTTGTATTCAAAAAGTCAAACAAATTTCTCGGCCAAAGACTTTAAGAATAAGCAGTGGGCAACGTCAAATTTCGATAGTACGTTTTACAAATCTGATACAATAAGGATAGTAAGGACTTCGGAAAGTATTAAAACGGCATGGGAAAATATACCAAACCTAGCTTCATATTTCAACAATGATAACTATATCAGATTTGAATTTTCGAATAGGGAAAAGTTAGATTTAGGAGAATCGTATACTGCAGCAGGCATGATTTCACATAATGATGGTAAATATTCATGGAAATTTATAAAAAGCAAACGATGCCTGCTGTTGTATTTTAATGGAAAAATATTATCGTGCCTGTACGCTTTGTCTTCAAAGACTGTAGATATTAAATCAATTTATACATTTAAACCTGTTTATAAAGCAACTGAAATAACTTTTTATCGTTGTAAAGGGTAAATGCGCATACTTTATTTGAAATAAGTAGTATTCTTCGCCTCAGTTCGTATGCTGAACTGAAATGTTACATAATAAAAAAGAGGTTGTAAAATAGTGAAAACCCAACCTGCCGAAAGATGAAAGCAGCATTATCATGTTCTTCGTTTTGGCCAGGTAATCAGCTGGTAAAATCCCTACGGAAAACTTGCATTCCATTATTTTTTGAATATCCGCAAAGCGACAGGCTGACTGTTCAAGGTGGCCGCTTTGAATGATGTAACAGGCAGCCGGTATTTTCTTTAAAAAGGATCAGGGAAAACTAATGATAATGGTCTGAAATTGATACCCGGAGGGCCTGTGCATTGCCACATTGCATGATAATGCTCAATTCCGGGAATGATATTTGTCAGCATTTAGTGTAGGGATAAAAAATAATTTTGGTAAATGAAAAACCTGCTCCATAAAGATGACAGAATTTTAAACCATTTTATAAATTAATTTTTTATGAAGATTATACTTGTAACAACAGATTTTTCACAGGCAGCCCTTAATGCGGTTACCTATGCTGTAGATATGGCTTTATTGACAGATGCCGGTATTGTACTGTTGTATGTTGCACCGTTGCCACTCAGTTACAGCGAAATGCCTTTGCTGGTAGGCCTTGAGGACGAAATGCGGAATATGGAAAAACAAATGAATGCCCTAAAGGAAGAAGTAAAGCAAGAGACAAATGGCAAAATATCCGTAGAAGGAGAAGTAGGCATGGGCATATTCTTTAGTGAGTTGAAACAGGTTTGTGAAAGGATAAAACCCTATATAGTAGTGATGGGTAGCCAGGGTAAAACGGCTGCCGAGCACCTACTGTTTGGCTCGCATGCTGTTCATGCCATGAAAACGCTGACCTGGCCGGTAATTACCGTACCGTCGGGCACAAATTTTGCTGTAAAAAAGGTAGCACTGGCCTGCGATCTGGAAGAACTGCCGGGTACTACGCAGATTATTATGATAAAACAATTTGTTACTGATTTTAAGGCAACACTCGATATCGTTAATACCGGCAGTTCTGTCAAATTTAATCCCGATGTTGTTTTTGAATCAACAGTGCTTGAGGAGCATTTAAAGCCTGTAAAGCCGGTTTATCATTTTATAAAAGATGAGCAGAAAACCGATGAAGCTGTTATGAATTTTGCAGGCTCAATTAATATTGACCTGCTGATCGTATTACCTAGGTACCATAACCTGCTCGACAGGTTGATGCATAAAAGTCATACCAAAGAACTGATACTGCATAGTCATATACCGGTATTGGCAATTCACATGTGATACCCCTTGTGTAACAGTTAATGATCATTGCAAATGAACTGTACGGCGCTGAGGGGGATCATGACAAAAATGAAGGCTGTCATTTATTTAGCGCAACATAATTGTTATCTTTAGCTATAAAATTTTCGATCATGAACAATAAAAGCAAAATAATAGTGGGGATTGCAGCAGGATTGGCAGCCGGTGCCATACTGGGCGTGTTGTTTGCCCCGGATAGAGGAGCTAAAACAAGAAAGAAACTAAAGAAAAAAGGGAAACAAATGTCGGATGACCTGAAAGAAATATTTGACAAAGGGAAAGAAAAATTAAATGACCTGAAGGAAAACCTGGCAAAGACGGTAAAAGAAAAAGTGGAAAAATTTACTTAACTGTCATGTTTTACTGTTACCAGCAACAGATAATAAATTCATTAAAATGGAAAAAGCATTTGCTAAAATTGAGGAACTCACTGAAACGATAAAAGACTATGCAGATACCCGGATCGAATTGGTAAAACTAGATGTTGCAGAGAAACTGTCTTCCGTTCTTGCAAATTTATTGGCAGGGATATTGATAACAACAGTTTTTTTATTTGCAGTAATTTTTGCAGGGATAGCACTGGCATTTGCTTTAGGAGAATGGACCGGAAAAATATGGGCCGGTTTCCTGATCGTTTCGGGTTTATACCTGCTGATCGGGATCGTGCTCTGGACAGCAAGGGAAAGCATTATCCGGCAACCTGTTATAAATGCATTGATCAAACAACTATTCAGCAACGAAGATGAAGAAGATTAAAAACATCAACCAGTTAAAGGATGATAGAAAGCAACTGAAACTGCGTAGCCAGTACCTTGAGCTTAAGATAAGCAATGATTGGAAAGAGCTCCGTGAAGATCTGCGGCCGGTAAATATTGCCATGGATACTATTGGCAGCATTTTTAAAAATAAGGCAGAATCAAATGAACATACCTCAGCTTTTTTAAAGAACGCTGTTAATTTCAGCGTTAATCTATTGACAAAAAAACTGGTGAATATGGCAGGCGAAAAACTGAAAAAGGTATTTAAAAAAGAGGGAAATAAAAAAGACTGATCCAAAATTTATTTTGTATGATGCCAAAGAGAAAAATGCCGGACGCGCCATTGGAATTTCCAATCCCGGGTAAACTGCCCGAAATTATTGAACCAGTTGATCCGGATGTACCTGAGGCGCCGGAAGAGAGCCCGGGAATTTTGCCTGCTGATGCGCCTGTTGAAATACCGCCGGTTGAAATGCCGCCGCCGGCAACGGATACAAAATAAATATCTGCAGATAATATGCTGTTACCACATATGGGCCTAAAAAATAAACAGTAAGCAAACTTTAGTAAGCCGGTCAAAGTCTTTAAGTTCTTTCCTTTGGATCTTATATATAAATTTCCACAGGCCGGTATCTTTCTCCATAATTTGTACAGACACCATTATTTTCTTCGGATAAAGAACAACTAACTTTTTTTCTTTAAAAGCCTCATGTACGCAGGCATTGATACAAAGTAATTTGATTGATGGTGAAAAAGCAGCGAAATCCCTGCTGGTAGACCTGTGTAGACGGAAGATGTATAATTATGTGTTCACGGTTTGGCGGGAGAGTGGCGATGTTGCCAACAATCATGATCTCTGTTATGCTGCATCAATGGGGTTTCCCTGTAACCAAAAAGGTTCAATAAATTCTTTAAAACTATTCTGCAAATACATAGAAAACCTGATCAATCATTATATTTAATATTCAAAACCAAAAAAACAATTGCTATATGAACAGTTTAGGAACCAAAGACTATGTAGTATTTTTGATTTATTTTGTCCTGGTAGCAAGCTATGGCTATTGGGTTTACCGGCGTAAAAAGAGTGCAGGTATTACTGCTTCGCATGATTATTTCCTGGCCGAAGGTTCTTTAACCTGGTGGGCCATTGGGGCATCGCTTATTGCTTCCAATATTTCTGCAGAGCAGTTTATCGGTATGAGCGGAGAAGGATTCTTTGTTGGTATCTCCGTTGCTGCCTACGAGTGGGTAGCCGCTGTGGCATTGATCATCATTGCAGTTTGGTTCATTCCTATCTACCTGAAGAATAAGATATATACCATGCCGCAGTTCTTAAAAACACGGTATAATGAAACGGTAGCATTGATCATGGCGATCTTCTGGTTATTCCTCTACATTTTTGTAAACTTCACTTCAATATTATATCTGGGTTCTGTAGCCATCAATGAATTATTGGGAGGCCAGCATTTGCATTTGGTAATGATTGCGTTGATGGCCATGGCATTAGTGATCACACTCGGCGGTATGAAAGTGATCGGTTATACAGATGTGATACAGGTTGCTGTGCTCATCATTGGCGGTTTCGCTACTGTTTATTTAGCCTTGCAGATTGTTGACCAGCGCATCAATGGTGTAGCCGACGGAAGTGCCATAGCAGGCTTTAAAACTTTACTCGGACAGGCGCCTGAACATTTTCACATGATACTTCCCAAGCCGGCAGTATCAACCGCAACCATTGATATGCCTGTGAATTTAGACATACAGAAATACGTGGTGTTGCCTGGTATCGCCATGTATTTTGCAGGACAGTGGATTGTGAATCTGAACTATTGGGGATGTAATCAATATATCACACAAAGAGCGCTGGGTGCTGATCTGCAGACAGCCCGTAAAGGAATTTTATTTGCAGGATTTATGAAACTGTTCATGCCGGTGATTGTGATGTTGCCCGGTATTGCTGCATATGTATTATATAAAAATCACCAGTTGCCTGGTTTTGAAGGCGGAAAGGATGGTGCTTATTCAGCGATCCTTGCATTCCTGCCATCGGGATTGAAAGGCCTTGCTGTTGCGGCTTTAACTGCTGCTATTGTAGCATCGCTTGCGGGAAAAGCAAACAGTATCTCTACCATTTTCACTTTAGATATTTATAAAAAATACATCAATAAAGATTCTGATGAAAAGAAAATGGTATGGACAGGCAGGATGACGGTATTGGTTTCCATGATCATCGCCGTTTTATTCACCTGGAAAGATTTGTTGGGAATTGGTGGTGAAGGCGGATTTACATTCATTCAAAAATATACCGGCTTTATCAGTCCCGGCGTTTTCGCCATGTTCATCCTTGGTATGTTTTGGAAAAGAACAACGGGTACTGCTGCATTGGTTGGATTGATACTTGGTTTTGCATTGGCCATCTTCTTTAATAATTATGCTGTTGAAATTTTTGGTAAAGAAACCTGGATGTACAGCGCATTTGAATACCAGAAAATGGTTGGCGGTAAAGTGCAGACCTTTGTAGAAATTCCATTCCTCATCAACATGGGCTGGTCTTTCTTTATTACTGTTGCAACCATGGTGGCCATTAGTTTAGGTGGTCCAAAAGTAAATCCAAAAGCTTTTGAAGTTGACAGCACCATGTTTAAACTAAAACCATCCATCATTACGATGATAGTCGTTACCTTATTAATACTTACACTATTGTATGTAAAATTCTGGTAACAGTATAGTTCATTATTAAAGCATGCCAAAGAAGCTCCTGCAAAGGAGCTTCTTTAATTATATAGTGTACAATTGAAAGCTTGTCTTTCAGCTTTAAGTATGCAGAAAGTTATAAGCTTGCTGTAAGTGGGCAACGGGCAATGGTATCATTATCCATATTCATGGTAACAAAGCGGAGCAACCATTGATTCTTAATACGATATTTACAATTAAGTATAGTTTAAAAATTACAGAACATGGGCATTACAAAATCTTTGTTTGGGCAACTGGATGAAAAGACCGTTTACAGGTTTACACTTACCAATACAAAAGGCAACAATGTTTCCATAATAAATTATGGGGCCACTGTAATTTCCTGGCAGGTACTCGACAGGGAAAATGTTGTAAAGGATATTGTAACCGGTTTTAACAACCTGGATGCCTATTGTAAAAATGAGGTGTACATGGGTTGCACAGTAGGCCGTTATGCCAACCGTTTGGCAAATGGAAAATTTAAAATCGGGGAAAATGAATTTCAGCTAACTACAAATAATGGCGGCAATCATTTACACGGCGGTGCCTGTGGCTTTGATAAAGTGATTTGGGAAGCTGCAATAATTGATGCCCCCATACCGGTATTGGCACTACATTATTTAAGTAAAGATGGGGAAGAAGGATATCCGGGAAACCTGGATGTAAAAGTTGAATACAGTTTTACAGATGAAGATGAGCTGCTGATTAACTATGTTGCAGAAACAGATGCTGCAACGGTTATAAACCTAACCAATCATTGTTACTTTAATTTAACAGGCGATGTAAATAAAAATATCCTGGATCATTCACTACAGATCAACGCTGCCTTTTTTACTGCTGTTGATGATAGCCAGATACCAACCGGCGAATTAACTGCTGTTGAAAAAACTGCTTTTGATTTTAATATTCCCAAAAGAATAACGCATGATTTTACCGATACCGATAATGGGTATGATCATAACTATGTTTTAAATTACGGCGATCATGAACTCGTTCTGGCAGCCATTTTATCTGATCCGGAAAATAAGCTGCAGTTGCAGGTATATACCACCGAGCCAGGCATTCAGGTGTACACGGGAAATTTATTGAATGGCAGTTTAATAAACCGGGATGGGAAACCAATTGGTATGCATTCGGCGCTTTGCCTGGAGACCCAGCATTTTCCTGACTCACCAAACCAGCCAGCTTTTCCTTCAACTTTATTGCTGCCGGGCGAAATGTTTACATCTAAAACAGTGTATAAAATCCTGGCTTTGATGTAAATGATTGAATGATGGGCTATGATTAAGAAAAGCAAATTATAGTTTACCGGGGGATCAAATAAACCAGCGTAACTATTGCTTCACAGTTTTTTTTTGCAGGATTATTTTTTTGTACAGTTTTTTTTGCAGAAGAATCTCTCATGATGAGTTCTGTCTGGAGCGTAATTTTTTCAAACTCCGTAACAGGCCTAGTTTCCCTTTCGGCAGAGACAGGCCATATAGAACATTTTAAAAGATTACATGATAAGGGATTTCCCATTTACAAAATCGATATTGAACATGATAGCTGCAGAACCGATGGCCATTTTAATGCCTGCTGCATGGGCCTTATACAGGAAATCGTGCAGGCCGTTTATCAGTTTTAGTTTTGGGCCAAATGCCTGTTGGTATTGCTTTTCCTTTTCGTAACTCATGGCATTTTTTTCTTCATCGGTAAACCTGTTGGGAAACATCCTTTCGAGCAGCTCAGTATTTTTTCCGTAACATGCTTCCTTCATCTGCGCCAGCGAAATACCTGCGCCGAGCTTGTTCAAAATGCCATGCCATGCTACTATGTGGTACTCCATATCATCGATCATAGTTCCGTTGAGGTCGAATAAAAATGCTTTGTATTGTTTCATAATTAAACCTAATTAATTTCAGTTAGAAATTGATTTTTGAGAAAAGAAAATATAGTTGACTGTCAAAAAAAGTATTTTTTCATTTGTCATAGTGCTTATCTAACGGGTTGGCTCATTAGACATTACCGGAGCTACGCATTAAATAGTTTTGAATATAAAACTGCTTATTAACTATTTGGGATAAGTCTTCTTCCCCAGTTTTTTTTGCGAATAATTATGATTTATAAATTCTACAATATATCTTTAACCGCCTGAACGATTTTTACTGTTCTTATAAAACAGGAAGATCTGACAGTATCAAACTAACATCGCTTTCTATCCAATTCTCGTTAAGCCATTTTTTTACACAAATTTATTACAAATGAGTACCAGCCCTTTTTTTAAAGCTGCTCTATTAACAGCGGTATTGGTTCTATTGTCTGTGATTACCTGGGAATTTTATGTAAGAAGTAAAGGTTTTGATACTTCTTTTGATGATGATCCCGCTTTATGGTCGGATAAAAGACGGATGGTATATGAACCGTCTGATAAAGCAACAGTCCTGATCGGGTCTTCCCGTATCAAATTCGACGTTGATATTCCTACCTGGGAAAATGCTACAGGTAACCACGTGATACAACTGGCCTGTGTTGGCAGTAACCCGATGCCGGTATTGGAAAACCTGGCTGATGATACCGATTTTAAAGGCAGGCTCATCGTTGACGTTACTGAGATACTATTCTTTTCAAATTCACCTGGTAATCTCTTTCTTCCCCAAAGGAATCTCAAATACTATAAAGACATTACACCGGCACAAAGAGCGAGTTTTGTTATCGATCATTTACTGGAATCGCAATTGGTATTCCTTGATAAGGATAGACTTTCGCTAAATGCAAAACTATTGGATCTGCAGATTCCCAATCGTGAGGGAGTTTTTGAAATGCCTCTTTTTCCGCCGGATTTTGGCAGGGTAAAATTTAACCGGCAGGAATATATGACCGAGAGATTCCTGGCTGATACCAATCAACAAAACCAGGTAAAAGGGGTATGGGCTTTCTTTAGAAAAATGAGTACGGAACCCCCGGCATCTGGAGGGAAACTGGATAGTATTTTTGCTACGGTAAAAAGCTGTGTTGATAAGATTAAGGCAAGGGGGGGAGATGTTCTTTTCTTACGCACACCTTCCAGTGGCCCTTTTTTAACGGGTGAAAAAATGGGCTTCCCCAGGGAAAAATATTGGGACAGGTTACTTGCTATAACCGGAAGTCCCGGAATTCATTTTGCTGATTACCCGGCTATAGATCATTTCGTATGTCCCGAGTTTTCACATTTAAGCCAGCCGGATGCAATTATTTTTACCAATAACTTCATCAGGATACTGCAAAACGAAAAAGGATGGAAGTTTCAAAAACAGGTACAACTTTAAAAAATATCATCAGCCTTAACTTATAACCATGGTATTCAACTCTTATACCTTTATTGCCTTTTTTATTATTATGCTCATTTTGCATAATCTTCCTTTTTCATGGAAAGTAAAAAAGATAAACCTGCTGTTAGCCAGTTATGTATTTTACGCAGCATGGAATCCTCCTTTTATTTTATTATTATGGCTATCAACCGTGGTAGACTATTTTGTAGGCAGAGCCTTGTACACCCAGGCAAATAAACACAAAAGAAAA
>JBBRQF010000033.1:0-50552 GCA_038226715.1 Chitinophagales bacterium
CATCAGCCACTTATTCATGCAACTCAAAAAGGAGCCATTGATGAAAGTACCGACACCTGGGATACGGTAGATTGGCTGATGAAAAACTTAAAAGGGAATAATGGCAAAGCAGGTCTCTTTGGTATTTCCTATGGTGGCTGGCTGGCGCTCGTTGGAGCTGTTGATCCGCACCCGGCACTGAAAACATCTTCAGAACAGGCCTGTATGAGTGATCTTTTCCTGGGCGATGATTTCCATCACAATGGTGCTTTTCGTTTGAGTTATGGTATGGAATATACCTATGAAGTAGAGTTTGATAAAACAACAGACAGCGATTTTCCCTTTCCGCAATTTGATCTGTATGACTGGTATTTGAACCTGGGGCCATTGAAAAATGTAAACGCAACATATTTTCATAATAAAATTCCTACCTGGAATAATTTTGTGCAACATCCCAATTATGATGCATTCTGGCAAAAGAATTCACCATTGAATTATGTTGCTTCTGCACAAATTCCACAACTGCATGTAGGCGGTTATTACGACCAGGAAGATCTGAATGGCCCGCAACTGATGTATCAACACATGGAAAAGAAAGACAAGGATAATTATAATCACCTCGTTCTTGGGCCATGGAATCATGGACAATGGGCAAGAGGCAGAGGAGATAGTTTGGGAAGGATCTCCTTTGGGAGTGCAACATCTTACTGGTTCCAGGCATTGCAAAAAAGGTGGTTCGACTATTGGCTAAAAGGAATTGGTAACGGAAACTTTGAAGAAGCTTATTGTTTTCAAACAGGATCAAATCAATGGAAAACCTATCATACCTGGCCACCAAAAGAAGCGCTTATCCGTAAACTATATGCAGCGCCTGGTAATACCGCATCATTTAATAAACCAACTGTCGCAACAGGTTCTGTATCTTATACCAGCGATCCTGCAAAACCCGTTCCTTACCGTACACTGCCCATTGAAGCTACCTATGGCCCGGGTAGCAGGTGGAAACCCTGGCAGGTGGAAGATCAGCGTTTTGTGTATTCAAGGCCTGATGTGATCAGTTTTTCCATGGATAAATTAACGGAGGAACTTACCGTAACCGGAAAGATCACGGCACATCTTTTTGCCAGTACCAGCGGTACTGATGCTGATTGGATCGTGAAGCTGATCGATGTATATCCTGATATTGATTCGGCCAGTTTAGCGATGAGCGGCTACCAATTACCGGTGGCTATGGAGGTTTTTCGAGGACGATTCAGAAAAAGTTTTTCAAATCCGGGCCCGTTAACTCCGGGTAAGCCTGAAGAGTTTGTAATAGACCTTCACGACATTAACCATACTTTCAAAAAAGGGCATCATATCATGATACAGGTACAAAGCACCTGGTTCCCGGTGATTGACCGTAACCCGCAAAAATATGTACTCAATATTTTTGAGGCAACCGAATCCGATTTTATTAAAGCAACGCAGACGATCTATTGCAATAAACAATATGCAACTTATATTGAGTTGCCGGTTATGAAAGATTAAAAAATCACTAAACTGTAAATTTTGTTTCGTTAAGCAGACAGCTTACAAGACCAATTGAAAAAGTACATGAACCATTCAAGACTAATTAAACAACTTTTGATTTTTTTAATTTTAATAAATATCCAGGTTAACGCACTTGCCCAGGCGTTATCGGCTGATGAATCGGAATTGTATAATTTAGTAATGAAATACAGGAAAGAAAAAGGGTTAGCAACTATTCCGGTATCAAAGTCTTTAACTGTGGTGGCACAGACCCACGCCAAAGATCTAGACGAAAATTATATACCTGATCCAAAATGTAATATTCATAGCTGGTCAAACAAAGGAAAATGGAAACCGGTCTGTTACACAAAAGATCATGCACAGGCAAAATTAATGTGGTCGAAGCCACAGGAGCTTACAACTTATAAAGGATATGGTTTTGAAATTGCATTTGAAGAAGATCCGGAATATTTAGCAAATGCCGAAAATGCTTTAGAAAGCTGGATACTGAGTAAAGAGCATAATGCCGTTATTCTGAATAAAGGCATGTGGAAAAACAAGTGGAATGCAATCGGTATTGGCATTGCCGGCAGCTATGCCGTAATATGGTTTGGAAGGGAGCCTGATAACTAAACTGCCCATAGCAAAAGCATGCAGCAATTCATTTTGATAATTGTATATTACTATTAAACACCTCGTAAATAATCTCCATCATATGAAATTTATACTGCTTGCCATCAGCCTGCTGTTAGTACAGGTATCCATGTCGCAAAAAATTGACATGCCCGTTGCTAAATTTAAAACCGGTGATGATATTACCTGGAGCTACCCTGTTACGGATGACCACAACTGGGGAGAAATAAAAGCAGATTTAATCTGGGAATCACAGGGCTATGCTAAATATGATGGTTATGCCTGGTATCGTTTTCATGTTGTTTTGGAACCATCCATAAAAGCGAATTCTTTATGGAAAGATTCTCTCCGGATATTTTTAGCTAAGGTTGATGATGCATGTGAAGTTTATTTTAATGGTACTAAGATCGGTAAGTCCGGCTCCTTTCCGGAAGACCCGGGAGGCTATAAAACAACCTGGAGCAAAAAGCAGGAATATCATATTGCAGCAAACAGTCCATTCCTTAACTGGGGCGGAGAAAGTGTGCTTTCAGTGCGGGTGTATGACGGAGGTGGCGCCGGTGGTATGTTTAGCGCAGTACCCTACATTAATATGATCGACCTGGTAGATGCGGTTAGCATAAATAACAGCTCATCAGTTCAATTCATTTCTCCCAACAAAGCAAAAAAAGAAATTTCCATTGACAATAATTCCGATCAAAAAATAACCGGCATCTTAAACTACAGCATCATTGATGTTGAGAATGAAAAGATAGAAAAACATACCATCTCAGTTGAATTGTTGCCCTATAAAAAAATGAACATCCCCATAGATATCAACCTGAGCGGCAGAGATAATATTTACTACGAATTTGAAGAAAGCAATTCGCACAAGACCGTTCAGCTTACCGAGATCATTCCGTATATCTTAACACCGGCAGTTACTGCATTTCCAAAAATAAACGGTGCAAAAATATTTGGCGTAAGGCCGGGATCACCCTTCCTGTTTAAAATTCCGGCAACAGGAAAAAAGCCGCTGCAGTATAGTGTTGAAAATTTACCTGCAGGTCTGCAATTGAATAAAGCTAACGGCATCATAACCGGTACTATTAAAACAAGGGGCGAATATAAAATGACCTTCGTTGTAAAAAATATGGAAGGAATAACAAAGCGGAGTTTTGTTGTAAAATGTGGCGACTTGTTATCACTAACGCCACCCATGGGCTGGAACAGTTGGAACTGTTGGGGTTTAAGTGTAAATGATGAAAGGCTAAAATCATCGGCACAGGCCATGATCGATAAAGGATTAACAGACCATGGCTGGACATACATGAATATTGATGATGGCTGGGAAGCCGCAGCCAGGAATGCAAAAGGAGAAATTATTGCTAACGATAAATTTCCTGACCTTAAAAAAACCGGTGACTGGTTGCACAACAAAGGTTTAAAATTTGGTATCTACTCCTCTCCTGGCACAACAACCTGCGGTGATTTTTTAGGATCTTATAAACATGAAGCACAGGATGCAAGATCATATGCCAACTGGGGAATTGATTATTTAAAATATGACTGGTGCAGTTATCAAACTGTTTATGAATTGGAAAAAGATACCAGTCTTGCGGCTTATAAAAAACCATACATAACCATGCAGAAGGCATTACAAAAACAAAACCGTGATATTGTTTACAGCCTTTGTCAATATGGAATGAAGGATGTGTGGAAATGGGGAGCCAGTGTAAATGGTAATTGCTGGCGTACAACCGGTGATATTGAAGATACCTGGGAAAGCCTGAACAGCATAGGTTTCAGGCAAACCACGCAGTATGCTTATGCAGCCCCGGGCCGGTGGAATGATCCGGATATGATGATCGTTGGCCAGGTTGGCTGGGGCGATAATTTGCATCCTACCAGGTTAACACCCGATGAACAATATACGCATGTTAGTTTGTGGTGCCTTTTAAGTGCACCGTTATTAATAGGCTGTGATTTGAGTAAGCTGGATGATTTTACTTTGAATTTATTAACGAATGATGAAGTGATCGCTGTTGACCAGGATCCGCTTGGTAAACAGGCACAGCAAATTTTAAAAGCAGATGATTACCAGGTTTGGGTAAAAGAAATGGAAGATGGTTCCAGGGCAATTGGCATTTTTAATTTATCCGGTAAAGATAATGTGGTAAGGTTTTACTGGAATAAATTGGGGCTCGCCGATAAACAAAAAGTAAGAGACCTCTGGCGGCAAAAAGACCTGGGCACTTTCCCTGGTTTGTTTGCAACAAAGCTGGCGCCACATGGTGTAGTTTTAATAAAAACTATTTTGTAAAATAAAACAAACCCACTCATTGAGTGGGTTTGTTTTATTTTTATTTTTTATTAAGATTTAATAAGCTGGCTTCACGCCCATATTGTAAAACATAAAACTCCATTTATCGGCCTGCTCCTGTATGGTCTGTTGCGTACTTCTTCCGGCACCATGGCCTGCTTTGGTTTCAATGCGTATCAGTACGGGGTTTGTTCCCTGTTGGTTTGCCTGCATGGTTGCAGCAAATTTAAATGAATGTGCAGGAACAACGCGGTCATCATGATCGGCAGTGGTAATCATGGTTGCAGGATATGCTACCGCTTTGATATTATGCAACGGAGAATAATGATACAGGTATTCAAACATTTCTTTACTATCCTGTGCTGTACCAAAATCGTATGCCCAACCGGCACCGGCAGTAAATTTATTATAACGCAACATATCCATTACACCCACGGCAGGAAAAGCGACCTTACACATATCCGGCTGCTGCGTAATACAGGCGCCAATAAGCAAGCCGCCGTTGCTGCCCCCTTCAATAGCCAGCATATCACGTGAAGTATATTTATTATCAACCAGGTATTTTGCTGCCGCAATAAAATCATCAAACACATTTTGCTTTTTTGTTTTGATACCTGCATTGTGCCAGTCCTCGCCATACTCGCCGCCACCGCGGATATTAGGCACGGCATATATACCGCCATTCTCCAACAGGATGAGATTGGAAGTACTGAAATATGGCGTTATGCTTACACCAAAACCTCCATACCCATATAATAGGCATGGATTTTTTCCATTAAGCTCCAATCCTTTTTTATATGTGATCAGCATTGGTATTTTTGTTCCGTCTTTTGAAGTGTAAAACACTTGTTTCGATTCAAAATCGGCGGGCTTAAATTCCACTTTCGATTCTTTGTAAACCTCCGTTTTTCCGCTGGCCAGGTCCATCTTGTAAATGGTTGCCGGGTTAATGTAGGAAGTAAAAACAAAATAGGTTTCTTTCTCGTCCTTCTTACCCGAAAACCCTTCGGCTGTTCCTAAACCGGGCAACTGTACTTCACGGATCTGTTTACCGGTTCTGTCATATTGATACACTTTGTTCAACGCATCTTTAAGGTAAGAACAAAAAATATTTCCGCCTACGGCAGAGGTACTCAATACTTCGGGTTTTGCTTCCACGATTGTTTTCCAGTTAGCAGGTTTTGGATCGGTAACCGGCGCCGTCACCAGTTTACCGGTTGGTGCATCTTTATCGGTCTGGATATAAAAAAAATTATCATCCACATCTACAATGTTGCTGCTATTCTTCATGTCTGCTACAACAGGAATTACGGGGCTGCCAGGTTTGCTTAAATCCTGCACATACATGGCATTGCCATAAGTTTCATTGGCTGTGCCGATGATGAGCCATTTTTCATCTTCACTCAAATATGCAAACATATAACGTACTGCATGAGCATCATCGCCATAAACCATTTTATCGGCACTTTGTGGTGTGCCTAATTTATGATAGTATAATTTCTGATTATCATTTTTAGCAGACAAAACATTGCCTCCTTTTCTTTCATAATTGCTGTAATAAAAACCATCATTCCCTTTCCAACTGGCGCCGCTGAATTTTAATTCCAATGTATCTCCTGTTTGTTTTTTGGTAACCGCATCTATCACTACAATCTTTTGCCAGTCGCTGCCACCTTCCGAAATATTGTAAGCTGCCATGCTGCCATCCTTCGAAAAATTGATACCGGCCAAAGATGTTGTACCATCTTTTGAAAAAGTATTGGGATCCAGGAATTCCTCAGCTGTATTACTACCATCAGCTTCTCTGTACAATACATTTTGATTCTGCAAACCCGAATTTTTATAATAGTACATATATTTTCCCTTGCGGAAAGGCGCTGAATATTTTTCAAAATTAAATAGTTTCTCATACCGCTTTTTAATAGCGTCCCTGAACGGTATCTGTGAAAGATAATTTTGTGTTACTTCATCCTCTGCCTTAACCCAGGCTACTGTTTCAGCACTGGTATCATTTTCGAGCCAGCGATACGGATCGGCTACTACGGTCCCGAAATAGTTGTCTTTTATGGTAGTATCTTTTGGGGTTTGAGGGTACTTCACTTCAATGGTTTTAAAATCAGTTACTGTTGCCTTGTCACTGGTATTGTTACAGGCATTAAGCAGCATGATGCAGGCTGCCACAATTAATATTTTTTGCATGATAGTTAGGTTTAACAGGTAAGTTAATACTATTTTATAAATGATTGAAATGATTGAACAGTTTAGCGGTAAGGGTAGCCAACCTTTTAATAGTAACACAAATTTTGATCGATGTTTTTTTGTTATTTTTGGTAAAGGAATATAATTATGACCAAACTCTCCGTTAACATCAACAAACTGGCTACCCTACGCAACAGCCGTGGTGGCAATAACCCTGACCTGGTAAAAGCAACAACCGATATTGAGTGCTTTGGCGCAGATGGCATTACCGTTCATCCCCGGCCCGATGAACGGCATATCCGTTATGCTGATGTTTTTGACCTGGAAAAAGTGGTGACCACCGAATTTAATATTGAAGGCAACTGCACCGAACAAAAGTTTGTTGACCTGGTGATGGCCAATAAACCAACGCAGGTAACACTGGTTCCGGATGCGCTTGGACAACTTACTTCTAATCATGGATGGAATACGATTGAATATAAGGATTACTTAAAAGACATGATCGCTATTTTTAAAAATGCCGGCATACGGGTTTCCATTTTTGTTGACCCAGTGGTGGAAATGATTGAAGGGGCGAAAGCTACAGGAGCGGATAGAATTGAATTGTACACAGAATCTTTTGCGAAGGAATTTGGAATTGGGAATAAGGAATTGGGAATAAAGCCTTTTATTGCGGCAGCTGAAAAAGCCAATGAACTGGGCCTGGGTATTAATGCGGGGCACGACCTTGATCTGCAGAACTTAAAATATTTTGCAGAAAATATACCTGGCTTACTGGAAGTTTCTATTGGCCATGCATTGATATGCGATGCGGTTTATTTGGGATTAGAAAATGCCGTGCAGTTGTATAAGCGGCAGTTGAAGTAAAACCCCCTCCGCCCCCTGAAGGGGGAACTTTAGAGAATGCCGTTTTAAGAATCGATAAATGAAAATAGTTACACTATCCTTTTTGCTTTTTATTATCTCTTGCTCTGATAATTCTACTAACAGTAAAAAAGATAAATTAGTAAAGCCGGATGAAACAAGCTTAAATCCCCTGCGTGGAAAAGTTATATCAGATTCTACAAATATTTTAGAAACCAAAATTGAGAGGCTGGAATTAGAGTATATACTTTGGGGATGTGCATGTGCAAATTGGATTACACCGGCAGATAGAATTAAATATGATATAAACAGTCTTGCTGACCATTGCATTTTTATTGAACCAGCCGATAGCACTCTTTTATTACCAGACAGTACATTTCAATATGATAAAGAAAACATTAAGGTAACCGGCCAATTCTATCTTCGAAAGGATTATCCGAAAGGTACAGTTGAATTAGAGGAACATTTAGATAAAGCAAGTGTATTTCGCTTTACAAAAATTGAAATTATTAAAAAAGAAATAAATTAAACCGCTAATATAAAAGTTGAAAAATGGTATGCCGTACAAGTGAGTGACACAACGATGATGCCATGAAAAACAAATGCCGGTAACAAAAAATAATAGCATAATCTTCGCTATTATCTCTCTATGGAATAGCAGATAGCAGGTTCAATCTACCTCAGCACCTTCGCCAGTTTCCTATCCAATGCCGGTCCACGTAAATTTTTACCAACAACTTTTCCATTGGGATCTAATAAAAAATTCTGCGGAATACTGAATATTTGAAACTGTTGTGCAACAGAATTTTGCCAGCCCTGCAGGTCGCTGATATGTGTCCAGGTAAGTCCATCCATTTTAATAGCATCAATCCAGGCCTCTTTTGCCTTGTCTAATGAAACCCCAAGCACTGTAAAATTTTTGTTTTTGTATTTATTGTAAGCGGCTAACAGGTTGGGGTTTTCCTGGCGGCATGGGCCACACCAGCTTGCCCAAAAATCTACCAGTACATATTTACCACGCAAAGAAGAAAGCTTAACGGGAATACCTGAAGTATCTGGTTGCGAAAAATCGGCCAGTACCGTTCCGGCACCATTTAATTTGCCATCTTCAATCAATTTGCCAATGTACTGTCCCATGGCCGATCTTTTAATGCTTGTATCCATCAGGTTAAACAGTTCTTCTGTTTTAAACACATCATCTGCTATCTGGTTATACCTGATGATAGCCAATGGTGTAATGGCTGAGTTGGTATGGGTGCTTACAAATTCACTGATCAGGTTCATGGCTTTTGCATTCAGGGTAGAATCATATTCTCCGCCTTCGGCAAAAACCGACTGGTAAGGTTCAAGCGAAGTATTGAACTGTTCAAACGCAGCATGAGATTGAGAACCGGTTATTTTTGCTTTTTCAATAGTGGGTTTATCAGCAACAATATTCACATTGCTGTTATCTAAAAACATCGTGATATAAGGAGGTTGCCTGTTAAAAAGAATTATTTTAAACTCGGGCCTTACCATTTTGCCTTTAAAAGAGAATTTGTTATCCTTAATAACAGTACTCATTTCTGTTGCACCGGTCTGACCATTTAAAAACTCCACTGTAGTTCCTTCAGGATAACCGGTTACCATGGCATTGATAACAAACCCACTTGCAGCAGGATTAACTGCCGGTGTTGTTTTTGCCTGTGTAGTTTTTGCTTTTGTCTTTGCCTTGGTTTTTGGGTTAACCTGGGCAAAAGTTAATGCCGGTATCACACTATATCCTGCAAATAAAAAAAGGATCAGGAAAATTCTTTTCATCATTTAAATTTATGTGCTGCAATTTACTGAGTTTTAGGCATACTGGATTGGCCTTTTATCCCATTTATGAAATCTTTAGTGGCCAGGCTGATATCAGTTGAGTTTTTCAGGGCGTTTATATAAGCAGACCCTATAATTGCCCCATTGGTATAGGCACAGGCTGCATCAAAACTTTGTTTATCCTTTATACCAAATCCCACTAACAACGGATTTACCAGGTTCATATTCTTTAATTTTTTAAAGTAGGCTTCCTGTTTTTCATCCGAACTATCTTTTGAATTACCTGTTGTTGATGAAGATGATACGGCATATAAAAATCCGCTGCTGAGGCTGTCGATTTTTCTAACCCTTTCTTCGCCCGTTTCGGGTGTTACCAAAAAGATGAATTTAAGATCATGCTTTTTAAAATGCTGCTGGTACATGGTCTCAAATTCGTACATAGGCAGGTCGGGTAAAATTATTCCAGCTACGCCAACAGCCGCAGCAGTTTCACAAAATTTTTCAATACCAAATTGTAATACCGGGTTCATGTAGCCCATTAATATCAGGGGAATATGAATTTCATCACGGCCCTCTTTTAACTGTTCAAAAAGTAAAGGAATACTCATCCCGTTTTCGAGCGCCTGCATATTGCTTTGCTGTATTACCGGTCCATCGGCAATGGGATCGCTGTAAGGAATACCAAGCTCAATAATATCTGCACCACTATTTTGCAAAGCTGTTAATACTTCAATTGTTGAATTGAGCTGGGGATACCCTGCGGTGCAGTACATGTTGAGTATGCCGGTTTTCTTTTCAGAAAAAAGTTTATCTAATCTGTTCATCTTATTTTTCTGCGGGTACAACGGTTACATTCCTACCATCTAAAATAATATGATGATAAGTGGGCTTTGCATCCACATCCAGTATTAATTTATATAAAGATTTTTTTTGAGCAGTTTTAGGAAAGTCCACGATCACGCTATCAGCCTTTCTTACAATGGTATAATTCTTACCGTCAAAACTATCATCAATGCAACTGAAAAATTCATAACGCTCGCCATTGATATTGGATACCATGTTGATAGACGGGGAAAAATCTGTACATGCACCAATCTTTTCATACTTCAATTCATGGTTTATAAAAGAATTGCTGCAGGAAAAAAGCAAACTGCAACTAAAGGCAATGATCATGTATTTCATACTGGTAATTTTTTTGTCTTCTTCAAAAATTAAAACACATTTTAAATACCCGAAGTCCAAAAGCCCCTTTCTCCAGAGCTTGTCGAAGGAGGAGAATCGTTGGAGTGAGGTTATAAATATTTCATGTATGTTGCTAAATCTTTGTCTCCCCTGCCACTTAAGCAAACGACCACCACATCGTCCTTTTTTAAATCCATCTTATTCAATACAAATAAAGCATGTGCTGTTTCCAATGCAGGAATAATACCTTCCAGTTTGCTTAATTCAAAAGCAGCTTGTAAAGCTTCATCATCTGTAGCACTCATAAAAATGGCGCGGCCACTTTCATACAAATGTGCATGCAGCGGGCCAATGCCTGGATAATCAAGTCCGGCTGAAATACTGTGTGGCTCTACTACCTGGCCATCTTCAGTTTGCATAAGTAAACTTTTACTGCCATGCAGAATACCTGGTTTACCGAGTTGTGTTGTGGCTGCACTCATGCCGCTGTTTATGCCGCAACCTGCTGCTTCTACGGCAACTAATTTTACATGTTCATCATTCAGAAAATGATAAAATGCACCTGCAGCATTACTGCCACCACCAACGCAGGCAATAACATGTGTTGGTAATTCGGTACCGGTATTTACCAACAATTGCTTTTTTATTTCTTCGCTGATAATGCTTTGAAACCTGGCCACCATATCGGGATAAGGATGCGGCCCAACCACCGAACCAATAATATAATGTGTATCCACCGGGTTATTGATCCAGTCGCGGATGGCTTCGTTGGTAGCATCTTTTAGAGTCTTGCTGCCGCTTAATGCAGGTATTACGATTGCACCCAGCATTTTCATTCTTGCCACATTGGGAGCCTGGCGTTCAATATCTTTTTCACCCATGTACACGATGCACTCCAGGCCTTTTAATGCACAAACGGTTGCAGTTGCCACACCATGCTGACCGGCACCGGTTTCAGCAATGATCCTTTTTTTACCAAGTTTTATCGCCAGTAAAATTTGTCCTACGGTGTTGTTGATCTTATGTGCACCGGTATGACAAAGGTCTTCCCGTTTTAAAAAAATATTGCTGTTATACTTTTCGCTGAGCCGCTCTGCATAAAAAAGCGGTGTTGGCCTGCCCACATAATCACGCAACAACTGCAGGTATTCTTTTTGAAAACTTTCCTCGTAAATAATTTTCAAATAATTTTCCTGCAACTCTTTTACATTGGGGTACAGCATTTCAGGAATAAAGGCACCCCCAAAGTTGCCGTAATAACCGTGTTCATCAGGTTGTTGATATTCTTTTGTAGTAGTCATCTATAATTTATTATTATTTTCATGCAAGGGTGCTAAGATTTGTAAAGTTGAAAGGTTATCAATTTAATTTTGCGGCTTTGTGTTTCCTTTGCGGCTTTGCGTGGAAACCCTCACAACATCAACTGCAAAAATTTCAGATCAAGCCACCGGTCAAACTTAAAACCCACCTGTTTAAAGTGCGCCACTTCTTCAAAACCAAAAATTTTGTGCAGGTGCAGACTTACTTCATTGCTTGCATCAATACCTGCAATGATCGTATGCAACTTTAATTCCCTCGCTGCTTCAATGATCGGCGGCATCAATAATTTACCTACCCCCTTCCCTCTTGCATGCGCTGCAACATGCACCGTATTTTCAACCGAAAATAAATAAGCTGTTGGTACCCGGAAAGGCCCAATAGTACTCATACCCAAAACAACGCCATCTTCTTCGGCAACAAAAATGGGAAAGCCAGATTGCTTTCTTTCATCAAACCACGCTTTACGCATGGCTAATGTATGCGGCTCGTAATAATAAACAGCCGTTGTATTTTTAATAATATCATTGTAGATATCCAGTATCTGTGGCAGATCGGTTTCTGTTGCATGGCGTACTGTAATCATACAAATTTATTTTGACCTCACCCCAACCCCTCTCCCAAGGAGAGGGAACTCGAATTTGGCAGGCTACTATTCCAATACTTGATTATTATATAAAGTATTGTTCGCTTTTTTCTTTGCTTCAATCTTCTCCTTTTCCCTTCCCTTTTGGGGAAGGATAGGATGGGGCCTTTAATCCCTGCCTGAACTGCAACACCAGGCCCATATCTTTT
Organism: Chitinophagales bacterium; assembly: GCA_038226715.1. Lineage (GTDB taxonomy): Bacteria > Bacteroidota > Bacteroidia > Chitinophagales > Chitinophagaceae > Ferruginibacter. The sequence goes on from JBBRQF010000033.1 coordinate 12,581, forward strand.
ACACCCGGCTCCTTCTCTACCTTACTGTTAATATCCACCGCATAATAATCGGGATGTTTAAATGCTTTTACTTTAGCGATATCATCCACACCAATACCGCCACTTAAAAAGAATGGCTTTTCAATTTTGGCTTTGCTCAGCAGTTTCCAGTCGAACTGTTTGCCGGTTCCACCTTCTACTTCTGAAGAGGCTGTATCGAACAAATAATAATCGCAAACCTCATCATAATCTGCAATCATTTCATCAATGGAAACCTTGCTATCGCTTACTTTAAAGGCTTTGATCACTTCTACTTCTTCTGATAATTCTTCGCAAAGATCAGGACTTTCATCGCCGTGCAACTGCACCACATCCAGGCCATAATCTTCCACCACCTGCATAATTTCATCATAATCTGCATTTACAAAAACGCCTACCTTCTTTAAATCAAAATCAGAGTTTTTCAGATCATCCTTTGCGATCTTATCTCCCACATAACGAGGCGAATCCCTGTAAAATATTAATCCTGCAAAATCAATATCCAATCCGTCTAATTGTTGTAATTGCTTTAACTGTGTAATGCCGCAAACTTTCGTATTCATATTTATTGTTGTTTTAATTTTTGTACAAATTGTTCAAATGCTTCACCGGGATCTTTTTCTTTCATAAAATTTTCCCCTATCAAAAAACCTTTGAATCCTGCCTCTTTAAAAATAGTGATTGCCTCAACATTACTGATACCGCTTTCTGCGATTTTAACTTTATCAACCGGTATTTGTTTACTCAATGCAATAGAGCGGTTAATGTCCACTGAAAAAGTTTTCAGGTCGCGGTTGTTGACACCCACCATATCTACCTCATTACAAATATGCCCCAGTTCATCTTCGTTATGTATCTCCAATAACACTTCTAATTGTAAAGACTTTGCAAAGAAAGCCAATTCCTGCACATTTTCGGGTGTTAAACAGGCGGCTATCAATAAAATAACATCAGCGCCCATCGCCCTGGCTTCTACAAGTTGGTATTCATCCACAATAAAATCTTTTCGCAGGATGGGAATATCATTTATCCTGGCTTTGCGCAGATCATCAGCAGAACCGCCAAAAAAATGGCTATCGGTTAATACCGATAAACCCGAAGCACCATGTTTTGTATATCCTTTTGTTACTTCCACTACATCGGTGTTGTTATTAATGATGCCTTTGGATGGCGACCTTCTTTTAAATTCTGCAATGATGCCGGTCTTTGTTTCGTCGAGCAAAAACTGTTTTAATGAAAATACCGGCCGGTTAAAATATGGTTTTTGCCTTAACTGAGCGGGTGAAAGAAACTGTTTATTCCTCGCTACTTCTTCCTTTTTATGCTCAATTATTTTATCAAGAATATTCATTACAAGGCAATTATTTTTTGTAAAGATTGATAAGCCCTGCCACTTTCCAAACTCTCCACCGCCATTTGATAGCATTCATCATAAGAACTATATTTTCCGATACATTGCAGGGCCATGGCCGAATTGGCCAATACCACTGCATTTTGTGCCCAGGTTCCTGCTCCTTTTAAAATGTTTAAAAATATTTTAGCCGCTTCTTCTACAGAGTTCCCTCCATGAATATCCATCGGGCTCACGGTACGTTTTCCAAGATCAGTTGCACTGTAAATTTTTTCGCCTGCATTGGTAATTACTTTTACATCTCCTGTTAAAGAAATTTCATCATAACCATCCAGGCTGTGAATGATGGTAAAGGCACTGCTGCCCTGCTGCAATAAATAATTATAGATCCTCGCCATCTCTAAATTATAAACACCCACCAACTGGTATTTGGGAGAAGCCGGGTTAACCATCGGACCAAGCATATTAAAGAAAGTGCGCACGCCCAGGTTTTTTCTTATAGGGCCAACAACTTTTAATGCCGGGTGAAATAAAGGCGCATGTAAAAAACACATATTGGCTTCGTCAAGTTCTTTATTCAACAGGTCGTTATCTTTTTTAAAAGTATAGCCCAACTGCTCCATCACGTTGCTGCTGCCACTTATGGAAGAAGCACCATAGTTACCGTGCTTGGCAACTTTTGTACCTGTGCCGGCAACAATAAAACAACTGAGTGTGGAAATATTGAATGTATTTTTTCCGTCACCACCGGTGCCAACAATATCGATCACTTCATTGCCTTTCAGATCAGCCGGCACACAAAGTTCCATCAATGCATCCCGGAAACCCTGCAGTTCTTCAATGGTAATACTGCGCATTAAATACACGGTAATAAATGCCGATATTTCTGCATCGCTGTACACATTGTTTGAAATATTATGCAATACTTCTTTGGCCTGTTCTCTGGTAAGGCTTTTATGCTCGAATAAATAATTTAGAATCTTTTTCATACCCCTGTCCCCTAAAGGGGAACTTAAATTGTTACTTAATTACAAATAGTTTGTTCTTCAAATTTCAAAACAGAAAATATAATCTTCGTTTACTTCTCCCCGATAACTCCCTCTTCAGGGGGTTGGGGGGCTAAGCCAATTTTGCATGATCTTTTCCCCATCCGGTGTTAACACACTTTCCGGATGAAACTGCACACCCTGCACATCCAATGTTTTATGTTGCAATGCCATAATGTAACCATTTTCATCAGTAGCTGTTACTTCTAAGACTGATGGAAGATCATCTTTATTAACGATCCAGCTATGATAACGCCCTACTTCAATTCTCTCCGGTAAACTCTGGAGTATTTTTGATTGCTTATTGTTGATTGTTATGGGTGTTGCTACCCCATGAAAAACAGTACTTAAATTTGTCAGCGATCCACCAAACGCTTCCGCAATGGCTTGGTGTCCCAAACATACGCCCAGTATAGATTTGGTTGCAGCGTATTGTTTTATAAGCGGCAGCAGCAAACCCGCTTCTTCAGGAATACCTGGACCGGGTGATAAAATTATTTTATCATAAGCAGCTACATCTGACAGTGCGATCTGATCATTCCTGAACACATCAACTTTTTCTCCTGTTATTTTTTCTACAAGATGAACTAAGTTATACGTGAACGAATCGTAATTATCAAAAACCAATATTTTCATTGTTAGATATTTTGCGCTTGTATGATCGCCTGTTTTAAAGCATTTAATTTATTATTCACTTCCTGTAATTCACTTTCGGGGTTACTGGCCGCAACAACACCTGCACCGGCCTGGTAAACCAAGGTATTATTTCTTGTTAAAAAGGTACGGATCATAATAGCATGATTTACAGAACCATCAAAACCAATAAACCCGATCGCCCCACCATAATAGCTACGGGCTGTTGTTTCGTAATCATTAATTAATTGCATGGCCCTTATTTTTGGTGCCCCGCTTAATGTACCCGCCGGAAAAGTAGTTGCCATTAATTTAAAGGGATTTGTTTCTGGCCCAACCTTTCCCGTTACTTCACTTACCAGGTGAATAACATGACTATAATAATTTATCTTTTTATATTGCGTTACTTCCACTTCGCTGCACATGCGGCTCAGATCATTTCTTGCCAGGTCAACCAGCATTACATGTTCGGCATTTTCTTTTACATCATTTTCAAGTTTAACGGCCAGGGCCTTATCCTGCTCATCATCACCGGTTCTTTTAAAAGTGCCTGCAATGGGATGTACAATCGCTTTTCCCTTATCAACTATCAACTGACTTTCAGGAGATGATCCCATTAATTTGTAATCGCCATAATCAAAATAAAATAAATAAGGAGATGGATTAATACTGCGCAAAGCACGATACACATTGAATTCATCGCCGGTAAATTTTTGCTCAAATCTCCTGCTCAGCACGATCTGGAACACATCGCCACGAAGGCAACTGGCCACGCCTTTCTTCACCATATCTATGTATGCTGCATTGGTAATATTAGAACTTTCTTCTCCAACACTTTTAAACGGAAATCCCGGTACATCCTTACTCCTTATCAAACTTTCAATAAGTTCAACCTCACTTTCAATGCCATTAAAATGATTTTCACAAATAAACAATTCATCTTTAAAATGGTTGATAGCGATGACGTATTGATAGAGGCGGTAACGTATCAACGGAATATTATTCAAGTCCCTCTCCTTTGGAGAGGGATTTAGGGTGAGGTTATCAAAGAACTGCACTGCATCAAACGTTGTGTAACCGAATAATCCCTGCGCAACATTAACAGGCTTTGCTTCAGCTTTTTTAATTTCAAAGCGCTGCATAAAATCCCAGAGCAATTTCGGCACATCAGTAGCATTATCCAACACAATACGCTCGGCTGTTCGTCCGGGCAATTTAAATTCAATGGCCGAGGGGTTACTGATCTCAATACCCGCAACCGCATTGATGCCGATAAAAGAATAACTGTTTTCTCCTGCATGAAAATCGGTACTCTCAAGCAATATGGTATCCCTGAAACGGTCACGTAGCCGAAGGTAAATACCAACCGGTGTATATACATCCCCAAGCATTTTTTTGAAGGTGGTTTGTATTTCTATTTTTTTCATGCCACTGTCCTTTATTTTATCGTTTATACTTTAATTTATATCGATTGACTAATTCAATTTGTTATTTTCATTTTACTCTTGCCCAGTTCCCCCTTCAGGGGGCGGAGGGGGTACAAAAAAAACCCGGCACATGTGCCGGGTTCAACTATTTTATATATCAATAGCAATGAGGCACGTCATTTGACCATGCTCCACCACCAACCATTGTTATTTGTATTTATCATTTTCATTGCTATTGCAAATATGTGTACAAAATTGGTAACAAAAAAACTTATTTCGTAAATTCATCAAAATTTTACAAAATGCTGATACAACAAAAACAGGAAGGTAGTAAGGGTTCTTTTTATGTGGAAGAAGGCGGAACAATACTTGCCGAAATGACCTATTCCATGACAGGAACCGAACTCATGATCATTGACCACACCGGGGTTTCGGATGAACTGAGGGGTAAAAATGTTGGTTACCAGTTGGTGCATACGGCTGTTGAATATGCCAGGACAAATCACATTAAAATATTGCCGCTCTGTCCTTTTGCCAAATCGGCGTTTGATAAAAGAGGTGCAGAATTTGCAGATGTACTCAGGGGCAATTGAATTAACTTCACTAAAACTAAAAAAATGAAACTTATTATATTTGGCGCAACAGGTATGGTTGGTAAACAACTGGTGCAACAGGCATTGTTTAAAAATCATCATGTAAAAGCATTTGGCAGAAATGTGTATACCACAGATTATTTACAAACGGAGAATTTAGAATTGGTGCAGGGCGCCTTATTTGATGAAGGCGAAGTATTTAATGCCATCAACGGCTGTGATGCCGTACTTTCCGCTATTGGAGGCAGTCCGGATGGTAGCGACAAAACCCGTACATTGGGCATGAAAAATATCATCAAACAAATGCAAAAATCCGGCGTAAAAAGAATTGTAGCACTTGGCGGACTGGCCATTTTAAATGCAGCCGATACTGGTTTACTGATCGACAAGGATGATTACCCGGCAAAATATAAAGCCGTAGGACTGGAACATAAAAAAGCCTATGAATTATTAAATGAAAGCGGCCTTGACTGGACCTTTGTTGGTTCGCCCGATATTATCAATGCTGGCCCAACCGGCAGTTATGTTACCAATGCTGATTATCCACCCGAACAAAATAATTATAAGATAAATGCCGGTGACCTGGCGATGTTCATGCTAAATGAACTGGAGAAGAATGAATATGTAAAGCATAGGGTTGGGATTAGTAATTAGCATAAATCAGTTTGCTTCTTTTTAAATTTGCGTAACACTCTTTTATTTGGTTAATGAATGCTGCAAAATTCCATTCTTAACAAATTGGCGTTCCTTTAAAAATTAATGACACTTGCACATGATAACAGAGACATCCAACAAAATCGTATTATTAACAGCCATTGATGAAGCCATAGCTCAACTGATTGGTTTAATGTTACCACTTGATGAAACCCAGGTAAATGCCGTTCCTTATGAAGATAGCTGGACACCCGGTCAGCTTTTCAGCCATGTTACAAAATCGATTAACGGAATGGCAGGCGCTATGCTGAAGGAGTCTGCACCCTCAGAAAGAGACCCGGGAGAAAAGATCCTCGGGCTAAAAAATGCATTCCTCGACTTCTCCACTAAAATGAAATCGCCCGATTTTATTATACCGGATGATGGGCCATACCAAAAGCAGGCCTGTATTGACGCACTAAAAAAATCTTTCGAACTGCTGAAAGGAAATACATGCAATGCAAACTTAAACGATCTGCTACAGGGCCTGCCGATTGGCGAAGTAACCAAACTGGAGCTGCTTCATTTTCTTTTGTATCATACACAGCGGCATTTGAACCAAATGAAAAAGATAGCTGATGCTTTAAAATAAATACCATTATCATGAAACGGTTTAGCATTTTATTCGGTTTATTGATCCAGGCATTGTGCTTATTTTCCCAGGAAGAAAATTGGGATGTTTATATGGCTCAATATGAAAAAGGCGCCGGGTCAACTATAATTGATATGTCGTTAAAGGGACTTGCACCTATGAAACAATTTCCATTCTTACTCGCCACAGGCGTAAAGCTGATAAAATGTTCCCCGGATGGACTTCCGGTAAAAGATGAATTTGAAATGCTTTACCAGATTTCGGACAGGATGAAGCTTCTAATTGATTCTCTAACAAAAAATAAACCTGCCGGCACTTTTTCTTATCAATGCGAAAGAACGGACTATTACTATTTAAGTGATACCACCGGTGTACGCAAAATTTTAGAATCCGCATATCAAACAGCATTCCCTCAATATAAATATTCAGTTAAAATAAAGAACGACGAGCAATGGGATGCATATCTCTCATTTTTATATCCGAATGAAGAGACATTTGAATACATGAGTAATCAAAAAGTGATACAAAATTTAACAAAGGAAGGTGATGATCTGAGTAAACCGAGACAAACAGACCATTGGTTATATTTTAAAACCGAAGCAGACAGGGATATATTTATCCGCTATGCTGTAAAAGAAAAATTTAAAGTTGAAAGTAAAAAACTCATTAAAGACACAGCATTAAAATATCAGCTTCAGATCTCCAGGACAGACAAGATTGATATTGAATCGATCTCTGCAGTCACCATAGCACTACGAAAAAAAGCAAAAGAGTTACAGGGAACGTATGATGGTTGGGAAACATTTGTTGTTAAAGGAAAGTGACCCTTCCTAAGCCAGGTTATACGTACTATATTTTTCAACCTGTTATCAACTGTACTTCGTAAACTGCACTAAACAAATAAAACTTCCCGGTCTTTACTTCCACGCATTTAAAGCGCTTAAGTATCTTTTCGCCTTTCTTAAAAATGCGGCCACCCTTTATCGAAAATAAAGTTCCTTCAGGCACCTGTTCAACCAAGTGAATACCGGCAACCTTTTCATCGTAATGGTGCAGCACCCTTAAAAGTTTTTCGTCGCCGCAACTGCTGGCCGCAGGATTTTTAAGTGTATGCAATAAAGCCTTTTCTATATCCGGCGGAAAAAGTTTCTTAAGCAGGAATTTTGCAAGTATCTTTCCAAACTCATCTTTCCATTCGCGGCCATGGGCCTGTACCTTGTGGCCATATTTTTCGTAAGTGAATAAGTGTGCCAGTTCATGCAGCAGGGTTACCAGGAAAGCATATTTATTAAGATTGCCATTAATACTGATCCGGTGATTTTTATCAGCATGGGCATTCCGGTAATCGCCCAGGATACTTTCTCTTTTGCGGCTGATGGTAAGGTGTACTTTATGATGTTGCAGGTAATACAACACTTCCTCAAAACTTCCGTGTGGCAAATAAGATTGCAATTGTAAGAGCGGGGCTTCCTGCTTAGGCATTTTTAGATTTATTCAGCTTCATGATGGTTCTTACTTCCACAACCAGGTAAACAACATAAATAACCATGGATGCATACACTGCCGGTTTGTTAAAGGATGAGCCGCTTATAAAATAATACCCAACAACAGCAATTACACAGCCGAATACTTTTATAAGCATTCCCCCCATAACACTCCGTATAAAAACATTGGGGTTACTGTTATACATGGCGATGTATTGCATCCTGAATACAAAAAGACTTATCAGGAAAAACAGGCTATTGCCTGCCATGACTATGCTGTAATCAATTCCTTTTTGCGTGTATAAAAAATTACCGGCAAAAATAATCACTGTTAAAACCAGGAATGTAATAAATAAAGGCAGTACTGTCTTAAAACTAAAATTCATTACCTATTTTTTATTGATTTACAGCACTGGCCATATCTTTTTTAAGTTCAACGATATTGGCGCCCATATGGCATTTGCCATTAAATAGGGCAGTAGGTTCTACCTGTAATTTACCGGCATAAATATCGCCATGCACTTCGGTTTTACCATGCAGGTATAACAGTTCCTGTACTTTAATGTTACCGATAACATGCCCCATGATGTCGGCCTGCAAACCTTCTATATTTCCCTCCACTACCCCATCGGTACCGATGATGATCTTTGCTTTTCCACGCAGGTTGCCTTTTAATATACCGTCAATACGGATGTCGCCGTTACTCTCCAGGTCGCCGTTGATTGTTGTTCCTACACCTATCATGGTGCTGGTGTTGGTTGATGTGGCATCAAAAGATGTCTTGGATTTTGAATTAAACATATCGGTAAGTTTTATGTTGCACAATTAATTACTCCACTACATTTTCAACTTTGGGCAACTCCAGTTTGTTGGTGTCTAAAACCGGAACTTTGCCATTCAGTATTTTATGCAGGTCATCATAATATTTCTGTTTGTACTCCAACGCCTGCTCCATGGAGTCGGTTCTTATCTTAAGCATTTTATATTCCCTGATCTGTTTGGCATTACCATACCCCGTACCGGGCAAATAATATTTTAAAGGCGTAAACACCAGTAAAGCTATGATCAATCCCACCAAAACCACAAATACGGTACTCAGGAACACATATACGCTAAAACGGCTAAGTTTAAACTTAACAACCTCTTCGTAAGTATCTTCATTCATAACCACCAGCCTGTACCTGTTTCTTAAACGTTTTAAGGTGCTGTTGGCATCAAGTTTTGGCATATTTTTTTGTTGAACCTTAAAATTAAGAAATGAAGCTGAAAAAGCAATTTAAAAAGAACAAAAGCCCACATAAATCTGTACTTATACAAACTAATTTACCTTTGAGTAGTTAAGCAGTTCTTAAAAAAAGTGTAAACTAAATTAATTCAAGCTGCTGATCGCCAATAATTACCAAAAATATCCGATATTTAGCCCTCCTTACAACCTTTTGATTCATGCTGAAGAGAACTATAAACCCGTTATTTATTTTTTTGATTTTTTCCGGATTTTCAATTCCGGTATTGGCGCAGGGACCAACCTGGACCCTTGATCCATTTGGTAAACAAAAAAAGCCCGAAAAATTTGAGGATCGGAAATTAGGTTCTGAAAAAGCTATCGATAAAAAATTTACGGTAGTAAGAAATATTTACCAGAATAACATAACCCATTATAACTATTATTTTAATGCCAATAACAGGGTTAACAGTGTAGTTGACCGGGCCAAACTTTCGCTCAAGGATGATTACTCAAACATACTCGCTTTTTATCCTTATACTTTAGAAGCTACCGCTTCTCAAAAATCAGAACTCGATTCAGTAATCTATACATCAACGGCAGGCATATTATTACATGATCTGCGTAATGACTGGATCGACAATATGTATATGCTTATTGGTAAGGCTTATTTTTTCCGCAAGGATTTTGACTCTGCACTGATGACCTTTCAGTTTATCAACTACAACCTTTTTCCGCGTAAAAGAAAAAATGATGATGATGACCGTATCGTAGGCTCAGAGAGTGTTTCCATCGCCAATAAAGAGAAAACAAATATTTTAAAAAAACTTACAGCCCTTCCGCCAAGCCGCAACGAAGCTATTATTTGGCTGGCACGTACTTTAATTGAACAGAATGAATTTGCAGAATCAGGCGGCCTTATCAATACTTTACAGGTTGACCCTAACCTCCCCAAAAGATTACGCAATGACCTGGCAGAAGTAAATGCTTACTGGTTTTTTAAACAGGGCAACTTCGACAGTACAGCCAATTATCTTGAAAAAGCATTAAGTACAGCAGATGATAAAGAGGACAAATCAAGATGGGAATTTTTACTGGCACAACTTTATGAAAAGAATGGCCAGTTTGATAAAGCCTCCGCTTACTATAAAAAAGCATCAAAAAATACGGTTGATCCTTTAATGGATATACATGCCAGGCTGAATGATGCAAAAATGCTCAGGGCCGGAAATCCCAAAGAACTGGATAATGCCATCAGCAACCTGTCAAAAATGGGCAGGCGTGATAAGTATGATGCTTACCGCGATATTGTTTATTATTCTGCCGGTGAGTTATCCATGCAAAAGCCTGATACTACTGCAGCCATTGCTTTTTTTTACAAGAGCCTGAAATATAATGATAACAATGTAAACTATAAGAACAGGGCATTTCTGCAGCTTGGTGATATTGCCTACAGCCGTAAACAATACCGACTGGCAGCAGCCATGTATGATAGTTTACAAACCGGTTCCGACTCTATTTTAGATAAACGCATTGCATTGATACAGGAAAGAAAAGCAGCTTTAATTAAGATCGCAACGGCCATCAGCACCATTGAAAGAGAAGACAGCCTGCAGCGTATAGCACTTATGCCTGCTTCTGAAAGAGAAGATTTTGTAAGAAAAACAATGCGCCGTTTGCGTAAAGATAAAGGCTATAAAGATGATGGAAATTCAGGGAATCCTATCCTGCCCTTCAGCAATAACACACCAGTAGAAATAGATCTTTTTGCAGCAAACAATTCTAAAGGCGATTGGTATTTTTATAACAGTTCACTTAAATCAAGAGGCTTCGGCGAATTTAAAAGTAAATGGGGCACCCGAACCAATTCGGATAACTGGCGCCGCAAAGCTGTCATTGAAACGGTTATCAATAATCCCAACCAGCAAGGTAATACAAACGGAAACAAAGCTGGTGATCCTAAAGGCAGTGGAAATACAAATGCCGTACCCGAAGAAGTAACCTTTGATGGGCTGATGAAGGACCTGCCTTTAACGGAAGAAAAAGTAAATGCCAGCAACGAGACCATTGCTGCCAGTATGATAGACCTGGCTAAGGCCTATCAAAATGACCTGGAAGAATATCAACTGGCTGCAGATACTTACGAAGACTATTTAAAACGCTTTCCTGCCCGTTTACTCGATGGCGAAGTTTATTTGAACCTGTATTTCTGTTATACCAAACTGGGTGATAAAAACAAAGCAGAACAATATAAAAATTTGTTGAACAGTAAATATGCCAACAGCAAATCAGGACAAAAACTAAACAACCCCGGGGCATCTGATCCAAAAGGAAAAAATCCCGAAGCAACAAAGCTGTATGATGACATCTACAACCTGTTCATAGAAGGAGATTTTGAAAAAGCCATGGTCGAAAAGAAAAAAGCGGATAGTTTATATGGTGTAAACTACTGGACGCCGCAGTTATTGTACATTGAGGCTTTGCACAATGTTAAAAACCGCGATGATAGTGCAGCTATAAAAGGATTGCAAACAATCATAAGTGATAATCCAAATTCACCGCTTAAAGAAAAAGCGGAGACCATGATAGATGTGTTGAGAAGAAGGGCTGAAATTGAGAAATACCTTACCAACCTGGAAATAACCAGGGACCAGGAGAACCAGTTAAAAACGCCGGAAACACCAATAGCAGTAAACAAGCCTGTAGTGCCACCTGTAGTTAAAAAAGATTCGGTTGCCAAAGTTGTTGCCCCATTAACAAACGGAATATTTGTAATGGCTGTTAATTCGCCACACCATGTGCTGATGATATTGGATAAGGTAGACCAGGTATATGTAACCGAAGCCAGGAATGCATTGATCAGGTACAGTAAGGAAAATTTTTACGGTCAACCTATCAATGTTAATAAAGACACCCTGGATGCCCAGCGTAGTTTATTAGTAATCACTTCATTCCCGGATGCCGCATCGGCTTTGGAGTATTATACTAAAATTAAAAAAGATGCTGCATCAGAAATATCCTGGTTACCGGCTGCTAAATATTCTTTTTTAATTATTACAGAAGAAAACCTTCAATTGCTTAAAACCAATAAAAATATAGCTGGTTATAAATCCCTGTTAAATACACAGTTTCCAAACAGGTTTTAACAACATCACATAAAACTAATTCAATACTTTCTTTAGTTTTATGTGATGGCCTTAACCCAAAACACATAATACTTTCAAAATTCTATACATGAAACGTTCAGTCAAAATTTTATGGCGTGTATTTATTGGTGGCCTCGTGTTATTGATATTGTTGTTTACGCTGGCCGACTGGGGTGTATTTGGCAAGATGCCTTCTGTCGAGGAGTTACAAAATCCTGAAGCTGACCTGGCCAGTGAAATATATTCGAGTGATGGTGTACTGATGGGTAAATACTATTCCGAAAACAGAAGTGAAGTAAAATACAACGAGATATCACCGAACGTTATTAATGCTTTAATTGCAACTGAGGATGAACGTTTTTACGACCACTCCGGCATTGATGCGCAGGCACTGGCACGGGTTATTTTTACATTAGGTACCCAGGGTGGAGGCAGTACACTTACCCAACAGGTTGCCAAAATGATGCTTGGCCAGGGACATGGAAATAAGCTAAAGCGTGGTTTTGATAAAATTAAAGAATGGATCGTTGCGGTTAAATTAGAAAGAAATTTTACGAAAGAAGAGATCATTACACTTTACCTGAACAGGGCTCCCTGGGGAAATGTGTATGGTATTCGTAATGCCGCACGTACTTATTTTCAAAAAGAACCTAAAGATTTAAAGGTGGAAGAAGCTGCCGTGCTGATCGGTATGCTAAAGGGTTTTATTTATAACCCCATCAGTTATCCCAAAGCTTCCATAGACAGACGGAATACCGTTATAAATCAAATGGTGGTTTGTCAACAGCATTTTTTAACCGAAGCAGAATCGGCCAAACTAAAAGCAAAGCCGCTTATAACCAATTATAAAAAAATTGACGAGAATGTTGGTGTTGCTCCTTACTTCCGGGCTGCCCTTGCCGATAAATTAAAAGCATGGTGTAAGGCGCATGAAAATCCAAAGACGGGTGAACCGTATAATCTTTACCGGGATGGATTAAAAATTTATACTACAATAGATTCCAGGATGCAGCAATATGCCGAAGAAGCTGTGGTAGAACATATGCCGGTAATACAAAAAAAGCTGGACTGGATCATGAAAAATAATGGTGCCCGGATGTGGAAAGACCATGAGAAAGTTGTAGAAGACGCCTTTAAATTTACCGAGCGGTGGAAGAGTATGAAAGAAGATGGCGTTTCGGAAGAAGACATCAAAAAAACATTTTATGTTCCTGTACAAATGAAGGTATTTGCCTGGAATAAAAAAAGAGAGAAGGATACGATCATGACGCCTTTTGATTCTATCAAATACCATAAGCAGATATTACAAACCAATTTTGTGGCGATGGACCCACGCAGCGGCGAAGTTAAATGCTGGGTTGGTGGTATTGATTTTAAGTGGTTTAAGTTTGATCATGTTACACAAATGCGGCAGGTGGGTTCTACCTTTAAACCCTTTGTTTATACATTAGCCATTGATGAAGCCGGCTATACGCCCGAAACAGTAATTCCGGGCGGTGCATTAACGCTGGGCGGTAAAACAGTTTCCAGTGGGGGCGGCACTGTTGCTTATTGCCTGGCCTGGTCTAAAAATATTGCAGCCTGGCGTTTAATCGGGCAAATAGGTGTAAAAAGAACCATTGAGTTTATACAAAGTTGTGGTATCAAAACAAAGGTTCCCCCCTACTATTCGATTGGCCTTGGTGCCGCTGAAATACCGATGATGGAAATGCTGCAGGGTTATACCATGTTCCCAAATAAGGGGATGAACACAGAACCAATTATCATCAACAGGATCGAGGATAAAAGTGGCAACCTCTTGCAGGAATTTAGTTCCACATCAAAACAGGTTATCTCCGAATCTGATGCCTATACTATGGCTACATTGATGAAAGGTGTTATTGCATTTGGTACGGCCAGAACTTTAAACAAGTTTAATATACCGGTGGAAAAAGCGGGTAAAACCGGGACAACCAGCAATAATGTGGATGGTTGGTTTATTGGTTATACACCAGAATTATTAGCCGGCACCTGGGTAGGTTGTGATGATCCCTTTATAAGAATTTACCAAAATAATGCCGGTGGCGCCGAAATGTCGGCACCAGGTTGGGGCATGTTTATGAGTAAGGTATATGCCGATAAAACATTAGGTTATGGCCAGGTTAAAACTTTTGAAAAACCTATTGAGTTAAGCAACAACCCTATTTATGCCGATGTAAATATGGACAGGTATTTTTTGGAAGGCGATAGTACAGCTAATGATGAAGGCAATGGCAATGCCGATGATTTTTTTAATACACCTGTACCGCCTCCCGATAATAAGCCAATAGAGAAGATAGGTATTGAAAGCCAGATACCTAAAGCTAATTTACCTGATACAGGTAAGGCTAAAAAAGCAACTGCACCTATTATAGATGATAAGAATAAAAAGCCGGCTCCGGCTAAACCGAAGAATGATTATTGATTTATCGGGGATAATTTCAGCGATTGGAAGACGATCAAGCGATGTTATGCGTTCGTGCTATTAAGAATTACTTTACTGTTCAGAAGTTTTAAGTATAAAACCATAACTCTCAACGGGTGTCTTCCCATTTGGGATTTCGTTATACGCCTTAAAAAAAACATACTTTTCCCTTTATCTATTCCGGGTAATATTTTCCCAATTGCTTTTTGCAATTCATCATTTTCTTTTTTTAAGGCTACCGTGTCTTTCAAATCAATCTTTGAAAGATAACCAATGGTAGGATAGATACCTTCTTCCATTGCAATCGGGCTAACGTTTAAAATTTGTGGACTAGTTTTTATTTCTTCAACCTTTTTGGGCAACACAAATTTGGCATTGACCTCTGCAAAAACATTGTTTGCAAAAGCAGACATTGTTTCTGCACTTTGATAGTGAAACATATCACCTGCTGGTGTAGCTGTGCGTTGGATCATCACAATGTCGTTAGCAGCATCAATCAGATTACCTTTCTCATAGTTAGCTTTTGCCTGTTTGTAAAAATCAATAGCAGTCTTTCCGAAATATGAAAAATCACCAATTTTTAGAACAGTAAGTTTCCAGTCACTACCATACTTTCCATAAACACAAGTAACTAATTCACTCTTAGCACTACCATTATTGATAATAAGTGATATGTAAGTTTCTTTTGTTAGAACAGGATAACTGATTTTATAATCACTTTCACCGGAAATACCTTTCATAGCAACTACTATACTGCCAATAGCTGAATTACTTCCTAAATACTCGTCAAGTATTGAATAATCCTTTGGCTTAAAATTTTCATGCACTGTTTCGACAAAAGCATTTATTTCAGAACCACTCTTTTTTTCTAATTCGGCAGAAAACACTTCTTTTAGTAGGATTATTTTCAGCAAGTGCATCAAATATCTTGCTATTAAGTGTTTTAATTTTTTGTCTATTATCAGCGTCAATATGGTCATTCCAATTACTTGAACCAACTGAGCAGCCAACTAGGAGTGTGAGTCCAAATAAAAGTAAATTGTTTAAATTTTTCATTTGTCCGTATTGTGGATTAAAGATATAGGTTCATTCTTAAGTGGATACTATCTAAGCTTGATGCATAACACTTAACTCTTCATGATTTTACTGTCAACCTCAGGATGGACCAAATATATTAATTATTGCTTGAACAAACCTGTATCACGTAAAGTTAATTGCTGATTTGTACTTCAGCATATAAAACAAAACCCGCTGCAAATGCAGCGGGTTTATTTATTTAAAAATTTGTCTATTAATAATTACTTAAAGTCATTTCCACTCTCCTGTTCTTTGCACGGCCTGCAGCAGTTTTGTTATCTGCAACTGGTTTGGTTTCGCCATAACCTGTAGAGCTAAGCCGTGTTTCAGCAATACCTTTGCTTACTAAGTATGCTTTTACAGATGCAGCTCTTCTGTCAGATAAAGCCTGGTTGTAATCATCTTTACCCTGAGAATCTGTATGACCATCGATCTGTACTTTGTAAGAAGGATTTTCGTTCAAGATGGTAACCACATCATTTAATTTAGGGAATGATTTAGCTAATAATTTATCGCTTGCAGTTGCAAAGAATACATTCTTGGCAGCTAAGTTAACACGCTTAATGATCTCTTCGCTGATAACAGGACAACCAAAGTTAGAAGCTGGCCCTTTTTCGTTGATACATTTATCTTCTTCGTCATTTACACCATCTCCATCAGTATCGGGAATCGGACATCCCTGGTAACGGGCGATACCTGGAACAGTTGGGCATTTATCCAGTTCGTCATTGATCCCATCTTTATCAGTATCCGGAATCGGACATCCTTGATAACGTGCTAAACCCGGTACATCAGGACATTTATCATCCCTATCAGCGATACCATCTCCATCTCTGTCTGGGCAACCTTGCAAAGAAGCAAGACCGGCAACATCAGGACATTTATCATCAACATCCAATACCCCATCGCCGTCCCTGTCTTTTGGAGGCTCAACAACAGGTATAACAACCACCACTACAGGGGCTGGTTCTTTCTTTTTAAATAAGTTGGCAACAACACCAATGCTATGGTAAAAATGATAAGAAGCATTTTCTGTAACCGGTACACGGTACTGCGAATTAACCATTAAATACACTTCATCCACGATCTTTACCTGGGCACCTATACCAAAAGGCAGGAACGCTCCATAATAACCACCAAATTTCGATGCACCAATACCTGCAGTGAGGAATGGATTCACATAATATTTATCGGATAACAATTTCAGGTTAAGGGTTGCAGTACCTTCCAGCAATAAAAGCGGATCTACCCTGGATGGTTTTCCTGCAATAGGATAATCTACAAAAGAACCCGATAAAGTACCTGCAAAATCGAGGTTATTATTCAATCCCTGCAGGTAGCTTACAGCAAGACCCGCAGTCATTGTTTTGGTTTGGTTCCATGATTTTGCACGAATCACGTTCGCCAATCCGGTAGAACGGATATCTTTTGCTGTTTTGAAATCATTAAGGAAAAAATGAATTCCAAAAGAAGGACGTTTTTTATCTTCATTTTGTCCAAATGACGACATTACAACAAGGCTAAGGCCTATAAATACCAATAAGATTTTCTTCATAAGTGTTAATTTTCAAACTCGCAACAAAAATAGCTGCTTAACTTCAAAACATAAAATATTTTACCAACATAATTCCAACTATTATTGCCTGCTTAAAAAGGCTTTTTATATACCGAAAATAAGATATACGATTATTCAGGGGTCGATTTCTTATCAATCAGTTCAACTTTTACCCTCGTAAGTCCTTTTGAAACATAACCAAGCTTTTGAGCCGCCCCCCGTGATAAGTCAGTTATTCGTTTCATTTTGGGATGTATCCGGTCATTTATCTTAACAATGACTGAGCGCCCGTTCTTTAAATTGGTCACTTTTATCCAGGTACCCAGGGGCAATACATTACAGGCACAGGTGAATTTTTTTTGGTCAAAGATCTCTCCGCTTGCAGTCTTTCTGCCATTGAATTTATTGGCATAAAAGCTGGCCTGGCCATAAAATACCCGGGTTGTTTTTTTCGCTTGTATTTTATTACTTACCGAGCGGGACTGCGCTTTGCCATGCAAGGGGAAAATAAACAACACTACTATGCAGGTTGTGCAAAGCAATTGTTTTAAAGATCCGTAAATGTCAGCGCGTAATTTCATGCACATATTTAAAGATAATACAAATTACGAGGCTCACTTTTTAGCAAAGTATTTTTCCATCAGATCTTTATCTTCCCCATATATATCATCATAAAATTTTATTACCCCGTTTTTACCTTCGCAGGAAAAGTAACGGATGTAGAGCGGGATGTGATTTATTACATCAATGCGGTGCCTTTCTTTTTGTGCGATCCAGCTTTTTATTGAATCTGCTGTGTATTTTAAAGAATCTTTTCTCCTGCTTAATGTACTGTCGTTACCGGCAATATAGTAGGCGAGTTTCTCCCAATCCTGCACACGTACACATCCGTGGCTTAACGCACGTGATGCATTTTTAAAAAGATAACGCTGGTTGGTATCGTGCAGGTACACAGCATATGGATTATTAAAATTAAATTTGATGACCCCAAGGGAATTGTTATCGCCACTGCCCTGCATAATTTTATAAGGAATTCCCCGTGAATATTTACTCCAGTTTACCGTATTGGGGTCTATCACTTCTCCTTTATTGTTAAGCAACTTTAAGCCAATCTTTGAAATATAGTTCGGGTTGTTCTTAAGTTTGGGCAGGTAACTTTTTACGATGATGCTGGTGGGTACGGTCCAGGTTGGATAAGTAACCATATCCGTAATTTCGGAAGTAAGTAACGGCGTTCTTGTATCGGGCTTCCCGCAAATAACTTTCGATTCAAAAACAACGGTATCTGCATTTATCATCCATAAATAATAACCGGGCAGGTTTACCCATATATATTTTGAAGGCATTTTTTCCGGCAATTGCTTATACCTGTCAAGCGTAATGGCAATCCTTTTAAATTTTTCAATATCGTTACTGTTAAGCGCATTAATTAAATTCCTGCCGTATTTACCATCCGTGGGCAAACCATTTTGTGCCTGGTATTTTTTTATAGCCCTGAACAAATGTGCAGAATCCGGTAAGTCGCTACCCGGTTCTGAACAATTACTTTCCTGTAATCTTTTTTGCAATAGTTTAATAAAATAGAGAGAGTCTTTTATATCTCCTCTTTTAAAAGGGTATGTAATATGCGTAAATACCCTCCTGTCCATACTGTCAACAAAACGCTTTATTCCTTTTTTTAACTCCCAGTAATTTTTATGTACAGGCTGCAGAGAAACAAACAAACCGTTCATATCTTTTTTTACAGTTAGTTCATTAAGCGAGGCAATAAAAAATTTATCTACAAGCAAGGAATCTTTATTCAGCGACAGGCTATCAGGCTGTAATCTCCCCTGCCTGAGGTCTTTAATGATCTGCATAAAACCGTCAGTAAGCAGTATATCTGCCCGGGCCCACATGGTTGCATTCATGCGTACCAGCGAATCTGCATCCAATGTATCTTTAATTATCTTTAATTTTTTATAATGATAGTCATCAGGAAAAAGTCCTTCATTTTCGGCATGTATAATAAATTGGTATAAAGAATCTGCAATTGGAAGCCATTTTCCCCTGCTGCTCCAAACAGGCTTATAATCCTGCCTGCCATAAAATTCTTTTACTATTTTGGGCAATTGCAATTGCATACTGTCATTCTTTTGTCCCCCGCTTTCTGATATCGCTGTAAGCTCATCATCTATATTATCTGCCACCTTGCTATCCATAGCGGTGGGGTCTGTGATGATATCATCTCTATGCTTTTTATCTTTAGTATGACAAGACAAAAAGGCTGATAATAAGATTAAAATTAAAAAATGCCGGTATTGAGTGTTCCTGTGATGCATACATTGGGGTTAAATATTTCCAAGACGGATATACGGAAAGCTGATAACTGCTAACAAGATAATACTTCGTTTTCAATTGAGCCTAATTTATGAGGTAGTTTTTATGTTAACAATGCATGCGGTCAGCCATAGGATAGCTTTTAAGAGGAATACGTTGGAGAAACAATAAACAAAATGAAAGAATAGCTATGTAACAGATATGTTTATCTCAGCGCTATGATATTTTACGATTTAAAATTGTATAAACATCTCTGTAAAACGAATTACATTTACGGAAGGAAAAGAACCGTTTCATAAAAAATTTAAACAGCAATCATGGTAAAAATAACTTTGACTGAACTCTTTGAGAGAGATCTTCAAAAATTAAAAACAGAAATTAATTTATATAAAGATGAAGAAAAGTTATGGGTTACCGAAAAAGGTATAAGTAACAGTGCAGGAAATTTATGTCTGCACCTGCTGGGAAACCTGAATCATTTTATTGGTGCAACACTCGGCAATACCGGTTACGTAAGATACCGCGAGGATGAATTCAGTTTAAAAAATATTCCAAGGCAGGACCTGTTAACCAATATTGATAACTGCATTTTAATTGTAGATAAGACGCTGCAAAAATTAACTGATGCTGATCTTGAAAAGGATTTTCCGTTAGAAAAACACGGAACCATCGTAAGTACCACACATATGCTGTTGCATTTATATGGCCATTTAAGTTACCATTTGGGACAGATCAATTATCACCGTCGCTTACTTGACTAAGAAATTATACGGGGAATCTTTTGTTCAAGCATCATCAGGTCTGCCAATACAAAAGCAGTGACTGCTTCCAGAATTACCGGCACACGCAAGGCTATGCACAAGTCATGTCTTCCTTTTACAGAAAAATCTTCTACCTGGTTTGTTTCAATATTTAAGGTTCTCTGTTGAATCGGTGTAGATGAGGTTGGTTTGATGGCGATGCGAAATACCAATTCATTTCCATTGCTTATTCCGCCTACAATACCACCGGCATGATTGGTAAAAGTCTTACCCGTTTTGTTTTCTATCGCATCATTATGCTGGCTGCCAAACATTTTTGCTGCAGCAAAGCCGGTTCCAAATTCAATCCCACGTATAGCGGGTATGGCAAATACAGCATGACTGATCATTGATTCTACCGAATCAAAAAATGGCTCACCCAATCCAACAGGCAAACCATTTACTTTACATTCAACAATACCGCCGATACTATCCTTTGCATCAACGGCTTTTTGTAATCCTTTTTCCTGGTCTGCTTCTCCCCCAATTTCTAAAATTGAAGAAATAATATTTACCCCGGCTAATAGCTTCTTTGCAACAACCCCGGCAGCTACTAAACAAACCGTTAAGCGTCCGCTGAAATGACCGCTGCCTCTATAATCCTCATTACCGCCATATTTTGCCGATGCTACAAAATCTGCATGGCCCGGCCGTGGTATAGCACGAAGTTTTTCATAATCGGCACTGCGGGTATTATTATTATCAAAAAATATCGTAATGGGAGCACCGGTTGTTTTACCATTGAACAAGCCTGTTTTTATTTGTGGAATATCAGCTTCTTTTCTTGGTGTGGTTCCTTTTGCACCGGGTTTTCTTCTTTCAATGTCTGTTGTAAAATCATCAACGGATAAAGACAATCCTGCAGGGCAACCATCAATGGTTAATCCAACACAATCGCCATGAGATTCTCCAAAAATATGTATACGGAATATGCGGCCGAATGAGTTCATAGTTAATCCGTTAATTAGTTAATCCGTTAAATCGTTAATTTGTAAAGATACGGCAGCGTTAAGCAATTTCAAATCCTCATAAAAACCCGGATAAGATTTGTTGACTGCATCTGCATCTTCAATAATAGTTTCACCGTCGGCTTGTAAAGCTGCAACGGCACAGGCCATGGCAATACGATGATCATGATGGGAATGAACTGTTGCACCCTTCAATCCTCCTCCACCTTCAATCATCATCAGGTCATCCTGCAATTTTATTTCAATACCCATCTTTTTAAATTCTTTCTGTAAAGTTATTGCCCGGTTACTTTCCTTGTGCGTAAGACGACTTACGCCTTCAATAACTGTTGTAGCATTGCAATAAGCTGCCAAACTAACAAGCGGCGGAAAAAGATCCGGACAATCGGTTGCATTAAAATGGAAAGGTTTGCCCCCATCCCTTAAAGGGGTGTTAATCGATATTTGCTTTTCTTCAATTGAGATGTTTGTACCACAATCCATCAATGCCTGTAAAATGGCTTTATCTGCCTGGGTAGAAAAAACATCCAATCCTTTTACGGATACAGCACCGGCAATAGCACCGGCTACTAATAAAAAGGCTGCACCGCTCCAATCGCCTTCTACGGTGTAAGTCCTGAGCGAAGTCGAAGGAGTATGATGTAAGTCTTGAGCGGAGTCGAAAGACGGCTTAATTGTGAAAGATTCATAGTTATGATGCTCCACATCATAACCAAACTGTTTCATCATCTGTAAAGTGAGATCGATGTATGGTTTACTTTTTAAATTTTGTACCGTAATAGTTACGGGTTTTGTTGCCGCTTTTCCATAAGCCATTAACAGGCCGGTTAAAAACTGCGAGCTTAAGGAGCCATCGATAGTAATATCTGCAGGATGCAGGGGTCCTTTTATTTTTATGGGTAAATGGCCATTGTTTGATTGAATGGAGATACCCAGTTGCGGAAATATTTCATCAAAAAAATCCATGGGACGTTTTAATAAACTACCCGTACCGGTTATAACAATTTCTTCCGAAGATAAAGCCGCTATAGGCGTAAACATTCTTATTCCTAAACCGCTCTCACCACAATTTAGTATCCTTGCTCCCGCTAATACCGAATTACCAGGGCTGTTTATGAGTAAGGAGCCGTCCTGGTTCTTCGTAATTACTACTCCCATTTTTGTAATTATATCAAGAGCTGCCTTATCATCATTACTGTTACCGGGGTTTAATAAAACAGTTTCTCCGGCAGCCAGCAAAGCAAGCGCACAGGCCCTTTGCATACTGCTTTTAGAAGCAGCGGCTGTAATATTTCCTGAAATAACAGAAGGCTGAATGGTTGCAATCACTATACAATTTCTTTAAAATGTTTTTCCAGTTCAGTTAAACTGATCAATCTTATTACGGCACTTCCTATTTTATTCAGCAGGATAAACTGAACAGCATCTCCTTTACGTTTTTTATCCATTTTTAATACTTCAAAAACCTTTGCATGATCAGTTTCCACATCAACCGGTAAATGATATTGAGCCAGCAGCCGCACAATTTTTGCAGCGTCATCAGCATGAAAATCATTCAACTGCACCGACAGGTTGCAGGCCGCAACCATACCTATACTAACAGCATGCCCATGCGGTATGCCGTGTAAATTTTCGATGGCATGGCCAACGGTGTGACCAAAGTTTAAAAGCTTCCTGTCGCCTTTTTCAAACTCATCCTGTGTAACCACCTGCATTTTTATCTCCACATTTTTTTCGATCAGGTCGGCAATTAATGTTTTATCTACCTGGTATTCGTGTAAAGAATATTTTTCCAGAAAAGCAAACAACAGGGCGTCTTTAATACAAGCGTGTTTTATTACTTCGGCAAAACCATTCACCCATTCTTTAACAGGCAGGGTTTCTAAAAAGCGATAATCATAAAAAATAAATTCGGGTTGTAAAACAGTGCCCACCATATTTTTATATACGCCCACATCAATACCATTTTTACCGCCAATGGCCGCATCAACCATGGCTAAAATTGAAGTGGGTACCAGGGCAAATTTTATTCCCCGCATATAAACAGCAGCCACATAACCGGTAACATCAGTTACCACGCCGCCGCCAACGCCAACCAAAAAAGTATTTTTATGTGCACCCAGTTTTATTAATTCCCCTATAATAAAATCAACAGTTGCCTGGTTTTTATTTAATTCGCCTGCCGCAAATCTGATAACAGGAAAAGCTGACAGTTTATCAGCATGGTGATTAAAAACGGTTTCGTCTGTAACAATAACAATATTGGCATCGGGCACCAATGCTTCCAAACCGGAAAAATCAGCGTCGAAATAACAGTTTACCTTTTTTTGCGAAAATGTATATTCAGCTTTATGCATACTATTTTTTTCGGGATACAAAATTTGTATTACGCATTCATTATTTTATTCTGGTGCTGGATACTCTCCAAATGCACCGCATCAAAATATTTAGTGATGAACTCTTTTGACAGCCCTAATTTTTCGCCTTTTAGAAATGCTCTTTCCAGGATATCATTCCAGCGGTTGGTTTGCAGGATGGTGATATCATTATCTTTTTTGTATTGTCCGATCTTATCAGATAATTTCATCCGTTGTCCCAGTAAGGTCATCAGTTCATCATCAACCTGGTTTATCTGTTCACGTAAAGTTGTTAAGGCGGTAATGAATTCCTGTGCTGTTGTACTTTCGTGACGCCAAACCAGATCATTAAGTAACTCCAGTAATCGTTCGGGTGTAACCTGTTGCTTGGCATCGCTCCAGGCATTATCAGGGTCTATATGGCTTTCCAGCATCAGTCCGTCGAAATCAAGATCAATACTTTTTTGTGCTACAGATTGTAACAGCGTACGGTTTCCGCAAATATGCGAAGGATCGCAGATCAATGGCATATCCGGGTAACGGCGCTTCATTTCTATCGGTAAGTGCCACATAGGTGCATTCCTGAATTCGGTATTACCATAAGAAGAAAATCCACGATGGATCATGCCCACCTGTTTAACACCTACTTTTTGCAAACGTTCGATACCACCACTCCACAATTCAAGATCGGGATTGATTGGATTTTTAATTAACACCGGCACATCAACACCCCGCAATGCATCAGCCACTTCCTGCACGCTGAACGGATTAACGGTTGTTCTGGCACCTATCCAAAGCATATCCACATCAAATTTCAATGCATCATCAACATGCTTTGCGGTAGCAACTTCTACTGTTGTTGGAATGCCGGTTATTTTTTTTGCCTTGGCCAGCCAAGGCAATGCTACAATGCCGTTGCCTTCAAACATACCGGGCTTGGTACGGGGTTTCCAGATACCAGCACGCAGCATATCTACTTTACCTGTTTTAGCCAGACGTGTTGCTGTTTCCAGCATTTGCTCTTCCGTTTCGGCACTGCAGGGCCCACTAATGATCAATGGGCGTTTGTTCCATTTTTCCTGCATTAATTCTTTCATAGTTTGTACTGCTGTTTGCATGTAAAATTAGTTTTAATCCTCAGTTATTATTTTACTTTATTTATTTTTAAGGTTTTGACACATGGTCAGACGAGACGTCAGACCATGTGTCAAAAGTCATTTCAAATTTTATTTCTTTTGGTCCATGCATCCCAACTTCTGTCCAGCCCTGCATACGATAGAATGTTTCGGCCCGGCTTTTTGGTGCTGTACCCAACCATACCTTTTCTTTGGTCTGCACAAAATACCAATCCATCATTATCCGATGTAGTTCTTTACCAATTCCAATCGCTTCAAAATCGGGATGAGTAAAAAGTGCCCATATATTATTGTCAACCAGGTCAACAATGGCAAACCCTGCAATCCTTCCATCTATTTCGCAAACCCAGCCCCTGCCCCTGTTTGTCATGTACTCTTCCACATCTTTATCGGGCACCAAAGCCGGATCAGACAACATGTTTTCTTTAACAGAATTTCTTACTACCTGTATTTGGGCTATGTCTGTTAGTTCTGCTTCCCTGTATATCATGCTTATGTTTTTTATAGACGCTCACAGTCTCCCTTCGGAGGATTTAGGGGGCCTTATTTTAAAATTCTTTTAATCTTATTCGCATTTTCAATCAGTTCAATTAAATAATCCATATTCTCTTTTTCCAAACTCGCTTTAAATTTTCTTAACTGCGAAATATGTTCATTCAATACGTCCAGTACATTTTCTTTGTTCTGCATAAAGATAGGTGCCCACATGGCTGCATTACTCTTTGCCAACCGCACGGTACTTTCAAAACCTCCACCGGCCATTTCAAAAATGGCATCCTCTTCTTTTTCCTTTTCCAAAACTGTATTTGCCAAAGCGAAAGAAGTGATATGGGATATATGGCTGATATAGGCAGCATGGACATCATGATTTGCTGCATCCATATAAATAATATGCATGTTAAGGTCTCTGTATAATTTTTCCACCACACTTAATGCGGCTTCACTGCTCTTATCTTTTTCACAAATAACGCAGGCCCGGCCGGCAAAAGCGCCTTTAACGGCAGCTTCGGGACCACTGAACTCGGTACCCCACATGGGATGCGTAGCAACAAATTGTTTACGCATAGGATGATCTTTTACAGCATCACATAAAGCGTATTTGGTTGATCCTGTATCTACCACAATCTGTTTATCGGTTACCAGGTCCATTACCTGCAATACAACATCAATGGTGGCATCAACCGGTATAGCTATATAGATGATATCAGCATTTTTAACCGCTTCCTCCAGGGGAAGTGCTTCATCAATTATATTAAGTTCCAGCGCTTTTGATAAACTACCGGCATCCCGCTCAACGCCAATTACTTTTTGGGCAAAGCGAAGTTCCTTTAAACCCAGTGCCATAGAGCCACCAATTAAACCAACGCCAATAACGGTTATAGTCATGATCTTAATTATTATTGATCCTGTTTATTGCTTCCTCAATATTTTCTTTTGTACAACATAAACTTACCCGAACATATTTATCGCCGGCAGTACCAAATATACCACCTGGTGTAATAAATACATTAGAACCATATAAAACAGCATCGCTTAAGGCATAGCCATCTTTGTAAGTTGCCGGAATTGCAGCCCATACAAACATGACGGCCTGATCTTTTAAATACTCACATTTCAATAGATCCAGCAATTCAAAAACCTTTTCTCTTCTTGCTTTATATATTTCATTAACCGACACATACCATTCACTATCAAGAGTTAATGCTTTTGCAGCAGCAAGCTGAACTGGCAAAAACATACCACTGTCCATATTGCTTTTAAAACGCAGTACATCATCAATAAAAGATTTAGCACCGCAAAGCATACCTATGCGCCAACCGGCCATATTATGCGATTTGCTTAAAGAGTTTAATTCGATAACACAATCTTTAGCACCATCAATACTTAATAAACTCATCGGTTCATCATTCAAAATAAAGCTGTAAGGGTTATCATGAACCAGTAAGATGCTATGCTTTTTTGCAAAAGCAACAAGCTGTATAAATAATTTCTTTGTTGCAAGCTGGCCGGTAGGCATATGCGGATAATTGACAAACATGATTTTTACATTTGCCAGGTCAGTATTTTCAAGCTTAGCAAAATCCGGGAACCAATTGTTCTCCTGTTTCAGATCGTAATGTACACAGGTAGCGCCGGCTATTGTTGCAGCACTTTTATAAGTTGGGTATCCAGGATTGGGAATCAACACTTTATTGCCTTCATTTAAATAAGTCATGCAAATATGCATAATGCCTTCTTTGCTGCCGATCAAAGGCAATATTTCCGAATCGGGATCCACATTAACCTGATACCATTTTTTATACCAGGCTGCAATGGCATTACGCAAAACCGGGCTGCCTTTATAGCTTTGATAAGCATGTGTTGTTAACCTTGTCGATTCTTCCTGCAACACTTTAATTACATCAGGGTGTGGCGGCAAATCAGGACTGCCAATACCCAGGCTGATTATATTTTTCCCTTGCTTATTTAGCGCATCTATCTCCCGTAGCTTTTGAGAAAAATAATACTCCTCTATACCTTCCAGACGTTTTGCAGTTTGCATATTATTGTATTTTACCTTTTTTGTAAACCCCCAGCACGGTTAAGTGTTCTGTTACTTCTGCTAATTTACAGATCAATTCATTGAACTGGCCTGTAGTATCAAATTCCATATCGGCATGAAAAGAATATTTAAAATTGCTACCGGGTATTGGCATCGATTGAAGCTTGGACAAGTTGATCCCTTCTTCTGTAATTATTGTTAGCAGCTTTGCCAGGCTCCCTTTTTCATTTCCGGTAATAAAGTTTACTGAGGCTTTATCTGCATCAGTAATAACCGTCACCGCATCCTTATGTTGCAATACCAAAAAACGGGTATAGTTATTTTTAAGGGTGTGAATATTGGGCACTATAATATCCAGGTTGTAAATTTCAGCAGCCAGTTTTCCGGCAATAGCAGCAGCATGTCTGTTTTTATACTGGTGAATATGTTTGGCACTAAGCGCTGTATCCTCGGTTTCAACCAGTTTCCAGTTATACTTATCTAAAAAGCCAAAGCACTGCTGTATAGCCATATAATGCGAATGCACTTCCTTAATATCTTCGAGTTGCACACCCGGGTTTACCAACAGGTGCTGTTTGATATGCAGGTAAACTTCACCAACAATTTTTACATTGCTTTTTAATACCAGGTTGTAATTAGGTAAGATGCTGCCGGCAATAGAATTTTCTATCGCCATAACACCTCCATCGGATTCTTTACCGGCAGCCGCATTTTTTACAACCTCTTTAAAAGTTGAACAACAGATCACTTCAGTATCATTACCATAATACTGCTGTGCGGCCACCTGGTGAAAACAACCTTCAAATCCCTGTATTGAAACTTTTTTACGCATAATTAATAAAAACAAAAATCCCCCGATTTTATCGGGGGATTTTTTATGTTAGTCTGTTTATATTCAGTTTTTAACAAAGGCCCCCTGTCTATTTATAAAATAGTAGCTAAAATAAAACCAGGTATTTGTGCTTTTGTTTGTCATTTACAATTCAAAAATAGGAAAACTCCTTAATTAAACAAAAAAAATTGCCCCGCTTATAAATAAGCAGGGCAATTCGATTGCTTGTCAATTAAAAAATCTTTGTTAACCGGCATTAAAACAAGCGATCAACCGGTATTGAATTACTTCTTCTTCATCTTCATTGTATCAACTGTAGTTGTAGTTTTAACCATTGTATCTTTAATAACGGTCATAGTGTCTGGAGTTGCAGGAGGAGTTACAACCATTGAAGTGTCGCTAGTCTTTGTTTCTTCAGTTTTAGTTTCACCATTGTTACAAGCAGCAAAAGATACAGATACGATTGCTAAAGCTAAGATTACTTTTTTCATTTTGTGTTTTGTTTAATTTTTAAAATTATAATTTGATATTTATACCCCGAATGAAAAAAGGTAACCCAAGTTTTTTTAAAAAGTTTATTTTCGTTGTTTTGGGTTACAAATTAGCCGTAAACGTATTAATATTTAGTTAGTGAGCAATTTTGAACAGGAAAAGCAATTACTGGAAGGGTTAGCCTTAAATGACAGAACAGTTGTTGAAGCCATTTATCGTGACAATTACCCTATGGTTCAGGCTTTTATACTAAACAATAATGGTAATGGTGACGAAGCAAGGGATATTTTCCAGGAAGCCATGATCGTTATATATGAAAAAGCGGTTTCGGGAACTTTTGAACTGAATTGCCTGTTAAAGACGTATATATATTCAGTTTGCAGGCGCCTTTGGCTTAAAAGGCTGCAACAATTGCAACGATATGGCAGTCTTATTGAAAATGTTGAGGAAGTAGTAGCCGTGGAAGAAGACTTGGCTTCACATGAAAAACACAATGCCGATTTTACACTTATGGAAACCGCCATGAGCAAAATTGGGGAACCTTGTAAAAGTTTATTAGACGCATATTATTTGCAGAAAAAGAATATGCAGGAAATAGCAGCAGATTTTGGGTATACCAATGCAGATAATGCAAAAACCCAGAAATATAAATGCCTGGTAAGACTGAAGAAGCTGTTTTTTGCACAATACAAAAACGGATATTAACATGGATGAATTATTACTGATAGAAGCTGTTGAGCGTTACCTGAGCGGTGAAATGACAGAAAAGGAGAAAGGTTTTTTCGAAGAGATCCGTAAAAACAATCCTGCAGTTGACCAAATGGTGGTTGAGCATACCTTTTTATTTAATGAACTGCATAAACAGGCAAATACTAAAGCATTTAAACATTCTTTATACGAGATTGGAAATAAATTGACCGGGGAAGGTCTGATCAGCAAAACGCAGTTAACTACTAAAGCAAAAGTTGTATTTCTCTGGAAAAAATACAAACGCAGTTTTGCTGTAGCTGCTTCTATTGCAGGTATAGTTTCTATTGTTACTACGGCAACTATAAGCACCTATAACACTAATGCAGGTAAAGATGCTATTACGCAATTATATGCTAAAGTAAAAAGTCAGGATAATAAATTGGCTCAATTAGACCAGAAAATTAAAGCAAATACCAATAATGCGGTTGGTAAAATAACCCCTAATCCTGATTACAGGGCAACAGGGTTTTTGATAGATGGCAAGGGCTTTATTGTAACCAATGCCCACGTGGTTAATAGAATGAAAACAATCTATGTAGAAAATAGTAAAGGCGATTATTTTACCGCACAGGCAATTTATACCGATCAAAATACCGATCTGGCAATTTTAAAAATTACAGATACCGCTTTTAGAACTGTATTGAATCTTCCTTATTCAATTAACAAAACAAATTCAAACCTGGGTGAACAGATATTTACACTTGGTTTTCCCCGTAATGAAATTGTGTATGGCGAGGGTTATCTAAGCGCCAAATCGGGTAATGAAGGAGATTCTACAGCCTACCAGGTTTCTGTATCGGTTAATCCCGGCAATAGCGGTGGCCCGGTATTGAATAAGCAGGGACAAATTATTGGTATCATTACTTCAAAAAATTCAACTGCTGATGGCGTTGTCTTTGCTGCCAAATCAAATAACATTTTCAAATTATTGGATGCCGCTAAAAAAGCAGGCGATACAACAAACTTTAAATTACCAACCAATACCGGCTTAAAAGGATTAGACAGGGAACAGCAGGTTAAAAAAATGGAAGAGTTTGTATTTATGGTAGTTGGAAACTAATTAACGCCCGGAAAACTATTAAAAGCTGTTGAAAAATCAACAACTTTTTTATTAGCACATTATTTTATTTCCAGAGCGAAGCCGGATACACTTCATCAGCCACCAGTTTATCTACACAGGCTTTCACAACCGGTGCATCTTCTTTATAAGTTACCCCAAACCATTGTGACGAAGTAGGTATTACACTGATATGCCCGTCGTGGTTGTCCATAAAATCTTCGGCAATGATGGGAATAAAAAATTCGGCTTTAATATTTTCTGTGTTTTTTTGCACAAAATCCAGGAATAATTTTTCTGTTGATGGAAACAGGTCCTGGTGAAAGCACCAGAAATTCATGGAAACACTTGAATCCGATGGCACCGTATGTTTACCGGCTTCATCCTCGTAAGTTATAACGCCGTTCTCTTTATATATTTTGGTTCTTTCTTTAATGCTGACCAGGTTTTGCGCTGCATCAACCTGGCAAACACCGCGACTCACAGATCCATGATCACTCAAAGTTCTGTCCAATTCATAACCTATAATAGCGTAATGCTGTTGATCGCAGGTATTATTTAAAAAATCAGCGGCTTTTACAAAAGCATCTACGCCATAATAATCATCGGCATTAATAACCGCAAATGGTTCTTTAATTACTTCTTTAGCACAAAGTACCGCATGCCCGGTTCCCCAGGGCTTGGTTCTCCCCGCAGGAATTTCCAATCCATTTAGATACGAATCCATTTCCTGGTAAACATATACTGTTTCTATTTTACCGGCCAGTTTAGGCTCAAAGTTTGCCTTAAATCCTTCAGCAAAATCCTTTCTTATAATAAAGACTACTTTTCCAAAACCCGCCCTGATAGCGTCGTAAATAGAATAATCCATAATAGTTTCACCACCTGGACCAAAACCTTCAGTTTGTTTCATACTTCCATAACGGCTTGCCATCCCGGCTGCTAAAATTAAAAGTGTTGGTTGCATCTTAATTAAATTAACAATTGAAAAAAAAATCATTGACTTTTGCAGGGCAAAAATACTATAAACCGTTAAGCTTTAACCGAAATGCTTTTTGATATTTCAAATGCAGGTATTGAAGAATTGCAGGATGATTTGTTTGTAGAGAAACAGGTTAGTGTATTTGTATTGCGGTTAGACAAAATACATCCGCTGGTATCGGGTAATAAAATTTTTAAGCTGCATTATTTTCTGCAAGAAGCAATACGATCAACTCATTCCAAAGAGTCCACAGGAAAAACGATTGTCACTTTTGGCGGTGCTCATTCAAACCACCTGGCAGCAACAGCTTTTGCCTGTAAGGCATTACATTTAAAAAGTGTTGGTATTGTAAGGGGCGAAAGACCCGCGGTAATCCCGCCTACCCTGCAACAATGTATACAGGATGGTATGCAGCTAAAATTTATTTCAAGGCAGCAATATACCGAAAAGGAAACCCCTGCCTTCCTTGATCAATTACATACTGAATTTATTAACAGCCTGATTATTCCCGAAGGTGGATATCATCCGCTGGGGGCAAAAGGTGCTGCCTTAATTTTTGAATTGATAAAGGATAATCATTATACCCATATTTGCACTGCTTCCGGTACAGCAACTACGCTGGCCGGCCTGCTTATGGCCGCCAAAGCCGAACAAACGGTGATCAGCGTCCCCGTTTTAAAAGGAATTACAGATACAGCAGCAAGATTAAAAATGCTGACAGGAAACCAACCTGAATTTAAGAACCTTGAAATTTTTGACGGCTACCACTTTGGAGGTTACGCAAAAAAGAATGCGGCTTTAACAGCTTTTATGAATGATTGCTGGCTGAAGTATGGCTTACCGTTGGATTTTGTTTATACAGCAAAAATGCTGTACGCCATTATCGATCGCATAAAAAAAAATGCCTTTGCAAGGGGCAGTAAAATTATTTGTATCCACACCGGCGGTTTACAGGGAAATAAATCTTTACCTTTAAACACATTATTGTTTTGATTCTGATTAAGCCTTATGCGTAAGTTTTATATTTTACTACTTCTTGGAATTACTTTTACGGCAGGCAGTCTTTACGGTCAGGCAATGCTACCTGATTTTACAATAACAAATACAAAAACGGGCGTTATATTACTTTGGCGAAATCAATATCCCGGGCAGGTAAAGGGCATAACTGTTCAGCGGTCTTATGACAGCAGCAAAAATTTTGCAAGCATCGCTACAGTCTTTAACCCACAAAACACGATAAATGGATTTGCTGATATTAAACCTCCCTACCCTAAAATGTATTATCGGCTGTTTATTGGATTTGACACCGGTGTGTATGTGATAACAGGATCAAAAAAGCCACGGTCGGATAATAGTGTTGATTACAGTGCATTGATAACCGAAATTAATACGTTGTACGAAAAGAACGGCCAGGAGCAAGAGGCTAAATTAAACGCAAAAAAAAAGGCTGCTGCGGAACCCGTTGCAAAAGATCATGACAAAGAAATAATTAAAAAGGAAAAACCGGTAACCGGCAAAGTGTTTAAGCCTGTTAGCAAAGCCATTGATACAGCCATTGTTAATGACTTTATCACTTATCCAAGCAAACGTATCTATACCGATAAAGACAATAATATTGTGATCAACCTGCCCGAAGCAGGAAAAAACAAGTATCTCATTAAATTTTTTACAGAAGAGTACAAGCCGCTATTTGAGATAAAAAACTTAACAGAAGATCATTTATCTATTGAAAAAGTGAATTTCAATCATGCCGGCTGGTATATGTTTGAGATAAACAAAAACGGCTTATTATTGGAGGAGAATAAATTTTTTATTCCGAAAGATTAAAACACAGTTCAATTAAACTCAATCAACTGTGATGCAAATACTTTTTCAAAATTCCTTTTCAACCTTTCTTTAACCAGGGCATAATCAACAAAATGGCCCAGTTCTTTTTCAAGTGAGGTAACTTGCTTGTTCGCTATACCACAGGGAATAATATTATTGAAATAGCTGAGATCTGTATTAATATTCATGGCAAACCCATGCATGGTTACCCACCTGCTGCACCTTACACCAATAGCACATATCTTACGCTCCTGCCCCGGAATATCTTCATCTATCCAAACACCGGTCTCTCCTTTACTTCTTCCCCCTTTTATACCATATTCGGCCATCGTTAAAATAATTACTTCTTCCAGGTTGCGCAGGTATTTACCAATATCCGTATAATATTTTTCAAGATCCAGAATAGGGTAACCCACAATTTGCTGGGGGCCGTGAAAAGTAATATCACCTCCCCTGTTGGTGTTAAAAAAAGCGATGTTATTTTCATCCAGTTCGGCATCACTCATCAGCACATTTTCTTTTTTGCCACTTTTGCCTAATGTATAAACAGGCAGGTGTTCGCACAACAGAAAATAATGTTGCGTTTGCAGGTTTGCAGCTCCTTCATCAGCATTACGAATGACCGACTTTATCCTTACATTCTCCTGCAGCAACGATTCCTGGTAATCCCAGGCAGCTTTATATTCAATAATACCGAGGTCCTTAAATATCACTTTCTGCTTATCCACTGCAATGTTTTAATTTGCAAAGATAAATGAAAGAAAGCTATGAGCTATGAGCTACGAGCTATGAGCTATGAGCTATGAGCTATGAGCTATGAGCTATGAGCTATGAGCTATGAGCTTGCCATTTGAATTTTGAATTTTTAATTAATTACCTATGCGTAAAGAAATAACAGATATTGAAGACGAACAACCGGAATCGGAGGAGTTATATGAGAAGCTGGTGATCAATATTTCCAAAGGACAGGAGCCACTACGCATTGATAAGTTTTTAATGACACGTATTGAAGGCGCCACACGCAACAAAATTCAGCAGGGAATCGACAATGAAATGGTGTTGGTTAACGAAAAACCGGTAAAAAATAATTATAAGGTAAAAGCTTTTGATAAGATCGTGGTTTTTGATAACCGTTCTCCCGAAAGTTCAGATATTATTCCGGAAAACATTCCGCTTAATATTCATTATGAAGATGACACGGTAATGCTCATCAACAAACCCGCCGGCATGGTAGTTCATCCGGGCAGTGGTAATCCGAATGGCACATTGGTAAATGCAGTGGCCTATTATTTAAAACAGCAAAACCCCGACCTGGATGAAAATGAGCTCAGCCGCTTTGGACTTGTTCACCGCATCGATAAAAATACCAGCGGCTTACTGGTAATGGCCAAAACACAAAAAGCCATGAGCGACCTGGCCAAACAATTTTTTAATCACACCGTACACCGCAGGTATATTGCGCTTGTTTGGGGCGATATGGAAAAAGATGAAGGCACCATTATCGCACATGTGGGCAGGCACCAGCGCTTTCGCAAATTATTTACGGCATACCCTGATGGTGACCATGGTAAAGATGCCATTACCCATTACAAGGTTTTAGAAAGATATAATTATGTAACATTGATAGAATGCAGGCTGGAAACCGGCCGTACGCACCAGATACGGGTGCACATGCAGTTGATCGGCCACCCACTTTTTAATGATGATTTTTATGGCGGTGACAGGATCGTTAAAGGAACTGTATTTACCAAATATAAACAGTTTGTTGAAAATTGTTTTGACCTCTGCAAACGCCAGGCACTGCATGCCAAGGAACTGGGTTTCATCCATCCGGCTACCTTACAACCCGTGCATTTTGAAAGTGAATTGCCCGATGACATGAAAGCAGTTATTGAGAAATGGCAAAAATATATCGGACATAGGGAACATGATAATGAACTGTAAATAAAAGATCTGCTGCAAAATATTATGCAGTAGATCTTTTTCGTACTTTACTAACCGGTTTTAAATGATATAATTCCATCCATGTACATCAGCATCAATTCCCAAACGTATCTTTTCCAGTTTATCCTTTAAGGTATACAACAGGTTGCTGTTATTATAATCCGGTAAATTAAAATCAACACCGTTTATATTGATGATTTTGATGGGTGCTACTACAGCTGCTGTACCTGCACCAAATGCCTCGGTAATGGTACCCGATTTAAAAGCCTGCGCCAGTTCTGCAACTGCTATCGGCCGCTCTTCAATTTTATAACCAAGATCTTTTGCCAGCGTTAATAAAGAATCTCTTGTAACGCCATCCAGTATAGAATCAGACAACGGTGCGGTTACCAGCGTATCTTTAATAACAAACATCACATTCATCATCCCCGACTCTTCAATGAATTTATTTTCTTTTGCATCGGTCCACAAAACCTGGTCGTAGCCTTCCTGCCTGGCTTTTTGTGTTGGCAGAAAAGAAGCACCATAATTACCACCACATTTTGCAAAACCTGTTCCTCCCCTTGCTGCACGTACATAATGTGTTTCAACTTTTACTTTTATCGGATCGGCATATAAAGATGGTACCGGGCCGGTGAAAATAATAAACCGATATTCTTCTGAAACCTTTACACCAAACCTGGCTTCACTGGCAAAAATAAAGGGGCGCAAATACAAAGCATGCCCTGTTTTGGATGGTACCCAGGCCCTATCCAGGCCGATCAATTGCGTTAATCCCTCTACAAAAATTTCTTTAGATGGAACCGCCATGCACATTCTTTCAAGCGACTTTACAAAACGGTCATAATGCTTATCCATTCTGAAAATATTGATGCGGCCATCATGTGTCCTGAAAGCTTTCATGCCTTCAAAAACGGTTTGTCCGTAATGCAGTGCCAGCGCCGAAGGACTTAAAGAAAGATTGGCATAAGGAACAATCTGTGGTTCTTTCCATTCCCCATGGGCATAATCACAAACCAACATATGGTCTGCAATATATTTACCAAATTCGAGGTTATTAAAATCCACTTCGCTAATCCGTGAGTGGTTTATTTTACGTACCGGTATACCTGTGATCATTTCCATATTGAATAGATTTAAATTTTAACAAGACAAAATTTGTGTATTTTTTTTGAATAAAACAGATGCAGATTTAGTATTTTTGACTATATCAGATTAGATCATTATGAAAAAAACATTCAACTCAGATGACCATTTGTATATACAGGTAGCAGATGGTTTGGAAAAGATGATCGCCGATGAAGTGCTTCGTATTGGCGACAAATTACCTTCTGTAAGGGTACTCAGCGATGAATATGGGATCAGCATGGGCACAGCATTCCAGGCCTATTATCACCTGGAAGGGAGAGGATTGATAGAGTCGAGGCCAAAGTCGGGTTACTATGTTCGTTTTAACCATCGCCGTTTTCCCGAACTGCCCAACCAGGCAAAGCAGGATACGCTTTCGCACGATGTGAGCGTAAAGGAAATGATCGCTTCCATTTACACTGATATCGTTGCAGAAGCGGTTACCAATTTTGCACTGGCTGTTCCGGATGCTTCTTTATTGCCAACTGCTAAACTTAACAAGTCGGCCATTTATGCATTGCGTAATACAAAAAACAATTGCATTGATTACGAACATACACAGGGCAATATTGAATTGCGTAAACAAATTGCCAAGCTGGCATTTAACTGGGGCGGTAATATTAAAGCAGATGAAGTGATCATTACTTCCGGTTGCCTGGAAGCCATCAGCATCTGTTTAAAAGCCGTTACCAAACCCGGAGACACCGTTGCAGTAGAAACGCCAACCTACTTTGGCATTAACCAGGCCATTGAAAGCCTGGGCCTGAAAGTTGTTGAAATAACAACCGACCCTGTTAAAGGAGTTGATCTTGAACAGTTGCAAAAAGCTATTAAAAAATTCGCTATCAAAGCCTGTGTATTTGTTCCCAACTTTAATAATCCGCTGGGGAGTTGTATGCGTGACGAGGATAAAAAAAAACTGGTGGATATCATTACCAAACACAATATCCCTTTAATTGAAGATGATATTTACGGAGAATTATATTTTGGAAAAACGAGGCCAAAGAATTGTAAATATTATGATACCAAAGGTTTGGTGTTGCATTGTTCTTCATTTTCAAAATCACTTTCGCCCGGTTACCGAATCGGCTGGGTAATACCGGGTAAATTCCTTGATACGGTTAAGCAACTAAAAAGAATTCAGAACATCAGCAGTCCTACCCTTACACAAGCCGCCATTGCCCATTATTTAAAATATGGCCGCTACGAATTTCATTTAAAGAATCTCCGAAAATCCTTACACACCCAGAGTTTGCGTTATGTACAGGCCATCATCAAATATTTTCCGGCTGATACAAAAGTATCACGCCCGCATGGCGGATTTATTCTGTGGCTGGAGCTGAATAAAAAAATTGATGCCTTTAAACTCCGCAATGAAGCCATGAAACAAAATATATCTATTGTGCCGGGTAAAATATTTTCGGCAGGCAATAATTATGCAAACTGCATCCGAATAAGTTTTGGCAAACCCTGGAATGATGATACGGATTATGGGCTAATGTTGTTGGGGAAGCTGATAAAAAAAATGCTCTAAAAAAATCCCCGGTTTGTAATTTTA
>JBBRQF010000034.1:0-48740 GCA_038226715.1 Chitinophagales bacterium
GTAAAATAATGTCGGGTTTGCCGGGTAAACTCACCCCCTTCCCCTCACCTGAAGGAGAGGGGCGATGACCGTGCAACCTGTAGCGGTAGCCGTGTGCATGCAAAAATTTACGTACCAGCATTTCGGGCTTTGTATCCTTGCTTTTAATGCGGCTCATGTTGTAGCTGCGCTGTTGTTTGTTGTGTACATCGGCCATGCTGCAAAGTTAAGCACAGGTGCATGTAACCCTCACCTGAATTGAAAAAAATACCAATAGAAACAGGGTACTCTCTGGAAAGCCACAAATGCAACACGGTCACCCTTTTCGACTATTCCGTAGGTTCCTTGTTTGTAATAATTATGCCGGCTGGGTCCGTTATAAACATAATTATTTCGAAACACGAACATTGTTTAGTAAAAACCTCTTCTGCCGATTTTAAACCTAAACCCACCGCTTTTCCTTCTAAAGCATCCCTTTGCAGGTTGTGAAAATAGCGCCTTCTTTAACGCGGTATGTTTGCTTCATAAATAAATAATTTATGAAAATAACAATTACACTTTTTATCGCTTTGCTTTTTGCAAAGCTCTCTTTTTCCCAACGGATCGAAAGATACCTTGTAGGAACTGCCGGTAATACTTTTACGGCAGGAGGATACGAACTTTCTTTTTCGATTGGTGAGGTTGCAGTTGCCGCTTTGCCAGCGTCCAGCTTTCAGCCAAAAGATTTTAGCGCCTACCTGCAGTTTGCCAGTATCGGCTTTCAACAACCGCAAGTGGCAAAAACGGGCCTTTACCTGCAGCAAAGCTGGGTATCTGCTTATCCTAATCCTGCTGTTTCTATTGTACACCTGGATGTACACGGATTTGAAAACCAGGTAAACGGGGTGCGCATTTTCGACATGAGCGGAAGGCAGGTACTTACTTCAACTTATGTTGTTAACGCCGGCAGTACAGCGGTTAATGTAAGCAACCTGCCAAACGGGTATTATATCATAAGCCTTACGGAGGAAATAACACACAAAACCGTTTCTACTAAAATTCTCAAGGCTAAATAATCAGCATTACAACTCAAACAACTTATAAAAAAATAAATCATGAAAAAGTTTACACTCACATTGCTCATTGCAACATTATTATCTTCCTTTCTTTTTGCCCAGAATACACCGCAGGGTTTTAACTACCAGGGTGTTGCCAGAAACGGCGCAGGAACAGTTGTTACCAATTCAAGTATAGGCATGCGTTTCAGCCTGCACAACAATGCCGCAAACGGTGCGGTGGTGTACAGTGAAACAAAAACGATTACAACAGATCAATACGGTGTTTTCTCTTTAGTAATTGGCAGCGGTACACCTGTGCAGGGAACTTTTAACACAGTAAACTGGGGTAGCGGCAATAAATACCTGCAGGTTGAAATGGATCCTAAGGGCGGAAACAATTATGTTGATATGGGTACTTCGCAACTGATGAGTGTGCCTTATGCATTGTTTGCCGCAGCAGGTAATACCGGACCAACTGGTCCACAGGGGCCTATTGGAAATACAGGTGCTACAGGGCCACAAGGTGTCGTGGGTGCTACAGGGCCACAGGGGCCGATAGGCAACACAGGTGCAACCGGACCAATAGGTCCGCAAGGCGCAACAGGTTTAACCGGTGCCACCGGGCCACAAGGCCCAATAGGAAATACAGGTGCTACAGGTGCAACAGGTGCACAAGGCCCCATTGGTTTAACAGGTGCAACAGGCCCACAGGGTCCGGTTGGTAGCACAGGTCCCGCAGGCCCAACAGGTCCGCAGGGGCCGCAGGGTGTTCCGGGTTCAATAGGTGTGGGACCTGCAACTGGAGACCTTTCCGGTAATTATCCTAATCCGAAGGTTCAGGGATTATTGGGGGCGCCAATAGACCAGACTTCCATTGGTTCTTTTGACGGCGGAAAAGTTGTTAAGGTAAATGACTTGGGTACTAAATTCATTTTAGGCCAGGCTTTGGAAACGTATCAAAGCGTAAATATTGCAAATCTAAATCTTAATGGTAATGGCAGCCGCCCGGTAATTACAAGAAGCCCTGATAACAGCAACCTGATGCCGATGGCATACGGTTATTACAATGGTGTAACACAAACCCTGAGCGCAAATACATCAAATGTAACTGTAAGCAGGTTCGGTGTAGGTAAATATGATATTCAGATTAATGGAGTTACGATCGGTACAGGTCCGTGGACGCCGGTAACGATGTGTACACTAGGTTCAAGCGGAGGTTTTTCCGGCGGGCTGATAGCAGCTTACCCGAGCGCTTTACCTCATGTTACAGTTAATACGTACAATCCGAACGGTACAGATGCTGATGCAGCATTCAATTTTATTATTTACAATCGTTAATTGGCGGTAATTACTGTCAGGTACATTTTCTGAGATGTAATTATATGAAAAGCAGCGATATGAAAAAGCAAGAGAAAAAAAGTGTGAGGTATAATTTCAGCAAGTGGTCTTATAAGCATCATTTCGATTGGTTACTCTTGGCTTTCATCACATTTGTTATTATCTTGTTAGTAGTTACAATAAGTATCTGAAATGCTCATTAATAAAACAGAATGCGATTTTTACTGATCATTTTTTGTAGTTTTTTTATAGAAGTTGCCGCTGCACAGCCGTTTAACTTTACAACTTACAGGGAGGCCAACGGCCTCCCTTCGGGTTATATTGAAAGTGCTATGGAAGATAGCCGCGGTTATTTATGGCTATCGACTTTTGGTGGTGTGAGCAGGTTTGATGGGCAACATTTTGTGAATTACGGCATAAAAGAAGGGTTACCATCTAATTTGGTGGATTTTATAACAGAGGATAAAAAAGGACGACTTTGGGTAACTACCAGGAAAGGCATTTCTCTTTTTAATGGAAAAACGTTTAAAAATTTCCCATATCT
Organism: Chitinophagales bacterium; assembly: GCA_038226715.1. Classification (GTDB taxonomy): domain Bacteria; phylum Bacteroidota; class Bacteroidia; order Chitinophagales; family Chitinophagaceae; genus Ferruginibacter. Next base: position 2,899 of record JBBRQF010000034.1, read on the forward strand.
GCCGGATACAATGGCAACTACCTTTTATCATTTTACGAAACTGCAGGAAGATGGCAATATCCATATTTCCATAAAGGATCACTTATATCGTTCAATGGCAGATACTCTAATAACCGAGACACCAGAGACGGGGTTTAAAGATAGCTTGATCAGGAACCGTGGAATACTTGCCAACGGTATTAAAGTGCTTGCCACTTACAGTAACATTTACATACTGTATCCTTCCGGCGAAAAAAAAACGATTACAAACCTCTCTGCGGGTAATATGATTTTAAGTTTTCAAAATAAACCGTCAAACAGTTTTTGTGTTTTGGCAAGCACGGGTGTGTATCGCTGGGAGAATAATGCACTCACAAAAGTTTCAGCGCTTCAATTTGAGAAACAGATACTCACTGCCATTTTTGAAGATGATCAAAAAAGAATATGGACGGCAGCAGAAGGAAAAGGAGTGAAAATAATAAATACGGTTACCGGTGCTGTTGATTCGTTAAACAATCTGCCAATATTGGTTACAGGGTTTTATCAGGACAGGCAAAGAACAATGTGGATATCAACATTCAGGGGATTGGTTAAAGTTACTGAGGGATTTATCACACACTATACAACAGCCAACGGCCTGGTTTCAGATGATATCCGCAGCTCGGGAATACTTGATAAAGAAAGTATTTACCTGGGTAATAACATCATTACTAACGGCAAGCCGCTGCAATACACTGACGCTGTAAAAAAAATAATGAGCAACGGAAGTTTTTTCGGAAATGTGACTTCTATGGTAAAATCAGACGACGGAAACACATTCATATTTACTTATACCCACAGATCGTTTAGATATAACGGACTAACCCTTACAGACCAAACTGCTAAAACACAGAATTTATTTATAAGTGATGTATTTAATGATAATGCCGGTGGCCAGATATGGCTTGCAGCAGGAAATAAAATATACGGATGGCAAGCAGACACTATTCGTGTTCTTTTTGAGCGGCAATCAAACGGTAAGGCATTTCGTGAGGTGCTGGCATTAAAAAAAGATCAATGGGGAAATATGTGGATGAATGATAACGGTAAAGTATTATTAAAAACAGGGGATATCATTATTGACTTTACACCCCGCTTACAATTGCCAACTAATGTGTCTGCCGAAATGTGCTATAGCGACAGCACCGGCTGGTGGTTTAAAACTTCCGGCTACGGTGCCATTCATTTAAAACGATTACCCAAAGGAGCAATGGTAAACGACCTTAGTTTTAATAAGGAGAAGGGGCTTGTTAATGATAATGTGCTGAGCATTACAACCGATAAAAATAATTTTCTCTGGATTGCTTCTTATGGTGGCTTATGTTATATTGACCTCAACAAAAACAATGGCGGAAAATATATCGTGCACAACATTCGGGAAGATGAAGGCCTTGATGTACCTAACTGGAACCTTGCTTACCTGCAAAAAGATGCCGGAGGAAATGTTTGGCTCGGCGTAGGTAACGGTGTTTATAAACTCGACATCGGAAGGATGCAAAGAGGGGCGTTACCACCGGATATTAATATCAAAGACATCAGTATTGCCAATGATGATAATGACTGGAAAAAAAATAAAACAGCAGACAGTAATTATTTCGGATGGCCGCAGCATCTTGTCTTTCAACACGACCAAAATAACATCAGCTTTTCATTTAAAGGGATCAATTTAAAGAACGGTCAGGTTAGCTATAGCTATATGCTTCAAGGGAAGGATAAGGAATGGATCACCGGTGTTAATACCGAAAGCATCACTTATAATAATTTACCTCCGGGAGAATACAGCTTTAAAGTAAAAGCAATAAACGATGATGGTATAGAAAGTGCAAAAGCTGCGACATTTGACTTTGAGATCAGGCCACCTTTATGGCAAACCTGGTGGTTTCGTGTTATGATTGCCATTACCTGCATTTCGCTCATCTATATTTTTGTAAAGAAGCGTGATAAAAATGCCTCGCACAAAAATGACCTGCAACTGCAAATGAGCGAGCTGAGGTTGCAGGCAGTACAATCACAGATGAACCCCCACTTTATTTTTAACTCGCTCAATTCTATCCAGAATTATATTGTACAGAATAACCAGATTGAGGCGGCCAGGTATCTTTCCCGGTTCTCCAAACTGATACGGAGGATACTTGACAATTCACATCACCGTTTTTTAAAGCCGGAAGACATTCTTGCAACATTGAAAATGTATGTAGAGCTGGAAGCCTTCCGGTTTAATAATGAATTTACTTACTCGCTACATCTTGATACAACAGACGAAAGAATATATGAAGTTGAATTGCCACCGATGCTTTTACAGCCTTACGTTGAAAATGCCATCTTACACGGACTGATGCCTAAAGAGGGCGACAAACATTTATCCATAAGTCTTTTCATAAAGGATGATACCTTTAATTGTATAATAGAAGATAACGGAAAAGGCAGAACACCAAAAGAAAACAGTGGTCACATCAGCAGGGGCGAAAAGCTTACGCAAAGTATGCTGGAAAGTATAAGCACCCCAGGAAAGGAGGCAGCCTCTGTAACTTACCATGATCTGAAAGATAACAACAACAACGCTTTGGGTACAAAGGTGATTATACTGATACCTGTAGCAAAAATTTAATGACTACTTAAAAAATTATCATGAGCTTAAACACGATATTGATAGATGATGAAGTAAACAGCCGGCAGGCACTCAGGAATTTATTGACGCAGTTGTGTCCGGATGTACATATTGCAGGAGAAGCAAAAAATGCAGATGCAGGTATTGAACTGATCAATACATTGAACCCGCAACTGGTTTTTCTGGATATACAAATGCCGGGTAAAACAGGTTTTGATCTCCTGGCCTCATTGGATAAAATCGATTTTGATATTGTATTTACTACTGCTTATCATGAGTATGCAGTAAAGGCATTTCGCTTTAGTGCCATTGATTATTTATTGAAGCCGATAGACCCCGATGATCTGATGGCTGCTGTAAGTAAAGCGGCTAAAAATCAGAAACCCGCTTCGGCAGGCCAGGTTGATTTGCTGAAACAACTATGGCAACAACTTTCCGCTGATAAAAAAGGACAAAACGAAAATCAAAAACTGGCATTACCCACGCAGGAAGGTATTCACCTTGTGGAAATAAAAGACATTGTCCGTTGTGAGGCGCTGGGCTCTTACACTAAATTTTATTTAAGTACGGGCGAAAAATTGATCACTTCCCGGCTGATCAAAGATTATGAGGAGATACTAACAGAATATGGTTTTTTCAGGGTCCATCAATCCTACATCATCAATATGAAGCACGTAAAAAAATACGTTAAAGGTGATGGCGGCCAGGTATGGATGAGCGACGGCGAAGAAATAGAAGTTGCGAGGAGAAGAAAAGATGATTTCCTTTCCGTATTGAACAGCTTTTTTGTGAATGGAAAATAGGTTACGTTGCACGGGCTTTCTTACCAGGCCTTTCTATTACCTATCAGCATTGTATTACATTCTCTGTCCCCCCGCGGAAAGAATGGTTCACTTTATTGCTGCCTATGCTCCACTGCTTTTTCCCACATTTTTTGATACCAGATAAAGGAAAGTATATCGGCAATGGTTTTTAGCACCAAAAAAATTATGGAGGGTTTTATACATAAAAAAACAGAGCCCATGATCATCACGTGCATGGGTATTACCCGCATGTAGGGCAAAAAGAAAAGAGCGCCAATATTAAATTTCATTTGCTGTTCGGCTGTTTTTCGCCTGGTAAATGCCAGCAGCGATTCTGATAAAAATGCGGCAACACCAATAAGAAAAAAACGGGTATCTACGTTAATGCCAAGACCGACAGCAATGAATATCATGTATACAAAGTGAAATATGCCAAAATGCACCGCAAAGAACCAGGGCAGGCAACCCTTGTTTTTTTCGGTAATGGGCTGGCTATTCAGGGTAGCATCACTGGCATCGTAATTTTTAATGGTAAGCAGGTCAACAAAATTAAAAAAGCCAATGATCACACTTTGTATCCAGTAGATCCACACCACGGTTACAAAGCCGTTGCTGTGATTATTAAAATACCAGATGCAGTAAATATTACTGCCAAGTAACAGCAACAGGTATGGGTTGTAAAGGTATTTTTTAAGCATGGAGCAGTTAGAATTACAAATGTAAAGGCTTTATAAATGTAGCATATTCATGTAAGCCTTTAGCCCAAACACAGCGGTTAAAAAAGACTTCAACCATCAGTCAGCAGTTAAAGAAGCGCAAGGGAATTATCCAACTTTTTTAAACAGCTTATTCAACTTAAATTCCAGCAGTGGTAAATTAAATGGTTTTTCAATAACATCATCTGCCTCAATTTCCAAAGTTTCCTGCCTTTTAGTATAGCCCGACATGAGCAGCACCCGTACATCCCTGGTATTTTCATTTTCTTTCAAATCAGTTATTACCTGTTGCTGCATAATATCGGCCATTACAATACCCGGCTTAAATTCCCGGATAAGCTGTGGTACTTCTTCCCTGTTTGTAGTAATTTTTACCTCGTAGGTTTTTGTTTCCAACCAGGATTTTAAGAGCTCCATCGAATCCAGGTCATTATTAACTACCAGTATCTTATTCATAAAGAGGATTTGTAGTATAATGAACAACAGGCATGCCAAAAGCAATTTCTATATATGCCGGAGTTGCGGGTTTACTGCAAGGGTACCGAAAAGTAAAAGACAGATCCCTGTCCTTCTTCACTTTTGGCCCACACTTTTCCGCCGTGTGCATGTATTATGCGCTGGCACAGGTACAAACCAAGGCCCAGGCCTTCCAAGTTCTTTGTTTTTTCTGCCCGAAAAAAACGCTCGAATAAATAAGGAAGCTGCGCTGCAGAAATACCCAGCCCTTTGTCTTTAACTGAAACGGTTACCGTATCCTTATCCTGCTTAATGGCCAGCATTACATCTGTACTGCCTGCCGAATATTTAATACCGTTGCTGAGGTAGTTGGTAACCACTTCCATCATGCGGTACCGGTCGCCTGCTGCCATAAAATCTCCATCGCCGGTAATTACTATATTGTAATCGGGCTGTAACACATGTATGGTTTCGGTGGCTTCCCGTATCATCTCTCCAAAATGATATGGGGCTTTTTCGATGGCAATATTTCCGGAACTTATTTTAGTTGCATTGTATAATTCGCCTATCATTTTATTAAGCCGTTGCAGGTTATTCTGGTTGCGCTGCAACATGGCCGGCATAGCTTCGTAATCTTTTTCTTTTAACTGTATACCAAGCAGTTCCTGACACAGGCCCATGTTTGACAAAGGGTTTCTAAGTTCATGTGCTACAAATCCGATGATATCTTCCCGTTCCCGCTGCAGCTCTTTCTGTAATGTTATATCGTGTAAAACAAGCAGTATATTATTTGTACCCGTTACAGAAAGCATGAGCGTTCCGCTGGTATCGAACATTTTTTTATCCGTTGAAGAAACTGCTATGGTAACCATAAGATTTGAAAATCCCTTAACGGCTGCAAACGCACGGGTGATGCTGTTGATAAATACATTATCTGTATCGTGTGGATTGATGAGGGCTTTAAAATTCAGATCCCCGTTTTTCCCTTCCGGATTAAAAACGGCTGTAAAAGCTGTGTTTGTTTTTACCAGCTCCAGCTTTTCATTTAAAACAATAACTACATCACTGATAGAACCGAGTATGTCTTCACTAAATAAATTTACTCTTTTCAACTCCAGCTCTGATTCTTTTTGTACATGTATATTCTGTATGATCTTTAAAATCAGTGGGGTTCCATCTTCCTGTTTCACCAAAACAGATTCGCCCGAAACCCAGGTTTTGGTATTATCGGCAGCTACCAGGTAATTATTATCTGATCCCTGCCCGGTAGATAAAACAGCGTTAAGTTCCTTTTCGGGCATTCCGCTTTCCCGATCCTCCGGCGTAAATAATACCGACATGTTTTTTCCAACAATATCTTCGGGCATGTAACCAAAGCATTTGGTAAAGGCTGGGTTAACAGCCTGTATTATACCCGTGGCATTTATTAAAAGAATATTGTTTTGTACAGTATTGTTAAATACATCGATAAAAAAATCAGGTAACAGCAGGGCTTGTGATTGTAACATACTTTCCAGGTATTAAATATTGCCAAAATTTTTTCTGAATATAGTTGATCAGTATGTTTTCAGTTAACGTACTGGCTAAGCTTGTGTAGGCAGCAAATATAGACGAATAATTAAAAAATAATTAAGATTATTGTCTGCATTAACATTATAAATACATTAGTTTTAAAGCAATCAGGTAATTTAGTATTTCCATGAAGTATATAATAGCAATAATTACATTATTTACAGGTTTTAAGGTTAATGCACAAACAACCGATAAGCCTTTTATAAAACTGGTTGAGCCAACCAAAGCAGAGATCAATACAAAAACAGCCCGCCAGTTTATTATTGGCAGTACCTGCAAAACCTGCAACCTTACCGTAAACGGCAAAGAAGTAAAAGTTTATCCCACCGGTGCTTTTGCTTATGAATTGAATTTAAAACCTGGCGACACGGCTTTTAATATCATTGCATTTACAGCACCGGATAAGTCGGTAAACAGAAAATTAAATTTTAATTATAGTTTACCTGCACCGCCAGATACCCTAAAAACACTGGACATTGCCAGTATTGAAACTTTACCCGAAGGCAATTTATTTGTAATGCCCGGCGACAGGATAAAATTTAAAGTGAAGGCGCTGAGTGGTTGCACGGTTGTTGCCAATGGTAATATTCCTTTGTACGAAATGCGCAACAATAAAATGCCCGGCATTTACCAGGGCGAATATGTGATTAAGGAAGGAGATAATTTTTTAGTGAGTAAAATTCAGGTAAGCATAACCGACTCAGCAGGTAAAACAATTACCAAACTAAGTAAATACTGGGTGAGTATGTTTGGACCGCTGGCGCCCAACGTGGCTATTACAAAAGGAAGGCTGGCACATTTATTATTTGGCCTGGGCGATGACAGGCTGGGTGGCGCCAAGATCGGGTATTTAGATTCTGCAGTATTGTTGCAGGTGGTTGGGAAAGTTGATAAGGAGTATAAAGTAAAGCTGAGCAAATACCGCACGGCTTATATAGATGAGGATGCGGTGGAGTTTTTACCAAAGGGAACATTTACACCCGAATCGCTTACTGATAAATGGACGGTATATGGCGATAGTGCTTTTGATTATGTGCAGCTTGGTTTGTCTGCAAGATTGCCTTACCAGAGTTTTCAAATGGTTGACCCATCTAAAATTATTGTAGATGTTTTTGGTGCTGTTAACAATACAAACTGGATAACACAATTAGAAAATACAAAGGAGATAAAAAATGTTAGTTATGAACAAATAGAAGATGAGGTTTTTAGAATTACCATTGAACTGAAACATGCGCAGCATTGGGGCCATCAAATTTATTACAAAGGCAACTCGCTAGTTATAAAAATAAAAAGACAGCCGGAAAACTTATCGCTTAACCATTTAACGATAGCTGTTGATGCAGGCCATGGCGGCAGCAATACCGGTGCCGGCGGACCAACAGGCTCATCAGAAAAAATGCTGACGCTGGCGGTTTCTCTTAAGCTGCAAAAGTTGCTGGAGCAAGCGGGCGCTAAAGTCATCATGACCCGAACAACAGAAAAATTTTTTGATAATAAGGAACGCATTTTATTTTACCGCGACAGTACACCCGACCTGCTGATCAGCATTCATTTAAACTCTGCCGGCGATCCCATACGTGTTGCAGGTACCAGTACTTTTTACCGCTATATTGGTTTTAGAAATTTAAGCAACAGTATTTACAAACGTATGCTGGAACTGGGTTTGAAGGAATACGGCAATAACAGCAGCTTTAATTTTATGCTCAATAGTCCTATTGAATATCCCAATGCGCTGGTTGAAACTTTGTTCCTCAGTAATCCCGAAGAGGAAATGAAAATACTGGATGAAGGTTTTCAGCAGCAGATCGCTGAAAAGATATTGTTGGGAATAAAGGATTTTTTAAACAGCTGTTCACAAGATCCTGCGGATAAAAAAGATAAATGATAAGTGGAGCCGGAGGATCAAAACCAGTTCATCCCCTTCGGGGACGGGGACGAAAACCTTAGTGAACTTAGTGTTCTTCTCTGTGTTCTTTGTGGTTAAATATCTTACCACAAAGGGTTGCACAAAGAGGCTTAAAAACCAGTTCATCCTCGCCCAAACGGGGACGAGGGTGTAACAAAAACCTAAGCCCTGTTTTTTATTACGGTAAATCGCTCTTTTAACAACAGAAATCTTTTTTCATAAAACCGGTACGATAACCAGGCAATAAACACAGTAATTAATAAGGCGGCTGAAAAGAAAAATACAGACCTCCATGCGGGACTCAGGTTCAGCTTGGGTAATATTGCTCTTAAAGGATAAATAACCAGCGGGTGAATAATATATATACCATAAGATATGCTACCCAGGAAATTAAACACCCGGTTGTCAAGCTTAATAAAAGATCTCTTATTTAAATTAAGGTTTGCAATAAGGCAAAGGGTAACCACGGCAACCCCATCGTGTTTAAGAAACCAAAAGTTGGTACTTGCAGCAGTTAAACATAAATAAGCCCAGCAAAAAAACTCTGTAAACCTATTGGCTGTAATCCGGATAAACAATTTGTTCTTTTTTAAATATAAATATGCACCCAAACCGCCAATTGCCATACATTCAAACCGGGTAAAATTAAGTGCATTTACAAAAACTACTGTTTTGTATTTCAGGGAGATAACATAAGCGACAGCCTTTAATATAAAAATTAAAATAATAAAGAAGGTTATAATTTTAAAACTGTTTTTAAACTTTTTAATAATCCATGGCCAAAAAAGATAAAACTGCTCTTCGGCCCCCAGCGACCAATAATGACTAAGATGTGGGAGATAGGTATCTAATACGAATGGCACGTTGGCTGCAAAAAATAAATAATAAGGCAATGTGCCGGGTAGTTTTTCCGGAGCCTGCAGATAAATGATTATGAGTGCAACAACCAGGTATGCAAAATACAAAGGCCATATCCGTAAAATACGCCGGATATAAAATTTACGGACATTGATCTCTGTTTTTTCTTTTTCTTTAAGAAGCAAAAATGTAATTAGAAACCCGCTGAGGGTAAAAAAAATGGTTACGGCATACGATCCGATCATATCGGGCCATAGATTATTGTATTGAAACTCCTGTAACTTACAGTGGGATATTACAACGCAGATAGCTGCAATTGCACGAAGTCCATTTAATCCTTTAAGATGCAGCCTTTCTTCCATACACAAAACAAAGGTCCTTTAATATCACCAACTATTTCTTTTTTTCACTTTCATAAGCAGCCACCGTTTCATTAACCGCTTTTATTACTTGCGTTGTAGGCGGCCAGTCGCCATCCTGCAACGTATTTTGCAAAGAAGTAAAGCTGTTTAAATATTTATTTACTGTCGTTAGTTTGTCTTTATCTTTTATTGTCTGTAAATCGTTCATACATTTTTTAATGTAGTTGTAACAGATCAAACTTAGATCGTGTTGTGTAGCTAAATTTTTTACCGGCGTTTTTACCCTTGGGTCCATTTTTACATTAAAAGCCTGGAAAAATTCTTTGCCATCAACCGTAAGTTTAGCAACATATACTCCCGGCATTACCCAGGGTGAAGTAGGGTCTGGTGCCGTGTTTTCCGGTATTGCAGAAATTGGAAAAGCAGGTGGAACATTTAAAGGCTGGTAATGCATATCCCACAAAAAACGGTGGCTACCCTCATTAGCTGAAAGTACCTGCTGCGGACGAATCCAATACGCAGGTGCATTGTTAGGCGGAATGCTGTAAAGGGTATCCCGGCTGCTGTAAGTACGTATTAATTTATTGGTTTGTGTGCGGTATTTTGTAAGATCGTTTTCAGCAACGAGCCCTTGTATTTTTGTGTCAAAAATTTCCAGCTTTACATCTGTTGCTTCTTCATTTAAAAAATAATTGATGATGGCACCATCGGGCGGGTTTTGTCCGGCAGGCTCATCGGGTGGTACGGGGGTATCGGGATACATGCTCCACCTTACACGAAAAGCATTTTGGGGTTGATACAATATAACCGGGGAAGCAGATAGCCTTTCATCAAGATGTCGTAAAGGCGTAATATCATCCAGTATCCAGAAACTGCGGCCATGCGTACCTATTACCAGGTCATCATCTTTTATAACTAAATCTCTGATAGATGTTGCGGGCATATTCAACCTTAAGCTTTGCCAGTTGGCACCATCATCTAAAGAAACATACACCGCTGTTTCGCTGCCGGCAAATAATAATCCTTTTCTTTTTGGGTCTTCTTTAATTACATTGATTGGATCGTTGGGTAAACCATTCACAATTTCAATCCAGGTTTTTCCGCTGTTGGTTGTTTTGTAAATATGTGGATGCAAATCATCCAGGCGAATGCTGTTTACGGCTGCATAAGCTGTGTTAACATCGGTATGACTGGCATCCATCAAGGATATCTTGCTCCAGCCTGCGATCGATGGGGGCGTAACATTCCTCCATGTTTTACCGCCGTCTTTCGTAAGTTGTATCAATCCGTCATCGGTACCGCACCAAATGGTATTGATATCAACATAAGAAGGCGCAACAGTATATATTACGCCACGGCGGGGCATTTTCTTCATGTCATTATTTGCATAAATGCCAACTACGGCAGGTATATCCCATGTTTCCCGGCTCAGGTCAGGACTGATGATATCCCATTTATTGCCGCCATCCATCGTTTTAAATAATACATTGCCGGCAAAGTATAATGTTTTTTTATCAATAGGGTTGAAGAGCACCGGTGCTGTTCTTAAAAAACGATACTTGCCACTCCTGATCGCTTCAGGTGAAATATTTTGCGACTGCCCGTTGCGTTTATCAAACCTAGAAATTTTTCCGCCATACACCAGGTTTGAGTTTAAAGGATCGGCAACAACATAACCATATTCTTCTGCGGCAACGGGCTGCCAATCGCGGTAAGTGATCTGGCCTTCGTTACTACGGGATGCAATGCATACGCTTCCGCTTTCCTGCTGGCCGCTGTAAACATTGTAAGGAAAATCATTATCGGCACTTACATGATAGAACTGTGCCGTTGCCTGATTATACCAGGATGAAAATGTTTCGCCGCCATTAACGGTGATGATGGCACCCTGGTCGCTGGCGATGAGTATGATCTTAGGATTATCGGGATTGATCCAGATACGATGGTAATCATCGCCACCCGGTGCGCCACGAAATGCTGCCCAATTCTTTCCGCCATCCATACTCTTCCAGGTAACTACATCAGCAGTGTAAACAATATCTGCATTTTTAGGATCAACCTTCACCTCTGCAAAATCGCTTCCCCGTCCCCAATATCTTTCATCTGCATTTATATTGCTCCAGCTTTCACCGGCATCATCACTGCGGTAAATGCCACCATACTTTCCTGCATCAACAGTGGCATATAACCTGTTGCTGTTTGATGGGGCAATACAAAAACCAATGCGTCCCAAACCCTGATCGGTTGTAGGTAAACCGGCAGTTAATTTTTTCCAGGTGGTTCCGCCATCAGTACTTTTAAAGAGGCCGCTTTCTTTTCCGTTCCAGGCGCCGTTTTCCCATGGCCCCTGTCTGCCAGCCCACATATCGGCATAAATAATATTTGCATTATTAGGATCGATGGTTACCTGTATGGCGCCGGTATTTTCATCTTTATACAAAACCCGCTCCCATGTTTTGCCGCCATTGGTTGTGCGGTACACACCACGTTCGGTATTGGGGCCATACGGATGGCCGAGCACGGCTGCAAAAACGCGGTTCTCATTTTTAGGGTCGATAGCGAGGCCGCCAATTTGCTGCCCGTCTTTTAACCCGGTGTTGATCCATGTTTTTCCACCGTCGGTTGATTTATAAATACCATCTCCAACACTCAGGTCGGGTCGTTGCAGGCCTTCGCCGCTACCCACATAAATTACATTTGGGTTAGAAGGAGAAACCACCACGTCACCAATACTTCCGGTTGGCTGATCATCAAAAATGGGTTTCCAGGTGCGGCCAAAGTCGGTTGTCTTCCAAACGCCACCATTATTTACGCCAATGTAAAAAACGTTTGGTTGCGATGGAACACCAACAGCACCAACGGTTCTCCCGCCGCGGTGCGGACCAATGCAGCGCCACTGCATACTGTTGAAATATTTTGCATCAAAGGTTTGTGCTTCTGCATTTATTAAAAAACAAAAGCAAAGCAGAACAGCAGTAAACTTATGCATGGGTGAAGTTTTTAAATAAGAAAAAAATGATTCCTGAATTCGAATAAATAAACAGGACAGTAAATTTAACTTTGTTATTCAACTTTTAATAATTTTTTATATGAGCAACTTAGTAAATGAATTCAATGATTACCGAACCAAAATGAACGAGGTTATTTTAAGTAAAGAAAACCTGGTTATAAAAAGATTGTGGAACCTGGATACCAACACCTACGCCGAAGGCGCACTGGATGTAAAAACAAAAGAAATGCTTGGCCTGGTGGCAAGCATGGTATTGCGTTGCGACGATTGTATAAAATATCATTTGGGTAAATCCCACGAAGTGGGAATAACCACGGAACAGATGTATGAAGTGTTTGCTGTAGCTAATATTGTGGGCGGAACGATTGTGGTGCCGCATACAAGAAGAGCGGCTGAATATTGGGAAGAACTTTTGAATGCTTAAAAGTTTCACGCTGGGAACGCAGAGGAGCGGAGGTCGCCGAATTCTCTGTTTTCTCTGCTTCACGGCGTTCCCAGCGTGAAACCAGCTAATCTTTTATTTTGTATTGTAGGGAAATTTCCTGGAAGCATTTCGCATTAAATCATTAACGAGTCTTTCGGGGCTGCTGCCAACAGTTCCGGAGGCAACATAATCGTATTTCCAGACTAATTCGCCTTTGATTGCTTCGTTTATTGAAATGGATGTTTGAACCTGGTTGGTATTTCCCCAGCTTCCAATCAGCAATCCAACTGCAATTGCAGCGCCTTCGCTCATGGGTTTTTCCATAGAGGCTTTGGTAGAAATTACAGCATCAACTTCCAGCAGCCGGGCCAGTTCTTCTTTTGTTTTTGTTTTTATATGATCATAATCTAAACCAGCCTGCAACAGCAATGCATTGGTTTTGCTTATGTCCTGAAAGCTTACCGTGTATTTATACTTATCGCTTCGTTTTAAAAACCAGCTGTACATTTTATCCTGTATACTTCTACCGGTTTGTTCCTCCAACCGCATCATTTGTTCTGCACTGGTGTTTTTCATTTCCTTTGGCCTTAACTGAATAATTACATCTGCCGGTAAAATAGCTACTGTTTTATGAGTGGCGGTAATTGAGGAAAAATCTTTTGCTTTGTAAATAACAGGTGCACATCCACCTAAGAAAAACGTAAAAATTGAAAGGGAAATAAGGATTCGTTTCATATCCGGGTTGCTGTTTTGATAGGTCAAATATATATAAAAACTCCATGCCGTTTTATGAGCATATATAGGCAGGTTGTATAGAACAACATTTTTTTAAGTTTATAAGCATATCATAAATTCGTCAGCGGCCATTGTTTGTGTTTCATTATTCGATAACTTTATAGGATAATACCATTTAAACTATGAGTGAAACAGTAACGAGTTTGCCGCCTCTCACCGCAAAAGATTTTGTAACCGACCAGGAAGTACGCTGGTGCCCCGGATGTGGCGATTATTCCATCCTGGCACAGGTGCAAAAGATCATGCCTACACTGGGTATTCCAAAAGAAAATATTGTGATCGTTAGCGGTATCGGATGCAGCAGCCGTTTTCCGTATTATATGAATACGTACGGTATGCACAGTATTCATGGCCGTGCAACAGCAGTTGCCAGTGGCCTAAAAGCCGCACGGCCCGAACTGAGTGTATGGATAGTTACCGGCGATGGTGATGGATTGAGCATTGGCGGTAATCATACCATTCATTTACTGCGCCGAAATTTTGATGTGAATATCCTGTTGTTCAACAACCAGATATATGGTTTAACCAAAGGACAATATTCTCCCACATCCGAAGAACATAAAATAACCAAGAGCACGCCTTTCGGCAGCATAGATCATCCGTTTAATCCTTTGGCATTGGCTATGGGTGCCGATGCAAGTTTTATTGCACGTACCATGGACAGGGATCCAAAACACCTGCAGGCAATGTTGCTGCGCTCGCAGGAACATAAGGGTGCATCGTTTTTAGAGATCTATCAAAACTGCAATATTTTTAATGATGGCGCTTTTGAAATATTTACAGAGAAAAAATCGAAACCTGATGAAGTATTGTTTTTGGAGCAGGGCAAACCACTGGTTTTTGGTGCCACACAAAACAAGGGTATTAAATTAGATGGATTTAAACCGGTGATTGTTGACCTTACAGAAGGCGCACCTACCGATGAGCTGTGGATACATGACGAAAGGGATTTTTACAAAGCACAGATATTGATACGTATGTTCGATGATCCAAAACTGGAAGGTCATCTGCCAAGGCCATTTGGAGTTTTCTATGAAACAGAAAGAGCCTGCTATGAAGACAGCATGGCCATGCAGATAGAAGAAGTTATAGCTAAAAAAGGAAAAGGAGACCTGGATAAATTATTGAAGGGAAATGAGACATGGGTGATAGGCTAAGCCTGCAGCCCCGGCCCCCTCTATCTCCCCTGAAAGGGGAGGAAACGTAGAAGATTGTTTCGAAGATTATGTTTTATAAAATTAAAGGAGCCGTCATATTGACGGCTCCTTATTATAAAAAGATTTCAATTCGATCTTCGCTTTAATCTTCCAGTTCCCTCTCTCCTGAGTTTGTCGAAGGATGGAGAGGGGTTGGGGTGAGGTCGCTACAGCATCCCTTTCTCCATTAAATACTCCGCAATCTGTACCGCATTTGTCGCTGCACCTTTACGTAGGTTATCACTAACTATCCAGCAGTTTAAAGTGTTGGGTTGGGTTTCATCCCTTCTTATTCTTCCAACAAACGTATCGTCTTTATCAAATGCAGTTAAAGGCATCGGGTAAATAAAATTTTCAACATCATCTTTTACAACAACACCAGGTGCATTGGAAAGCAACGTTCTTACTTCGGCCAGGTCAAAATCATTTTCAAATTCTATGTTTACGCTTTCACTATGCCCACCCATGGTTGGTATACGTACGCAGGTGGCGGTAACTTTAATGTTATCATCGCCAATAATTTTATTGGTTTCTAAAACCATTTTCATCTCTTCCCTGGTATATCCATTTTCTAAAAAAACATCAATATGCGGTATCGCATTCAGGTCGATGGGATATTTATAAGCCATCTCGCCTTCAATACCCCTGCGCTCATTCATCAGTTGCGTTACCGCTTTTACGCCAGTACCGGTAACACTCTGGTAAGTGCTTACCACCACTCTTTTTATTTTATATTTATCGTGCAATGGTTTTAGTACCACCACCATTTGTATGGTAGAACAATTGGGGTTGGCGATGATCTTATCAGCAGCAGTCAACACATCTGCATTCACTTCAGGCACTACTAATTTTTTTGTGGGGTCCATGCGCCAGGCACTGGAATTATCGATCACTGTAATACCGGCGGCAGCAAATTGCGGGGCCAGTTCCAGCGAAGTGCTTCCACCCGCAGAAAAAATAGCTACATCAGGTTTGGCTGCAATGGCATCGGCAGCACTTACGATCTTGTACTGTTTATTGTTAAAGGTTATTTCCTTTCCGATGCTTCTTTCTGAAGCAACAGGAATTAATTCATCTACAGGAAAATTTCTTTCGGCCAGCACCTGTAACATTTTACTGCCTACCAGTCCGGTAGCACCAACAACAGCAACTTTCATTTTTTCGTTTTTTAAATTTTAATAATGGTAATAAAAAAAGCCTCCCATTTTTATGGAAGGCCAGTATTTTGTTTCACACATCATTACTATACCCCTTCCTTATGCAGGCCGGCCTTCCTGGTAACGCTTGTATGTTTATATTTTATCATTGAGCAACGAAAATAGCAACAAAACTTAAATAAGCCAAAAAGGAAAACCTGTTCCGGAAAAAAACAGGATTTGCTGTTGTTTTAAACTGTGCAGTTATAGGGATAATGTATATACTAGCAATCAAAATAACCGTAAATCATGAAAACAATCACCACGCTTATTATCAGCGCCTGCCTGTTCTTTTGTATGAAAGGCTACAGCCAGTTTACAGAGAATTTTAATGATGGCAACTTTACTGTTAACCCGGTATGGATGGGCAATACCGCAGACTGGATTGTAAACCCTGCCTTTCAATTGCAAAGTAATAATACCATTGCCAACAGTAGTTATTATTTAAGCACGGCCAGTACCCTTGCAACAATGACCCAGTGGGAGTTTTATGCACAGATCAGTTTTAACCCTTCTTCTGCAAATTATATCGATGTTTATTTAACCGCATCGGCAGCCGATATCAGCCTGAATACAACAACGGGTTATTTTGTAAGGATTGGTAATACCGATGATGAAATAAGTTTGTACAGGAAAGATGCAACCGGCATTGCTGTAAAAATTATTGATGGCGTGAATGGCATTTTAAACAGCAGTAATAATGTAATGAAAATAAAGGTGTTTCGCAATGCCGCCAATCAATGGAATTTATCACGAGACCTTAGCGGCACAGGGAATAATTATTTTAATGAAGGTGTAGTTACAGATGCAACGTATCTGACTTCTTCCTTTTTTGGAATAAGAGTTATACAGAGTACTGCCAGTTTTTTTCAACGGCACTTTTTTGATGATATTGAAGTGAAGACTTATGTACCGGATGTTAATCCCCCAACAATTATTTCAGCAACAGCCATTTCTTCTTCTGCTGTAGATATATTGTTTAATGAGCCTGTAGAGCTTGCCAGCAGTCAGGTTGCTGCAAATTATATTGTCAATAATTCCATTGGTATGCCGGCATCAGCAATAAGAGATGCAGTTAACGCAGCATTGGTACATCTTAATTTTTCGGGCAGTTTTGTAAATGCAACCAATTACCGGCTAACAGTAAATGGCGTAAAAGATCTTTCTGCCAATACCATCAGCAATGGCATTGCCGGTTTTAGATTTTATACTCCTAAACTATATGATATTGTTATAGATGAAATAATGGCCGATCCAACGCCGCCCGTTTTATTACCCAACAATGAATGGATTGAATTAAAAAACACAACAGGATTCCCAATTAATTTACTGGGCTGGCGTATTGGAGATGCAGGCGGACAAAGTGGCGCAATGCCGGATTTTATTTTAATGCCTGATAGTTTTGTAATTGTATGCAGCAGCAGTGCAATTGCAGCCATGTCGGCTTTTGGAAATGTGATTGCAGTAACAGGTTTTCCTTCTTTAGATAATGGCGGTGACCAGGTTACTTTAACGAATGCTTCGGGTAATATTATTCATGCAGTAAATTATTCTGATCAATGGTATCAGAGTGAATTAAAAAAAGATGGTGGCTGGACTTTGGAGATGATAGATACTAAAAACCCTTGTAGTGGTTACAGCAACTGGAAAGCCAGTGTTGACAATAACGGCGGAACACCAGGCAGAAAAAATTCGGTTGATGGAATTAATACAGATAATACATCCCCTCGTTTACTGAAAGCTTATGCAGGCGATAGTGTAAATGTGGTTTTAGTTTTTGATGAACCGCTTGATTTTACCAAAGCAGCGCTGGTAATTAATTATAGCATCAGTGATGGTATTGGCCAGCCGCAAACTGCTGTTGCACTGGCTGCTAATTTCGATCATGTTTCGTTACGCTTAAATATGCCGTTGCAACGGAATAAAGTGTACACCCTTACTGTTACCGGAATAACAGATTGTGTTGGTAATATTGTTGGATCTAAAAACAAAGCAAAGCTTGGACTGGCATCTACAGCAGATAGTTTTGATGTGGTGATCAATGAAATTTTATTTAACCCAAAATCGAATGGGGTAGATTATGTGGAGTTGTATAACCGGTCCAACAAAAATATTGACCTTGGTAAAGTGTATATCGCCAACAGGAATACTGCAGGTGTAATAAGCAGTATAAACAGGTTGACAACAGAAACCAATGTATTGTATCCCGGAGAATTTATAGTTATAACCTCAGATGCCTCCATTGTAAAGCGGGATTTTATTGCTCTGGACCTTGATGCATTTATTGAACCAGGAAGCATGCCCGCTTATAATGATGACAAAGGAGATGTGATTATTTTAAATGAGCAGGGCAATATTATAGATGAACTTGTTTACAATGAGAAATGGCATTTTAAACTGATTGATAACCGGGAAGGAGTTGCCCTGGAAAGAATAGATTATAATAGTGCCACACAAAACGAAATCAACTGGCATTCGGCAGCAACCAGCGTTGGGTATGGAACGCCAACCTATAAAAATTCTCAATACCGGCTTGATCTGCAGGCGCAGGGAACAATAACAGTAACGCCCGAAATTGTTTCACCCGATAATGATGGTATGGATGATTTTGCAACGATAGGCTACAGTTTTCCGACGCCGGGCTATGTTGCCAATATTACCATCTTTGATGCAAACGGAAGGGCGGTTCGTTACCTGCAGCGTAATGCTTTGTGCGGAATAATGGGTAACTTCCGCTGGGATGGATTGGGTGAGAAATTTCAAAGGTTACCAACCGGCATTTATATTATTTATACCGAAGCATTTAATTTGGAAGGAAAGAAAAAGCAGTTTAAAAATACCATTGTGTTGACAAGAAAAAATAATTAATTAACCAAAACACTGTTTATGCAAAACAAGATCATGGCGGCAATCATTATTGCTGCGTTGGTAATTTCATCATGTAATAATAAAGAAGGAGAAATGACAAAAACAGCTTACAAATGGCCAGACAGTGTAGCTGCGCCGGTAGCAGAGAAGAAGGCAAAAGAATTAACCGCCCATGGCGACACCAGGATAGATAATTATTACTGGATGAATGATTATTTTAAAAATGGACCCGACAGCACAAAAGTTGTTGACTACCTGAAAGCAGAAAATGCCTATTATGATACGATGATGAGCGGCACAAAGACCTTTCAGGAAAACCTGTATGTGGAGATGAAAGCAAGAGTAAAAGAAAAGGATGAAAGTGTACCCGTATTTAAGAGCGGATATTTTTATTACAGCCGTGTGGTGGAAGGCAAAGATTATTTTGTGTACTGCAGAAAAAAAGGAAGCCTGCAGGCTGCAGAAGAAGTGTTGCTGGATGTGAATGCCATGGCCGAAGGACATAATTATTTTTCGGCAACAGGTTTTGATGTGAGCATGGATAATAAACTACTGGCCTATGGTGTTGATATGCTGAGCCGCAGGCAGTATGATATCTATGTTAAAAACCTGGAGACTGGCGAGATATACAAAGACAAAATTCCAAATACAGAAGGAGACCCGGTTTGGGCCAATGATAACCTCACGTTGTTCTATACAGCTAAAAATCCGGTAACACTTTTGTCTGAAAAAATTAAACGGCATAAACTGGGTACAGATGCTGCAACTGATAAAACGGTTTATGAGGAAAAGGATCAAAGTAATTACATTGGGGTAGGAAAAACAAAGTCAGATAAATTTATTTTAATTACATCACAGGCTACCATGTCATCAGAAGTCAGGTGGCTGGATGCAACCAAACCGGAAGAGATATTTACTGTTTTTCAACCAAGGATGAAAGATGTATTGTACAGTGTTGATCATGCCGTTGATAAATTTTACATACGTACTAATCTCAACGCAAAAAATTTCAAGATCGTAACCAGTGATGAAACCAAAACTGATTCGGCATCCTGGAAAGAATTGATCGTACACAATGACAAGGTTTTAATTCAGAGCTTTGATCTTTTTAAAAACTTTTTGGCAATTTCCGAACGTAAGGATGGCTTAACACAGATCCATATCTTAAATACAAAAGACAATAGCTCCCATTACCTGGCTTTTGATGAAGCAGCTTACGTAGCCAATATAGCTTTCAGTCCGGATTACAATACAGATGTGATGAGGTATAATTATACTTCTTTAACAACGCCTAACTCAGTATATGATTATAACATGCTGACAAAAGAAAAAAAAATGATAAAGCAACAGGAAGTAGTAGGTGGGTATAATATTAAAGATTATGAAACCGAAAGGGTGATGGCGACTGCAAAAGATGGCACAAAAATTCCAATTTCCATCGTATATAAAAAAGGATTTAATAAAGATGGACATGCGCCGTTGATGTTGTATGGCTATGGTTCTTATGGCGCCAGTATGGAAGCTTCTTTCAGCAGTGTACGTTTGAGTTTGCTTGATCGAGGTTTTGCTTTTGCCATTGCGCACATCAGGGGCGGACAGGAGATGGGCAGGTATTGGTACGAAGATGGAAAGATGATGAAGAAGATAAATACCTTCACAGATTTTATAGACTGTGCCGAATTTTTACTGGCCGCAAAATATACAAGCAAAGAACATTTATATACCAGTGGAGGGAGTGCCGGTGGATTGCTGATGGGAGCTGTGGTAAATATGCGCCCCGATCTTTGGCATGGTGTTGTTGCACAGGTTCCGTTTGTTGATGTATTAACAACCATGAGTGATCCGTCTATTCCGCTTACAACAAATGAATACGACGAGTGGGGAAACCCGGCCAATAAAGAAAACTACCTGTACATGAAATCGTATTCGCCATATGACAATGTAACCAAACAGATCTATCCCAATATGCTGGTTACAACCGGCCTGCACGACAGCCAGGTACAGTATTTTGAACCGGCGAAATGGGTTGCCAAATTACGTGAAATGAAAACCGGTAATAATAAACTGTTGTTGCACACTGATATGGAAGCTGGCCATGGTGGTGCATCTGGCAGGTTTAAAGTTTTAAAGGACAGGGCAAGAGAATATGCATTCATATTTGCGCTGGAAGATATAACGAAATAGAAATGATGCTCAATAAAAAAGCCGTCTCAATTTATTGGACGGATTTTTTATTTTAAAAATACTTGTTATACCAGGTCGATATCAAAATTAACTAACTGTACAAACTCACTTAACCTGGCATCAATATCGGCTTTGGTAATTTCTTTAAGTCTTTCGGGTCCAAATTTTTCAACACAGAAACTCGCCATGGCGCTTCCTACAATGATAGCGGTTTTCATGTTATCAAAACTAATGTCTTTTGTTTTTGCCAGGTGGCCGATAAAGCCTCCTGCAAAAGTATCGCCGGCACCTGTTGGGTCAAATACATCTTCCAAAGGCAATGCCGGTGCAAAGAAAACATGGTTCTCATGAAACAATAAAGCACCGTGTTCGCCTTTTTTTATTATTAAAAACCTGGGTCCCATTTCTATGATCTTACGGGCAGCTTTAACCAATGAAAGCTCACCACTCAACTGCCTGGCTTCCGCATCATTTACCATCAGCACATCTACTTTTTTTAAGACTTCTTTCAGGTCATCCATGGCAATGTCCATCCAAAAATTCATCGTATCCATTACGATAAGCTTTGGGCGAACGGTTAACTGCTCGATAACACTCAATTGTAATTTAGGCATCAGGTTTCCCAGCATTAAAAACTCGGCACCCTGGTATGCATCCGGAACAATGGGATTAAAATCTTCCAGTACATTCAGGTCGGTGACCAACGTATCACGGCTGTTCATATCCATATGGTATTTACCGCTCCAAAAGAAAGACTTTTTATCTTTTACGATTTCTACACCATCAAGTGCCACGCCACGTTTCTTCAGTTCATCCATTTCCTCCTGCGGAAAATCGTAACCTACAATAGATATCTGCTGAACAGGACTCACAAAATTGCTGGCTGCATAAGCAACATAAGTGCCGGAGCCACCTATAATTTTATCTACTTTACCAAAGGGAGTCTCAATAGCATCAAAAGCCATAGTACCAACGCATATTACTGACATAAGCTGAGTTTAAAATGTTTTATTAAAGCGCAAAAGTAATTGATTAAAGAATGTTTTTGTTAAGTTGCATAAAAAAAGGCCCACCAACTCTACATAAAGGCGAAGAATATAGAAGACAGAGGGAATGCCAGTTATCTTTTAACTAATACCTTCATCTTCGCTGCTATCTTCCCGGTTTCCTCCCGCTTTGGGGAGATAGAGGGGCTGCTGCTCTACTATGTTAATACAGATTCATCCGGAAAACCCCCAGCCTCGGCTAATTAAGCAGGTAGTAGAATGCCTGAAAGATGGCGGTATAATCATTTATCCCACCGATACCATCTATGGCCTGGGTTGCGATATTAACCAGCATAATGCGGTTGATCGTATTTGTAAAATAAAGAATGTTGATCCCCAAAAGGCACAGTTGTCCTTTATTTGCCGCGATCTGAGTCATTTAAGTGATTATACAAAGCCTATTGACACACCGCTGTATCGTATGCTGAAAAGTTATTTGCCCGGGCCCTATACTTTTATCCTGCCGGCCAGCAAACAGGTGCCAAAAATATTACAGAGTAAAAAATCAACGGTTGGATTAAGGGTGCCCGATAATATTATTTGTCAGCACATTTTAGATGAACTGGGTAACCCCATTTTGAGTGCCTCTTTACCGGGAGATATGGTGGAAGAATATACAGACCCCGAAGTGATCGCTGCAAATTTTGGGGATAAGGTTGATTTTGTTATTGACGGTGGTATTGGAAGTATGGTGCCTTCAACAGTAGTTGATTGCACAACTGCCGAATGGACGATCATCAGGCAGGGACAGGGTGAATTTATTTTTGAATAATATTTTTAAAAAATCAACCTGACTTCTTTACGCCCGATGCCGGAAAGCAGGAACCTGGAAACCAGCATTTATTTTTGTACAAATACGTTAGGCTTTAAGCTTGGTGAACCATAAAAAATCCCCCGGCGAGAGCCAAGGGACAACTTTAAACTACCATATCCAAAAACAAATCTAAAAATTATACCTGTGGTCATATCTTTTATAAAAACCACGGTGGTCATTATACCTGTCATACCTGTCATACCTGTTATACCTTTCATGCCTGTCGTACCTGTCAAATCTGTCGTCATGCCTGTCCCGGCTCATGCGGTCTGATCCGTAATCACGATCCCTGTCACCGCGCCGGTTGTCACCATACCTGTTATCACCATAGCTGTTATCATCATCGCGGTTTCCCCGTTGCGAATACTCATCGTTCGGACGGCCCTGTTTTTCATATTGATTTTGCTCTCCTGATCCCCTTCTGTTTTGAGCTTCAGTCGTATTTATTCCAAGAGCAAGAACCAATACAGAAACTGCTAGTAATTTTATTTTCATGTTTTTTGTTTTAAGATGAAAAGATTATTTTCTTTTCACTTATACATAGACATACGCAGGAGAAAGCAGTTTAACAAGAAGATGTTAAATTAAATTAACGTAAGCAGGCAGGATATTAAAACTTTTACGGTGGTGGTTACAAAGTCCGAATTGTTCAATAGCATTGCGGTGTACAGCAGTTCCATAGCCTTTATTTTTATCCCAGCCGTAATGAGGAAATTCCAGGTGAATTTTTTGCATCAATTCATCCCGGTACGTTTTAGCCAGGATACTGGCTGCTGCAATGGAAGCATATTTTGCATCGCCTTTAATGATGCACTGGTGCGGAATAGACCTGTACGTTTTAAAACGGTTTCCGTCGATCAGTAAAAATTGGGGAATGGTTTTTAATTTATTTATTGAGAGATGCATGGCTGCAAAGCTTGCCTGCAGAATATTTATTTCATCAATGGCTTCATTATCAACAGAAGCTACGGCATAAGCCATACTTTCTTTTTCGATAATGGGCCTCAACAGGTCCCGTTGTTTTTCATTTAACTGTTTACTGTCATTCAGCAAAGGATGATGAAAATCTTTTGGTAAAATTACAGCCGCAGCAAATACAGGCCCGGCATAGCAACCACGGCCGGCTTCATCTAAACCGGCTTCCAGTAAATGTGTATGTAGAAAAGGGGCTAACATCTGTGTTTAACAAATATCAGACAAAACAATAAAAAAACAATTCATTTTGCAATTAGCGATCTTACTCCTGTAAATTTGCTGCTGCAATGGACAACCTCTCACAGAACCCTTCCGATAAACAACAACGGGCACAACGCCAGGTAGCCATATGGCTTTTAATTGGAGTAGGTATGATCATCATCCAGGTTTTGCTGGGCGGTATTACCCGCCTCACCGAATCAGGACTTTCCATTACCGAATGGAAACCCATTACCGGCTCCTTACCTCCTTTAAATGAAACAGCCTGGCAGGCAGAGTTTGATAAATATAAAGGAACAGATCAGTTTAAATATGTACACCAATATTTTTCTTTATCAGAATTTAAATTCATTTTTTTCTGGGAATGGTTTCACCGTACCTGGGCAAGATTGATGGGACTGGTTTTTTTGTTTGGCTTTATTTATTTCCTGGTAACAAAAAAATTCAACAAAGGGATGATAAGACCCATGCTCATTCTTTTCGTATTGGGCGGGGTGCAGGGTTTTATCGGGTGGTTTATGGTAAAGAGTGGACTGGTACCAGAAGAATATTTTGTTGGCCATGTAGAGCTGACCACGCATTTTATTGCTGCACTTGGTTTGCTCTGCTATACTTTATGGTTTGCATTATCGCTTATAGTTAAGAGGAAAGAAATAGTAAATGATGCCAGGCTAAAAAATTTCCTGCTGCTTATTTTAACGGTATTATTTTTTCAATTGATCTATGGTGGTTTTATGGCAGGCCTCAGGGCAGCAGTTGTGGCGCCAACCTGGCCCGATATTAATGGAAGCATGCTCCCGCCAACAATTTTGGAACTGTCGCCCATGGTTAAAAATTTTGTTGCCAACCCCATCACTATTCATTTTATTCACCGCGGACTTGCTTATTTACTGATTGTATTAATTAGCCTGTGGTGGTTTCAATCAAGGTTAGTTGTACGATATAAGTTATTCAGCAGGCTTCGCATTACCGTAATATTGCTGGTATTGCTGCAGGCATTGCTGGGCATATTAACGGTGCTTAATGCAACCTATCCAAACCGGCTGGTTGTATTGGGGGTATCGCACCAGTTTGTTGCTATGGTATTGCTGATGGTAATTGTTTCTCTTGTTTTTATTGTGAGAAAAAAACAAGTGGTATAGTTTTTATTCCGATAGCGCATCAATTTAAAAATTCGCTACATCAAACGAGATTGGGAGCCTGAGTTTGTCGAAGGTGCTTTGCCAAAAAAACAACCAGGTTTCGACAGGCTCAACCTGATAGCTTTTCAAACTGATACACTACCTTTTATTCCGGTGGTTTGCTTAGTGCGTGTTTATGTTGTAATTTTAAAGACAACCTCATTCATGAAGCAAAGACTGAAAGACATTTATTATTCCTTCCCTATTCAGCTTTTTATTCTTCATTTCAGAAAATTCCAGATTTTATTGTTGTTTTGGTATTTGCTGGGTAGCACCATCAACAGCGGGTTTATGAAAGGCTACGGTGCAGATGCCCTGTTCTTTTCTCCGGAATATTTAGGCAATGTAAATGCTTTAAGTGCTGCCATTGTTGGTATCGCACTGGGTGTTTTTATGATGAGCTGGAATATCACCACTTTTATATTACACAGCAAACGCTGTAGATTTTTAGCAACCACCACACAGCCATTTTTAAAATATTGTATCAATAATGCACTCCTGCCATTATTTTTTATGGGATTTTATTTTTTTAAACTTTTTGTGTTCGACAGGCAGAAGGAATTAATGGATATTGGCACAGTGCTGATTGTTATCGGTGGTATACTGGCAGGTTTCATATTAATACTGGCTTTTTCTTTTGCTTATTTTTTTGGCGCAGAAAAAACAATACAGCGTACCATTGCACCCATAATTGATAGTGCCCAGCATTTTAATTATAATTATTATACCGGGCATGAAGAGCGGGAAAATCCCGGACTTAAAGTGAGCTATTACCTGGGCAGTGGTTTTCGTTTTAAAAAGATCAGGAATGTATCGCACTATAACCAGGTATTTTTAGATACAGTATTTAAAAGGCATCACTTTTCCAGTATCATCAGTATTGCCCTGGCGTTTATTTTTTTGATTATGGTTGGCTTTTATATGGATGGCCCTTTTTTCCAGGTTCCTGCTGCAGCAAGTATTTTAATATTTTTTGCAGCCATGACGGCAGTGATCGGTGCCTTGTCTTATTTTTTACAGAGCTGGAGCCTGCCTATGTTTGTGCTGCTTATTTTTTTGGCTGATGTGTTATATCAAAATGAAATTATTGATACCCGCAATAAGGCATATGGCTTAAACTATACTAATACAACAGAAAGGCCCGATTATAATAAAACATCTTTACAACAGCTTTGCCTCCCTGAAAAAATTGCGGCAGATAAAGCGAATATGCTGCAAATACTGGAGAACTGGAAGAAAAATCAACACGAAGAAAAACCGGTCATGGTATTTATAAATGTAAGTGGCGGAGGTTTGCGAAGCGGCACTTTTGTTATGAATACACTTCAAAAGATAGATAGTAGTTTGCGCGGAAGACTCTTGCCACATACTATGATGATAAGCGGGGCCAGTGGAGGAATGCTGGCGGCCACTTATTACCGGGAGTTGTACCGGCTGCAACAAAAAAACAGGTCGCTCAATTTATATAGTGAAAATTACTCCGATAATATCGCAGAGGATCTGCTGAATCCGCTTTTTTCATCCATGGTATCCAGGGATATTTTTGCACCTGCTCAGAAGTTTTTGGTTGGCAAATACCAATATGTAAAAGACAGGGGTTATGCATTTGAAGAAAAACTGAACAGGAACAGCGGCAACATACTTAATACCCAGTTAAAGGATTACGGCGCAGAAGAAAAGTCAGCAAATATTCCGCTGATGATCTTTAATTCAACCATTACACGTGATGGCAGGCGGATGATGATCGGTACACAACCCATCAGTTTTATGATGAAGCCCCATTTATATGAAAAAGATGCAACAGCCAGCCCGGATGCGGTGGATTTTACAGCTATGTTTGCAAAGCAGGATCCTTTGCAGATCCGCTTGCTGACTGCTTTGCGTATGAACGCCACTTTTCCATACATCTTACCAAATGTATGGCTGCCCAGTAACCCGGTCATTGATGTGATGGATGCTGGCTTGCGTGATAATTTCGGACAGGAAACAACACTCCGCTTTGTTGAATACTTTAAAGATTGGTTGAAAGCAAATACCAGTAAGGTGATTATACTGCAAATGCGTGACCGTATGCAGGATAACTGGCAGCAACCCTTTGAAACAGGTTCAATCACAGATATATTAATAAAACCGGCTACTATGCTGCAGCATAACTGGTATAAGTTGCAGGATTTTTCAGAAACAGATCAATACAGTTACCTGAAAGAAGACCTTGGCCCGGGTTTGGAGCGTATTTCATTTATGTATGTACCCCAGACAGCAGAAACCGGTGCAGCACTTAATTTTCATTTAACGGCAGCAGAAAAAAAAGATGTGAAAGAATCCTTCAATAACAATTACAACCAATCCTCTTTAAAAAGAATACAGGAACTGCTGAAATAACCGGTCAGGGCATCAATAAACTGAAAGCATTTTCAATGATCTCAATGTCAAATGATGTAGCGGTTTCAGCCGGGTCTCCATCTATATGCAGGGGTGCAAGACCGGGGTTTTTTATGTTTATCTTCTTTGTCTGGAAATAATGAATATCATTTCTGTGGTATTTTTTGTCTTCATATAACCTTACCTGGCCATTGCTGATCTGTTTTAAAACAGACCAGATAATCCGTAGTTTACTCATTTCATTTACTACAACAATATCCAGCAAACCATCGTGCAGACTGGCTTGGGGGGCAATGGTAAAATTATTGCCAAACTGGTTACTGTTGGCAATGCTGATGAAAAATGCTTCGGTGTTTATAGATTTACCATCCAGTATCAATTCAAACGGGTATGGTTTTGCGGAGAAGAAATTTTTAACTGACTGTTTTACATAGGTCGCTAATCCACGTTTTGCCTGCTTTGAAAAATCGTGTGCTACCTGTGCATCAAAACCCAGGCCGCATAACATACAACTGAATTTCCCATTGATATAAAAACTATCAACTGCCGCCGAATGACCGGCAAAAACAACCTCCAGCGCTTTATGTATTCTTTTGGGAATTTTTGCTGCAAAAGCTAGCCCATTACCGCTGCCCATGGGTACAATGCCAATATTCACAGGCGTATTTAATAGGGCGGCGGCAATTTGGTTTACTGTACCATCGCCGCCGCAAACAATAACATCAGTAATTTTTTCTGTTGTAATTTTTTCTTTCAGCCATGCATAATCACCTGCGGCATTGGTATGCAGTATCTCGAAAGGAATATTTTGTTCGTCGGTCTTGTTTTTAATGATCTCGGGCAACAACAATTTACCCCCCGTTCCGGAAATGGGGTTTATGAAATAAATAAATTTCCGATCCATGAATTATTTTTCCCTGGTAAGTGTGCCTAAATAAACCTTTTTTACCCCTTCTTTACTTTTTGTATTGGCTGGTGTTTTTTCAACATACATAGTAATTGACTTGCCATTCTTAAGTCTTTTAATAACTTCTTTATCGGTAAGAATGAATTGTCCTGCAGCACCAACAGTTTCATCGGCAATAAACATCGGTTTCATATCATCACCAATTACCTGTATTTTCCTGTAATAACCGCCATCTACAGATTTACCTGAGATCTGAATGGAAAGCTTATCAATTTTTTTATAAACGGATTTTTTATACGAAAGTCCGCCTGTAGCCTCATTGGCTTTTAAAACAATTTGCCCGGCCTTGGTTCCATTTATAAAAACATCTACAGTAGCTTGTGCAAATGTAACTGCACTAAAAAAAACGGAAACGAGGATCAATAAAAATTTTTGCTTCATGATTGTATGATTTAGTATATGAAATTAGTAAAATAATATTTAAAACAGGTTTGAAATATTGCTTGCAAAATCTTTACACTGCTGTGAAAGTACTACCAGCGTATTAAAGCTCCGGCCCAGGTAAAACCACTTCCAAAAGCAGCCAGGCAAACCAGGTCTCCTTCTTTTATTTTTCCTTCCTCCCAGGCTTCGCATAAGGCAATGGGTACTGATGCAGCAGTGGTATTACCATACTTCTGAATATTGTTATGCACCTGGTTGTCTCTTAATTGTAATTTTTGTTGTACAAACTGAGCAATACGCAAATTGGCCTGGTGGGGTATCAGCATGTTGATGTCGGCTGCTTTTAAACCATTGGCTGCTAGAGCTTCTTCAACAACTTCGGGCATTTTAATAATAGCTTTTTTAAAAACCGTCGGTCCATCCATATTCGGAAAATTTTGTGCTTCATCTATCATGGCATGGCTCATAAACATTTGTCCCATTTCGGCATCATCAAATGTAGCTACCTGTTGGGGTACCCAGTGGTTGGCATGTGTGCCGGGATTATACATGGCCAGTATTTCTGCGCTGTCGCCATCGCTGTGTAAGTGGGTACTTAAAATTCCCTGTCCATCCTTTTGTGTTGGTTGCAGTACCACAGCACCGGCACCATCACCAAAGATCACACTGATATTACGGCCTCTGGTGCTAAAGTCTAAACCAAATGAATGTTTTTCACTTCCCACCACTAAAATATTTTTGTACATACCTGTTTTAATAAACTGGTCGGCAACAGAGAGTGCATAAACAAAACCGCTGCATTGGTTGCGTACATCTAATGCGCCGATCTCTTTCATTTTTAAAGCACGTTGTAATAAAACGCCGCAGCCGGGAAAATAATAATCGGGGCTAAGGGTAGCAAAAACAATGAAGTCAATATCCTGCGGGGTAATGCCGGCTCTTTCTATGGCAATTTTTGCAGCTTCAACCCCCATAGTAGTGGTGGTTTCACCCGTTCTGTCGGCATAGCGCCTTTCTTTAATACCGGTACGTTCCTGTATCCATTCGTCGGAAGTATCCATGTATTTTTTTAAATCTTCGTTGGTAAAAACATTTTTTGGAACATAGTAGCCTATGCCGGCAATTTTGCTTCTCTGCATGCAATCATCTTTTTAGAACAGGCAATTTACAAAATTACAAATGATATGCAACTGTTTCAAAAGCAACTAAAAATATAATTACGGGAGAAAAGAACAGGGAGGTCAGTTAATTTTTACCATATCCCTCAAACAAAACTCATCATCAAGTATGGGATGTACCCGGGTTTTATAATGAATATCAACAGAATTGCGGAGTGCAGTACTGTTGAATATCATTTTACCGGTAAAATGTTCGGCTAAAGGAAGTAAAGAAAGTTTATTACCCTTGAATACTAATTGTGCGATATAAGTTCTTGAATTGATCCTGATATTTAAAAACTGATTATCGCCAACAGTACTCATAAAAGCTGTGCCCACCAATGAATCTGATGTAATAAACCTATATGGTTTTAACTCATTAAGATCTCCTGAAAATGAAATATTATATTCGGTATCTGTTTTTTTATTTAAGTTAAGAAAGATGGCGTCTTCGTGATCGCTGCCCGGTTTTTTAATATAAGCAGTCCATTTGCCAATCAGCGCATCTTCTACATATATATTGGGATTATCGTCTAAATTATAAGCTGAGCTGTATGGACAGGAGCACAGTGAAACGGATAAAAAAAACAGTAACGATATTTCGAAAAGTTTTTTCATGCTGTATTAGTCTAAAATTATAAATGAATTTCTATATATACAAGCGTAAAAACCCTCAATAATAACCGGGATCATGTTTAGAAGACACGCCAGTATTGCATAATGCAGCTTATAGGAACAGCTACCCGCCGGTTATTTCTGTATCATTTTCATTTTGTTGGGCTATAAATGAGTTGTTGCAATTGTCTCCATCGCAACAGGGTAATGCATTGGTTTTGCAAACAGGGCATTGATAATGCCCATATACAAAAACCAGTATAATACTGTTGCCGCAAAAAAGACATGTTGTTTGCATCGTTTATTTTTTAAACAATAAACCAAGCCAGCTACCGGCTTCCATCAGCCAGGCAATACCTAAATGTACAATTAATCCGCCCCAGATGCTTTGTGTGTTGTAACTCACAATTCCCAAAAGTAAACCACCCCAAAAGCTGCTGATGGCTTCGCCCATGGGCTTACCGAAATGAATAGTACAATAAAAACAAGCTACGGGTATGATGCAATGCGGGCCACATATTTTTAGTAAGGATAAAATTAAAAAGCCGCGGAAGAAAAATTCGATACTTACAAAATCAAATCCGTAACATAATTCATAAATAATGTAATGCCATTTTTTTGAAGGAAGGTCAAGCATTGCAATGAATTTTGCTTTAGGATACATTTGCAAAAAATCATTTTGTGTGCTGGCAAATGCAATAACCGGTACCATGATGAGTAACATGATCAAATAAGGCTTCACATCTTTTAAAGCCGTAGTACCGTAAAAAGGTTGATTGTGCCTGTCTTTTATGAACCAGATAATAAATACCGGAATCAATACTGCAAATACCCGTACCACCCAATTTGTACAACGCAGCCAGAAAATCTGTGCATCGCCGCTCCATATCTTTTGAATAAGCGGTTGATGCAGATCAAAATTTACCCTAAAGGAAAAAAAAGCCGGGGCAAGCAATAAGATACTCCAGAACCAGGCATTTTTAAAATAGCTGCAATCTTTGTAAAAAAGTAATTGTAAAAAAAATGCCGAAGCAAAAGGGAGAAGATACAGGAAATAGTAGCCCAGAAAATTACGCCAGGTTGTTGTACCACCTGCTGCGAAACGCTGTTCCAGGCCATGCCAGTAATTTAAATATATCCAGATACCCAGTAAAAAAATGATGACCAGGAAATACGGCAGCTTAAATTCCTTTTGATAGAAATCCTGCAGGTATTTTAAAATGGCTGACAAATGATTTTATACTTTAGCAGGATTATTTAAGGTGTTCCAAAGCAGGTCTTTTAATTCGGGTAATCCCTGCCCTGTTACAGATGAAATAAAAATATGGGGAATATTTTTGGGTAACTCTTTTTGTATGGCTGCTTTTAATTCATCATCCAGCATATCGCTTTTGCTGATGGCAATTACAAAGTCTTTCTGTAGCATTTCCGGATTATATTGTTCCAGTTCATTGAGTAAGATCTCAAACTCCTGTTTGTGGTCTTTACTGTCGGCCGGTATTAAAAACAGTAAGATAGAATTACGTTCGATATGCCTTAAAAACCGGTGCCCCAGGCCTTTTCCTTCGGCTGCACCTTCAATGATACCCGGCAGATCGGCAATACAAAAACTTTTAGCATCGCGGTATTCAACCATACCCAATTGGGGAACAAGTGTTGTGAAAGCATAGTCTGCGATCTTGGGTTTGGCTGCAGTAATGCTGCTTAATAAGGTTGACTTTCCTGCATTTGGAAAACCAACCAAACCAACATCGGCTAAAACTTTAAGTTCTAAAACTTTTATCCCTTCAACACCCGGTTCGCCCGGCTGTGCATATTCGGGAGATTGGTTGGTACTGGTTTTAAAATTACTGTTACCCAAACCACCACGTCCGCCTTTTACTAAAATAATTTCCTGGCCGTCTTCCAGGATCTCCGCTTCTTTTTCACCTGTTTCTTCATTACGGGCAATGGTACCCAACGGTACTTCAATGATGATGTCTTTACCGGTCTTGCCACTCGAGTTATTCTTGCTTCCATTCTCACCATCTTCTGCCAGAACATTTTTATAATAACGAAGGTGCAGCAGTGTCCATAACTGTGTATTGCCTTTTAAAATAATGTGGGCACCACGGCCACCATCCCCGCCATCGGGGCCACCCATGGCCGTTAATTTATTACGCATAAAATGCTTGCTGCCTGCGCCACCGTGTCCGCTGCGGCAAAATATCTTGATCTGGTCTACAAAGTTTGATTTTTCCATTATTACCGCAAATGTCTGTAAAATTTAAGGATTAACATGGGTTAACTACAATTTGTAGATTTTGTATCCTCATAACTTATAATTGGTATTACATTTGCAACTGTTACTATAAAATGTAAAAGATGATCAAACTTTTCTTTATACCCCTTGTAATTATGCTGAGCTGTGGCACTACAAAGAGCAACCAATCGGCAGGCAAACCGGATGCTGCAACTGTTGAACAACCAGGAGGCATGTATCAGCGGGATTCAGCAATTGTCCCTGAAACAGCAGATGCTACTTTACCCGGCTGCATAAAAAATAAGATCGATTCTTTTAAAATGAAAGCTGTGCATGAAAAACCACAACGGGTTGTTGAATATAGATACAAGGGTAAAAAAGTATATTATGTGGTAATGCCTTGCTGCGATTTTTTTAGTGAAGTATATGATGAAAACTGCAAATTCCTGGGCTCACCAGATGGTGGATTTACCGGAAAAGGAGATGGTAAATTGCCTGATTTTTTTACGGAAGCTAAAGGCGAAAAACTTATCTGGGGTACAGCTATACCTAAATAATTATTTGCTTTCGTTCCAGGTTTTATAATTGGATGACAGTGGTCGCTGATTTTCAGGAATGGATCTTAATGGTTCACATGCTTTCCAGCTTTCAAACATATCTTTTGGTAATTGCTGGTACAATGCAGTGCCTGCTGTTTTCCATTTCATCATTTCATCAGTAACATCTTTTATTTTTTTTGCCGGGTTGCCAACGATCAAACTTCTGTTTTCAAAAATCTCATCTGCTTTTAAAAAACTTAAAGCACCAACAATACATTCATCACCCAGGTTTACATTATCCATGATAACCGCATTCATGCCCACCAAACAATTTTTGCCAATATTTGCACCGTGTATAACTGCACCATGCCCAATATGTGCGCCTGCCTTTAAAATAACCGTTACACCCGGAAACATATGCACCGTACAGTTCTCCTGCACATTGCATCCGTCTTCAATAATAATTTGTCCCCAATCGCCACGAATGGCTGCACTGGGGCCGATATAGCAGTCTTTACCAATAATTACATTACCCGTTACTGCAGCCTGCGGATGAATGAAAGTTGATTCGTGGATGACCGGTTTGTATCCCTGGAATTCGTAGATCATTTGTTAGTATAAAGTAAATAAGGGTAAAGGTAAATAAAGTAAGAAAAGTAAATAGGGTTAAAAAGTACATAAGGGTTTCAGGAGGAAGGTTTTTTCTTTTCTTCATCCCGCCTTTTTCTTAAGTAGTTAAGGTAGCCATTTACAAGTCGTTCTACTTCTTTTGCTTTAATTTTTAATTCGGTAAGCTGTTCTTCTGTAATATAATTTTCATCATAAGCATCAATCAAATGATTCACAGTTTCTGTGAGCGATCCCCTGGCTATTACACAAAAATGAATCTGATCTGGATAAGTAAACCTGCCGTGTCCTTCGGAAATAACAGCAGTAACAGATCTGGAACTTCTTATAAGTTAATCTGTTAACCTGTATTTTTCTTCAGCAGGAAAGCTTTTACTTATATTTCTGATTTCTTTTTTATACTCGTGCGCTTTTTTCCAAAGTTCAAGCTCTTCAACCCCAAAAATTATATTATTCATTTTGAAAAATTTAGGGATTTGATTTATGGAACAGGCTTTAAAACGAAAGTACTTTATTTACTTTCTTACTTTATATACTTATCAGGGTTTTATTGGTGCGGAAACAAGTGCCTTTAAACAGCGCAACAATATGATCTCTTTGATTAGTCACAGTGATATGATACAGCCCTGTTGATTTTCCATTGTGCAACTCTTTTGCTTCAGCAGTCAAAATATCACCTACATGCACAGGCTTGGTAAAATTGATGGAAGTATCTAAAGCCAAAGATAAATTATTACGGTTGTTACAGGCAAATGCAAAAGCACTGTCGGATAAGGAGAATGCAATACCGCCGTGTACAATGCCAAAGCCATTGATCATCTCTTCACGTACCGTCATTTTTATTTTGCTGTAACCTTCTTTTACTTCCAGCATTTCTATACCCAGCCAGCGGCTGAACAGGTCGTGCTCCATCATGTGGGCCACAACATCCTGTGCCAGGTTATCTTTATTTATATCCATAACTTTTTTTACAAGTAAAGATAAATGCTCTTTTGAACTATACTATAACTATGTTTATTTGCTTTTGCCTGTGATCGTTAATTCTTTTTTTTACAGAAGAATTTGTAAAGAGGTGGTGAAGTTTTTTATAAAGCGGATTTTATATAAGCTGCGAGCATTCCGCCCCATTTTTTATATTCTTTACCTGAAGGATGCAGTCCATCGCCTGCCAGTAAGGAACGGTCGGTTAATGCCATCCGGGTTGATGGCGTAATGTCTATATATTTTACGCCATTAGCTAACGTTATTTGTTTATTGATCACATTAAAAGAATCAATTTGTTTCCTGATCAAAGCAGTATCGTAACCACTTGCAAATGGGGTAACACTCCAATCGGGTATTGAGAGAACCGCCACTCTTGCAGGCCGGTTGCCTGCATAGCGGATCGCTGTATTTAATAAGTTGGTGAACTCAGTGCTGTATTCTGCCTGGCTTCTGCCCTGGTACTGGTTATTAACGCCAATAAGCAGGCTTACAAAATCATATGTTGCCCTGGTTGGCGGAGTGCTGTTGATACTGTTTAATAAATTCCTGGTTGTCCAGCCCGTAACAGCAATATATTCGGGCGTTGAAAATTGTATGCTGTCTTTTAATAAAATACTTGCCGCCTGTGCAGGAAACCTGTCAGCAGTAGCAACCGATTCTCCAATAGTATAAGAATCACCCAGTGCGAGGTAGCTTTTATGTATTGTGTCATTTGCTACCGGTGGTAAATAGCCTGAGTTATTTTGCTTAGTACAGCCTGCCATCATTTGCAATACAGTAATAGCCAGGGGTAAAAAAAATAATTTTCGCATGATATCACTAACGTATTATCAGCAAAAAAGGTTTGGGTAACAAAGTTATTTACCTGTGAATTTTGGGCTTCTTTTTTCTAGGAACGAATTTATCCCCTCTGCATAATCAGCAGTGTCAGCTGCTTTTTGCTGGTATTCATCTTCAACAGATAGTTGTTCTTCCCAGGTGTTTACAAACGATTGATTTAATACATGTTTGGTATAGGCGAGTCCTTTGGTTGGCATTAGTGCAAGTGTTTGCGCCATTTTTTTACTTTCTTCTTCAAAGTTCGTGTCTTCAAAAATTTTATAGATCATGCCCATTTTTTCGGCATCTGCTGCAGTAACCTTATCTCCCGTCATCATTAATGCGCTTGCTTTTTGCCAGCCAATTAAACGTGGCAAAGTAAATGTTCCGCCACTGTCGGGTATCAAACCTATTTTGCTGAATGCCTGTATGAATGATGCGGATGCAGCTGCAACCACCACATCACAACATAAAGCGACATTGGCCCCGGCTCCGGCAGCAACGCCGTTAACAGCAGCTACCACAGGTTTTGGCATATTTCGTATTCTTTGTACAATTGGGTTGTAATGTTCTGAAAGAATTTGAGCGATGCCCACTTTGTCGTCTCCCACCAGTTCAGCAATATCCTGGCCGGCACAAAAAGCTTTACCTGCACCGGTTATGTAAACTGCTCTTACTTCATGTAAAGAAGCGGCTTCATCAAGTTTTGCCTGCATCAGTAAAGCCATTTCCCGGTTAAAGGAATTAAATTTTTCGGGACGGTTTAAAGTGATAAATGCAACCGCATTTTTTATTTCAAATAATATAGATGACATGCTGTTTATTTTATAATGATTATACTTCAAAGCTTTTAACCTCTTGATGCTGCAATAAAAAATGATTAACAGCATCGTAGTTACGATCTGGCGAACTGATGCGGTAAATGTACACCGCATCTGTATTTTCTTTAACTGTTTTCATACATCGGAAATCCATATCATTTGCAGCAAAAAATTTTTCCAGCTCCTCTTTAAAATTATTACCAAGCGCTATGGTCTTTATGCGGTAATCTTTTACCTTATGAAACCGGTTAATGAAACGTTGCACCGGTTCTAAAACAAATAACGTAATAACCACCATTATAGATACAACAATGGCCAGCGGATAATTATGATAACCAATGGCCATGCCCAGCGCAGCCGTTACCCAAATAAGTGCTGCAGTGGTTAATCCATTAACTGTAATACCTTCTTTAAAAATAACACCGGCGCCAATAAAACCGATGCCTGTAACAATATTACTGGCGATCCTGTCGGTACTGGCACCACCAACTTCTTTTGATAAAATAGTGTATAAACAGGAACCTACACAAATCAATATCATAGTTCTGAAACCTGCAGGTTTGCTGCGGAACTCTCTTTCCAAGCCAATGACAGCACCGATGGCGAACGCTACTGAAACCTGCGCTGCTTCTTCTAAATAAATTGAAATGCCCATAGCTATAAAATTAAGTTAGCAAAAGTTAGAAATCTTTAAATATTTTATATATTTTGTTTTAAAAAAACTTTATGAAAAAATCTGCTTTTATTAACATGACCATGCTGGCTACTTTAATTATTAGCTGCAATATTAGCTGTGCACCCGGCGAAAAAAAAGAAGGAGCAAAAGCACAGACAGTTACTTCAAAAGACAATACTACGCTTAATGGGGCTATCATAAAAAATGATATTGATCTGGATGCGACTGCTGTAAAGCTTAAAGAAGCCTACCTGGTGGATGCAGATTATAAACCGTTGGCTGAGAATAAAGCCGCTGTTGGCGAAAAAATTTATTTAGTCATTAAAATGGATACGGGCTGGGTAAAAGAAAACGGGAAATCATTTATTGGTGCCAGCGAAAAAATTTTAACATCTGCCGGAAGGGTGGTGGTAAGTGCCGATGATATTTTTAAAGACCAGGAATTAACCGGAATGGATGCGAAGGACACAAAAGATATAAACCTTTCTGCACTTATTACGCAGGCAGATCCAGGGCTGAACGAATTTGAAGTACGGTTCAGGGTTTGGGATAAGAGAAGTAATGGAGAAATAAAAGGCAAATATTATTTCAGCCTGAAAAAATAGTAAGCCATTTTAATGGCATTTAAAATAATCGAATGGTTCTTTACAATCGTTGCATTGGTATAATGCTTTGCAGGCTGTGCTGCCAAACTCACTAATTAGCCTGGTGTTTGTTGAATTACATTGTGGACATGCTATTACACTGTCTGACGCCCCGTCTGACCGTGTAATAGCATGCGGTGGCGCAATACCATATTCTTTTAGTTTCTTTTTTCCGGCTTCACTCATCCATTCTGTTGTCCAGGCAGGGGCTAAAACGGAAGTGATCCTGATTTTAGAATAACCGTTTTCAAGCAATGCCAGTTTTATATTTATGGCAATCATATCCATGGCCGGGCAACCGGTATAAGTTGGTGTGATGATCACTTCAACTTCATCAGCATTTAATTTTACATCTCTTACAATACCCAGGTCGGTGATGGTTAATACTGGAATTTCGGGATCAGTAACCTGTTCTAATATTTCCCAGATATCTTTAGTTTGTATGGAGGAAGCTGTTACCACGTTGCGCCGGGATATGTTCTTTGTAAGTATTGAAGTTCAGTTAGTATATAACCTAAGTGTTCGGTATGCGTTCCTGTTTTACCACCGGTTTGCATAAAAACTTTTTCCGGAACAGGTAAGGTAGCTTCTTCAAAAACCGAAGCTATTTTTTTAAACCAGTCACCTTTTAATAAGCTTACATCAAAACCTGCTTCTGTTTCATAAGCAGCAGGTAAAAACATTTCCCCTGTATATCTCCACAATTCATCAATGGCCTTTAACATGCGCTGATGGCTTTCTTCAGTTCCGTTGCCCAGGCGTACAACCCACTCACTGCTCCAGCGCAGGTGATAGGTAACTTCTTTTAATGCTTTAGCAGCAATGGCAGCAATTTGTTCATCAGTTGAATGTTGCAACTTTTCGTACAGCAAAAACTGGTGAGCGCTAAAAAAAAACTGGCGTAAAATTGTTTGCCCCCAGTCGCCATTGGGTTGTTCTGCGAGTAAACAATTTTTAAATTCTCTTTCAGTTCTCAGGTAAGCAAGGGAATCTTCGGTAACCTCACCCCCAACCCCCTCTCCACCTGGAGAGGGGGCTTTGAGACCCTGGTTATTCTTTGATTCATTTATTAATAGGGCAGCATACTGGTAAAAGTTTCTCGCTTGTCCAATAAGATCCAAAGAAGTATTGGTGATGGCGATATCCTGTTCAAGTATCGGCCCATGGCCACACCATTCAGCATTTCTTTGTGCAAGAATCAAATTGGTATCGGCCAGGTGTAAAGTATAATCAATCAGAGAACTGTTCATCTGCGAAATCATTTTTTAATCTTTTAATCTGCGATCACATGTGTCCTACTTCATCCGGCAGATCGTAAAATGTAGGGTGGCGGTAAACTTTATCAGCCGCAGGTTCATACAATTCACCTGCTTCATCAGGATTTGATGCGGTGATGAATTTACTTTCAACAACCCAGATACTTACGCCTTCCTGTCTGCGGGTGTACACATCCCTGGCATTTTCAATGGCCATGATTGCATCTGTTGCATGCAGGCTGCCAACATGTTTGTGATCGAGCCCCTGTTTGCTTCGTACGAAGACTTCCCAGAGGGGAAAGCCGGCCCCTCCACTCCCCAAGGGGGGGATTTTGGAGTCTTTCAATTCATTACCTCCTGCATTATCATCGGGGATATCTCCGTAATAAAATTTCCTTAAAAAATTGTTATTCATAATTCAGTTTATAATTTGAATTTAAAGCTATTGTTTTACTTCTATTTTATAAGAAGCGAATCCAGTAGAATCTTTTGCAGTTTTTTCTTCTGTCCAGAATTTATACAATTTCATAATAGTAACACCTGGTTTTACCGGTACTAAAATCAGATCTTTACTGATACTTCCCCCACTCATATCAGCAGGGCTGTTATCTGTAGTAACTATATCTGACAACTTAATCAGGTTCATACTGTCATCAATTGTAAAATTTGTTGAAACTTCATATTTGCAACCACGACAGGTGCTTTCGTAAATTATCAACGTATCCGTAAGCTTAACAACATTTAAGGTATCTGTTCTTAAGGCTATTTTATTATCAATTTCCACAGCCTCTTTATTATTGTTTGTGCAACTAAAAAAAGTGACGCTGATGAAGAATAGAAAAAATAATTTTTCCATTATGCTGCCTGTGTTTTAATTTGTTTCTTTTTTTCTGCATAAGCAATAGCCGCTTCTCTTACCCAGGCGCCTTCGTCGTGCGCTTTATTCCTGGCTGCAAGGCGCTGTTTGTTGCAGGGCCCGTTTCCTTTTACCACGTTCCAGAATTCATCCCAGTTTATTTCACCAAAATCGTAATGCTTGCTTGCTTCATTCCATTTTAATTTGTCGTCGGGCAGGATCATACCTAAAACCTTTACCTGTTCTGCAGCCATATCTATAAACTGCTGCCGTAGTTCATCATTTGTCTTTCTTTTTATTTTCCATTTCATACTCTGATCGCTGTTGGTAGATTCTGAATCCTTTGGTCCAAACATCATCAGGCTTGGCCACCACCAGCGGTTAATGGCATCCTGGCACATGGCTTTTTGTTCGGCAGTTCCCCTGCTTAAAACCAATAAAGATTCAAAGCCCTGGCGTTGGTGAAAACTTTCTTCTTTACAGATACGTACCATGGCCCTGGCATATGGGCCATAAGAAGTACGGCACAACATCACCTGGTTTAAGATGGCAGCACCATCAACCAGCCAGCCAACGGCACCCATATCGGCCCAGGTTAATGTTGGGTAATTAAAGATGGAAGAATATTTTGCTTTACCGCTGTGCAGGTCGCCGATCATTTCATCACGGGAGCTGCCCAATGTTTCGGCAGATGAATATAAGTATAAGCCATGCCCCGCTTCGTCCTGCACTTTGGCAATCAGTATCGCTTTTCTTTTTAAAGATGGCGCTCTTGATATCCAGTTACCCTCGGGCAACATGCCCACTATTTCGCTATGCGCATGCTGGCTTATCTGGCGGATATTTGTTTTTCGATAGGCTTCAGGCATCCAGTCCTTTGGTTCGATCTTTATTTCCTTATCGATCTTATCCTGGAAAATCTGCTCAAGGTCCTGTATAGACATAATAAAAACTTTAGGAAGTAAAAATAACACAAAAAACTAACATCCGTTAGTTAAAAACTATGGCAACTATATACGAGTTGGGACAATAAGGCATTATTTTTTATAAAGCCACCACCTTTTTTCCTCAATTAACTGAGTCTTAGTTTTATGTAGCGGCCCCACTTTAACCTGCATAGCACCGTCAAAAATTGGCACGTCCGACACTCCAAATAATAAATCAATATCATCTTCAAAAATTCTACCAACAGTCATAGCTTTAAATTCATTTCTGTTTGTAATATCAACATCATCGGTTGTCTCACCGTTCATTGGGTATCTAATTATAATATCCCCTTCTTTTAAATTATCGGCTTCTTTATCTGCAATTTTTATAATCATTTTTTGGTCTTATTTACTTAAAGATAATAAAAAAGGCTGCTAAAATGCAGCCTTTAAAATTTTATCAAAACTTGTTTTACTTCCCTATCAAAGTATTGTATGTAAGTCTGCCGTTGCTGTTTTGTAAAGCAATATCAAACCTTTCGTTGTCAGCAATTTTTCTACTGTTAAAACGGGCTGCAAATTCATCACAGTACCGTTGTAGATGCCAAGGGCTTACTTGGTGAAATATACCGATAATACCACGCTTTAGTAAACTCCAAAAGTTTTCTATGCTATTGGTGTGAAAACCGCTTTTTACATATTCACCTTTTGAGTGGTCAACCATAACGTGAGTAAATTCAGTTCCTTTACCAAGGAAAGCATACATAGCATATCCGTCTGTTACCATAGTCGAACCTTTTTCTACATGCTGACTAATTAATTTCTGTGCATTCCTTTTAGTTACCCAATCAGTAACCTTAACCACAACTTTACCACCAGTTTCTATAATACCAAATACAGGCGTTTTTACATCACCAAGAGATAAACCCTGTTTTTTAGTTTTCTTACTTACGTGCTTATTAGCTTCTTTTCCACCTACATAGGTTTCATCAATCTGAACTTCTTTAGTCAGCATTTGCGGTGCTTTATCTTTCAGCATTTCACGAACCCTGTGTAAAACAAACCAAGCAGTTTTTTGTGTAATTCCAAGTTGACGTGAAGCCTGTAAAGAACTGATACCCTTCTTTGAAGAAGTACATAGATAAATTGCCGCAAACCAAACACGTAAAGGAACTTTTGAATTTTCATAAACAGTTCCCACCGTCACAGTGAATTTTTTATGACATTGTTTATCTCTGCATTTGTAACCTCTATTAGTTACATAAGGATTAACCACGCCACAGAAAGGACAAGCAGGCGTTCCGCCCCAACGTTGTTGTGCTAAATATGCTTTACAGGTTTCTTCATCCTTAAAAGTGTCCAGTAATTGTATCAGTGTTTTGAATTGACTTATCATTTTGAGGTGCTTTAATAAATCAAAGATAACACTTGTCCCATTAAATACCTAATTAAATATGATTTATTTTGTGATTTTTTTATTTTAACTTTGTAAGTGCGCACACAAAGTTACATTCAATTTTATTATTGGCTTTTTTCTTAACAAGGAATACTATAATTTCAATTAATAATGGCAGAGAATATAGACATATTACAATTACGTTTTGAGGGAAACGGAATTAACCCGGAAAAGGTTAAGCCATCTCAGGTATGTGACCTTGTCATTAATCTTCAAAATGCGTTATTAGCAACGATAAAAAAGGAATATCCAGAAATTGATGTTGAAACTGTATTATTCAGTTTGGATGGAATCAAACATGAAAGTTTGGGTATTAATTTAAAAGCACTAAAAGAAAAGCTTTTACCACAAGTTTATGATGCTGTAATTGGGTCTTTTTTATTAATTGCGACTTGCGTTGGTACAAATGATGTATCAAAATTGTCTTCTATCGCTGTACAGTCTATTAAAAAAATAGCTGCTTTTTCAAAGGAAAATGGTTGTAATGGGCAGTTTAACCATAACGGAAAAACAATATCTACAATAACTCCCACAACGGAAATTAAAGAAATAAAAATACCATCATTAAAAAGCAGTGTTAACATTTATGGCGAAATAATAGATGTTGGTAGCAATATTCATGTTAAGCTTGACGATGGAAACACCGTAATTGTTGATACTGATAAGGCAACGTCTAAGCAATTAGCGCCCAGGTTGTGGGATTATGTGGGTCTTAGGGGAATTGCCAAATGGGATATTGAAACTTTTAAAATTACTGAATTTAAACTTACAGAAGTATTAGACTATAACCCAGGTAGCATTTCAGATGCTTTTAATGAATTAAAATCATCAGGAAACTCTGGTTGGGATAACTTTAATAATAATGATGATATTGCCAAACAACTCTTTAGAGATTAATTATGATTTTCTGCATTGATGCTCACACATTTATTTGGGGATTAAAAAAGAAATGCGATCCGGGAGATGAGCATTTAAGAGATAGGGCTATTTACCTATTTAAGTGGATAGATGAAAATAAACACCATGTA
Source organism: Chitinophagales bacterium (assembly GCA_038226715.1). GTDB lineage: Bacteria > Bacteroidota > Bacteroidia > Chitinophagales > Chitinophagaceae > Ferruginibacter. Next base: position 46,485 of record JBBRQF010000034.1, read on the forward strand.
ATGATACCATCAGTGGTTTTAGGCGAAGTGTTATCTTCCGAGCCAATAGAAAGGTATGCTGTTATATTAGAAATGGTAAAAAAGAATTTCATTATTACAGACTTTGACCAACGTTCAGCAATTAAATATGCTCACTTATTTACAAATAAAATTGAAGAATTAAAAGAGAAGGCAAAGGAAATTGATGTTGATAGACAGAAAATGAAAATTGACCATTTAATTGTGGCTTGCGCATTGGTAGGAGGTGCAAAATGTATTTTTTCACAGGATAAGGGCTTAAAAGCATTTGGACAGAAATATATTGATGTAAGGGACTTACCTACAATACCTGCATCACAACCAGATTTATTTTCCCAGATGGAGCATCCAACGGATACATCAAAAAAGGAAACCAGAAACGATTCTATAGATGACGAGCAGTTTTAAAATTATCATTATGGCAAAAGCAGTTAAAAAGAAAGCAGCAAATAAACGGGCTACTTCATACGACCCTAAATTAGCTATCAATGGCACATTTGAAGATGTTATTGCAGTATCGGTAAAAGATATAAAGCCCAAGGTTGCAAATCCGGCTAAAAAGTAGTAAATTTGCATATCGAAGTTCAGGTAATCTTTAATATCTGCGTCATGGGTTCGAATCCCATATCATCCACAAACCGTTTAAAACTTCGATTTTCGGGTGATTAGCTCAGAGGCCAGAGCGAGATACTTCATTTAAAGCAGCTAAAAATTAGCTGTTTTTTTTTGTTTTTCCCACTTGTCCCAACTCGTATATAGTTGCCAAAACTATAAAATGAGGCCTCTTTTACACCCAGTTGTTTTTGTGCGCCAGACTGATGATCTGTGCTTTACTGTTCACATGAAGTTTCTGGTAGATATTTGCGATATGTTTACGTATTGTCAATACACTTATATCGAGCATGCTGGCAATTCGTTTGGCATCGAGCCCGTTAATGGTTTGCAGTAAGATTTCTCTTTCCCTTTCGGTAAGCATTGTATCAAAGAGGTGATTATTTTCTGGTTTTGTTTCAGTTAGCATTTGTGCCCTGCCCAGCATTTCAAATGATTTGCGTGCAATGGCTGCACTCATGGGAGCTCCCCCGTTTTCAACCACATTGGTAATAGCATTGTGTAAGGCTATGGCACTTTCATCTTTTAATAAATATCCATGTGCGCCGGCTTTGATGGCTTCAAATATTTTATCTTCATCATCAAAAACAGTAAGTACTACAAAATAAATCTCGGGGTATAATAAACGGGCAATACTAATGGTTTCTACACCATCCATTTCGGGCATTTCCAGATCCATAAAAACTACCTGGGGCATTTTTTCAAAAGGTAAACCTTTCAATTGTTCCAGGCAATCATTTCCGTTTACGGCAATAAAACAAAAATCAAGATCTTCAAACTGTTTTATTTTGTCTGAAACGCTGCTTCGGTTTACAGCCTTGTCATCTACCAATCCAATTTTTACAGCTTTGCTCATGCTCATATTTTCATTTTACAAAGTGAAGGTTTTTGTAATTATATGCTATACTTAATTTGTAGTAGCCTGTAAAACTAAACTGGTTCCATTATTGTCCTGTGTAATAATATCTAATTGCATCCCGGCCTCTTTTGCCCTTGCTTTCATATTGATAAAGCCATTGCCTTCAGTATAATCAGTTGTATTGCTTATGCCTTTACCATCATCATTAATTTGCAGTGTAACATTTTCTGCACTATTTATATTTATAGTGATGTTTGATGCATTGCTGTGCTTTAAAGAATTGTGTATGGCTTCCTGCACAATACGGAAAATACTTAATGCGTGTTGAGAACTCAGCCTTGCATCATTTTTTATTTCTTCGTTAATATGAAACTGTATATGACTGTAACTGGGTTGTAACTTGTTGAGGTAATTTTTTATACGGTCGCTTATGCCGGTAATGGTGATGTTTTCTTTATTCAAAACCCAAATGGTATCTCTTAACGAATTAATAATTTCCAGCGAATGTTGTTGAAGATTTTGCAATAATAATAGGTCCTTTCCAGTATTATTATCACTGAAATTTTCAACATCTGCCCTTATAGCAGATGCATAAGCGCCAATATTATCGTGCAAATCTGCAGCAATTCTTTTTCGTTCATTTTCCTCTGCCCGGGTAATTGAAATGGCAGCCCGTATTTTTTCTTCTTCCTGTTGCAGGCCCAACTTTAACTTTTCTTTTCTACGGTAATCTTTAAACAGCAGCCAGGCTGTTATTGATATAAATA
>JBBRQF010000035.1:0-48258 GCA_038226715.1 Chitinophagales bacterium
AGCAGATGATAATTACAGGCAGCTTTTCTCTTCAGCTAAAACCGAAATTTAATGGGCAGGTATCAAAAACTTTATCAGTTTGTTTATAAATTCTATCAGTTCAACTAATTCTCCTTTTGATAAATTTAAACAAGCTGATTCAACAGCTTTAACAGCTTCGCAAAAAAGAGGCATGCATTTATTCTTTTCAGATGCATTGAAGTGTGCCACCTGTCATGGCGGTTTTAATTTTTCCACTCCTTCGGTAATGGATGAAAAAGGAGATACGGTTTATTACTTTAATACCGGTTTGTACAATACGGATGGTAAAGGCGCTTACCCGGCTTATGATGAAGGGCTTTATCAGCTCACAAAAAACATATCAGATATGGGTAAATTCAGGGTGCCTTCGCTGCGAAACCTGTTATTTACTGCGCCGTATTTTCATGATGGCAGTGCAGCATCCTTAACAGATGTTATTGATAGTTATGCAGCAGGTGGAAGAAAAATTCAGGCGGGAATTTATAAGGGTGATGGTAACAGCAACCCAAACAAACATGCTTTCATCAGCGGCTTCTTTATTTCAGCGGCCGACAAAATAAATTTGATCAGCTTTTTGCAAAGCCTCTCAGATACAGGGTTTATTGATAATCCTGCTTATCAAAACCCGTTTACCGGAGATGAAACAAAAAAGAAATAGTATTTTGCAATATCTAAATTATTGTATGAGAATTTTTTCCCTGATTTTTATTTTTTTAATTATTTTTTTAATTTCCTGTAATAACAAAACAGCATCTTCTGCCAGTGAAGATAAATACAGTGAAGATGTTTTAAAATCTGTAATTATAGATGCAGATACGCTGAAAACTTTTGATTTTGTTAACGCCAGGGTAGAAGCAATTAAAAGTGCCTTGCAGCAACCAATGCCCGTTTTATTATGCGGCGACAGTTTAAACAACCGTCAAAAATTGGCGCAGCAAATTGCCTTGCATGATTCAACCTTTACCAGGAGCATAAGAGATATTGGTAACAACCAGCCATTCCGCACTGAAATTTTTGGCGTTTATCCTGCAAGGGAAAGTGATTTGTCAACTGTAAACAATCCGCCTGACCCGGCAGATTGTTACCGGGTAGAAATGTATAATTATCCTTTAAACCTAACAACCATTGCGTTGGTTGATGTTAAACAACAAAAAGTTATTACAACATTTACCCAGCAGCAGACACAACCTGAAATTCCCCTCTATTTAAAAAACCTGGCAATAAAAATTGCCATCAATTCACCCGAAGTGCAGGAAGCTTATGGCATAAAGCCATCGGAAAAAGAAGCATTGATGGCCAGTACCAAAACATCACTTAACAGAACCCGCTGCGAAAGAAGCCGCCACTTATGTGTAGCGCCAACTTTTGTAAAAGATGGTAAAGCACTTTGGGCAATTGTAGATTTAACCGATCATAAATTGGTAGGTGTGCGCTGGACCAACGTGGGCACCACAGGCCCTGCAACACAGATGATCACAGAAAGAAGATTGCAGGATGATAAAGTAACAGCCTGTTTTTGTGAAAGAGAAACGCCTTTACAAAAAGATGGCTGGAAACTGAATTACATGCTTACCAGCAGTGATGGCTTGCGTATTGCACAGGTAAGTTTTAATGGCAAACCAATTTTGCAAAGTGCTAAACTGGTTGACTGGCATGTAAGTTACAGCGGTACTGATGGCTTTGGTTACAGTGATGCAGTTGGTTGCCCGTATTTTTCGCAGGCGGCGGTAATTGCATTTGAGCCCCCCAAAATAATGGAGATAAAAGATGAAGCCGGCAACTTTACAGGTTTTGCCCTGGAGCAGATTTTTAAAAGTGAGCAATGGCCAACGCCCTGCAATTATAATTACCACCAGCGCTTTGAATTTTATAAAGATGGAAGGTTCAGGGTGGCAGCAGCAAGCATTGGCCGGGGCTGCGGTAATGATGGCACTTACCGCCCCGTTTTTAGAATTGCTTTTGCAGCAGAGCAAAACAATTTTGCAGAATGGAACGGAACTAGCTGGAACAACTGGCCGCTTGAAAAATGGCAATTGCAGACTGCTACAACGGCTTATGCAGAAAATAAATACCAATATCAATTAACCGATAACAATGGTAACGGCTTTTTAATGCAACCCGCCAATGCGAATTTTGGCGATGGCGGCAGGGGCGATAATGCATTTGTATATGTTACCCAAAGTAAGCCGGCTGTTGATGAAGGAGAAGCAGACCTGGTAACCATCGGACCGTGCTGCAACACAGACTATCACCAGGGACCTGAAAAGTTTATTGAACCATCGCCCGATAATATTCAAAATAAAAAATTAGTGATTTGGTATGTTGCACAGTTAAAAAATGATGATGCCAAAGGAAGGGAATATTGCTGGGCTGAATCAGTTTTAGAAAATGGGGTGTACGTTACTAAAGCTTATCCATGTTTTGCCGGGCCAATGTTTGTACCAATCAATCTCAAAAAATAAATGAAATTGAAACTACATAAAGGCGGTGAAAATATTTTGCTTATCTGCAGGATGCTGTGCATTGCGTGTTGGTTATTGCCTCTTCTTTTCAGTTCCTGCAAAGAAGCAGCAGTGGATTTTGATACAAATTCCTGTAAAGGAAACCCGGCATTTATTAAAGCACTTGGCTTCGATTCCAGGTTTTCTTATTTCAGTACCAGCAATATGAATGTGATGGGATTGCAGTTGCTGCAAAGTGAACAGCCCGGAAATCCAAATGCCCGGATAACAAAATCATTTCAACATCCCACCTGGAAAAAAGGAGGCCATCTGGCACCCATCCTTATTGATGAAGTAGGAAATATTTTCACTTCGCCTGCGCCATTTATTAATTTACTCGATAATCCTATTGCCAATAACAATACCATTTACTGCGTCGATGCCAACACAGGTGAAATGAAGGAATTTATGCGATTGCCATTTGAAGATTCTATCAATCCGCAAAACCCTTATGGAATTATTGCCATGATTTATCTGTGCGAAACCGGTACACTCTATGTTTCTTCGGTTGCAGGCTCAAGGCTACATAAAGAAAACGGACATATTTATGCCATCAATTTAAAAACAAAAAAAATAATTGCCCAGGTTGATAACACAGATGCTATGGGCCTGGGTATTTCTTATGCAGCTGGTAAACGTCAGTTATTTTTTGGAACTGGCAGAAATCCAGATGTGCAGGTAATAACGCTCAATAATGAAGGTATATTTTCAGGCAAACCCGAAACTGCATTTACATTGCAAAACCTGGGTCCCCGTGGCGATGATAAAGTACGCAGGATAAAAACGGATAACAGCGGTAATTTGCTGGTATCTGGCATGGAGTTTAATTTTAACCTGATTGCTCCCCGTGAAAAACAAGAAACCATCTACCGGTTCAACTACGATGAAACTCAAAAAAATTGGGTTTATCAGCCAAGTCTTTAACCATAATCCAGGTGTTTTATTTCAGGAATGTAAGAAAGCTTCATTTATACTTTTTATTATTATAAATTAATTTGTAGCGTCTTTTCTACATTTACTACAATAAATAAATAGTTATTCCGTTTTAATAAACTTATTTTTGTGAAAATAGGTATTTTACTTATTATATTATCCAATCATATATTATCCAAACAAAAATGAAAAACTTTACAAAGCTGGTTTTACTTGTAATTTGTCTTACAACTACCCTTTTAACTAATGCCCAGATTTCGGGTACAGTATTCAGAGACTTTAATGGAAATGGAGTAAAAGACAACACTGCTACTTTTAATGAACCATTTGTAGCTGGTATTACCGTACTGGCAACATTGGCAAACGGTAATAGTTTTACTACCAGCACAAATACTGCTGGGGCTTTTAATTTTTCTGTAGGTCAAATTCCTGCTGCTTCGCAGGTACGTATTGAGTTTTCAGGGCTCACTGCCGGCGATTATCCTGCTTTAAAAGGAGCTGGCAACGGAACTGATGTACAGTTTGCCACGGCTCCATCGGCTATGGTAAATTATGCCATCAGCTATCCCAAATGGTATAGCGGCACTACCGATCCATGGATAGCCACCAGCAGGTTTACTGCAGGTTTGGCATCTGCAACCGGGGCAAGCCAATCTGGGACTTTCCCAAACCTGGTTGTTTTAAAACATTCAGCAAGCGGCGATCAGTCCGCCATAACAACTACCGCAGCAAATCAATATACGGGCTCCGTTTTCGGACTTACTTATCAAAAACAAACCCGTAAGGTTTTTATGGCTGCTTATATGAAACGCCTGTTCAGCTTTGGCCCGGGCGGCGTAGGCGGTATTTATACCAGTGATGTAAATCAAACGACTGGGGTTCCTTCAAACCCTAGTTCTTTTATAGATTTAAGTACAATAGGAATTTCAGTTGGTGCCGATCCTCATTCGGGCTTACCCAATACCCCGGGCACTGCAAATAACGATGCAGCAAGCTGGCCGCTGGTTGGTAAAAGAGGAATAGGTGGTATTGATTTATCTGATGATGGTAAATACCTGTATGTAGTGAATATGAACCCAAATGGTGCATCCACATTACCTACACTTCACCGCATCTTTATTAATAACCCGGCTGTAACACCAACAACCGGTAATGTTACTACGTGGAATATACCTACACCAACATTAACCGGTAACACAACCAACTTCAGGCCTATGGCCGTAAAAGTATGGAAGGGAAGAATATTTGTTGGCGGCGTTTGTATTAAAGAAACAACAGCCAACCAGGCCGTTGCAGATACTGCCGGTATGAAGGGTGTTGTATATGAATTTAATGAAAACACCGGCGTTTTTACAGTGGCACTTAGTTTTCCACTAACGTATAAAAGGCCTTATATAGATAATAATGAAAATCAGCGTTTCCGCACCCATTATTGGGGCCCATGGCAAAACTCTACCACAGCTACAGTAATTCTTAACGATGCTTTAAGTGGTAACAGTACCAATGGTTATCCATATGGCAGCCAGCCCATGCTCAGTAATATTGAGTTTGATGTTAACGGCGATATGCTGATTGGTATGAGAGACCGCTTTGGAGATCAGATGGGATGGTTAAATTATTTGCCAGTTGGTTCAACAACTTATAACACTATTTCTTCGGCCGAAATATTAAGGGCCGGTAACTGTTCTGCATCAACCTGGACGATAGAAAGTAATGCTGCTGTTTGTAGTGGCTTATCTTCTGGCGGAAATAATTTACCAGGCTTAACGGGATATACACCCAACTCAAATAACGTTGGCCCAGGCGGTGGCTTATATTATTTTGATACCAAACCCCCCACATTCAATCACCAGTTTCGCTCAAATGGTGGGCTGGCTGTATTTGCAGGGTCCAATACTTTAACATATACTGCAATGGATCCGGACAATGTTTATAATACAGGCGGCATTGCACATATTTACAACAACACAATAGGGACCAATAATGCGGGTACCATAAGAGGTGGCAACGGTGGCGGAGCAAGATTGTACAATGATGTGACAGGTACTTGCGGAAAAGCAGGTGGTATGGGCGATTGCGAGTTGCTAACTGATGCAGAACCGGTGCAGGTAGGTAACCGTATCTGGACAGATACCAATGGAGACGGAATTCAGGATGCAAACGAAACAGCTTTAACTGTGGCTTCAGGTACCACCATAACTTTACGCAGCCCTGGTATTGATGGCATTTATGGAAATGTAGATGACCAGACCTGGACAACCACTACAGATGCCACTGGCAACTATTTTTTCAGCGCTTTAAGCAGTGCAGATAACAGAAAGCCTGCCGCCTGGACGGGTATTATGAACACCCTGCTGCCCGGTTACGAATACCGGATTGAAATGACAGTACCCGCAGGTTTGCAGGTAACCAGGAAAGATGCAGGATCGGGATTGTTTGATAATATTGATAATGACGCAGTACAAAGTGGCGCAAGTGCTTATATAGTTTTTAATACTTCCAACACCTCCTACAGTTATGATTTTGGTTTTAAACCTTTGGCAAGCCTGGGCGATAAAGTTTGGCGTGACGATAATAAAAATGCAACGCAGGATGCAGGAGAGCCTGGCGTATCCGGTATTGCAATTACACTCTTCCGCCCTGGTTTTGGTTTAGATGGAATAGCTGCAACTGGAGATGATGCATTACCGGTGGCAAGTACCATTACTGACAGTTATGGTAATTACCTGTTTGATAATTTAACACCGGGTAACTACCAGGTTCAGGTAAATCTTCCTGCTAACTATCAATTTACCACGCAATCAAATACGGTTGATAATACAGATGGTATTGCAATAAAAGATGTAGGAAGTGATGTAAATGCAACGACCGGTTTATCTTATACTATTGCATTAAGTGCAGGCGAAAACGAACGCAATATTGATGCAGGTATCATCTTTAACAAGCCGGCTTCTGTAAGCAGCATTGGCGATAAAGTTTGGTATGATACAAATGGCAATGGTAACCAGGATGCAAATGAACCTGGTGTTAGCAATGTAACCATAACACTGTATAAAGAAACAGCACCGGCCAGCGGCATATATGTTGTGTATGCAACCACCGTAACCGATGTAAATGGATTTTATCTTTTCAACAATTTACCAAACAATACAAATTATAAAGTTGGCATTACGCCACCTGCAGGTACATTGCTTACATCAAGCACCGGCACTACGCCCGGTAATGCAACAACCAACAGTGACCTCGATCCCGCTACCAGGCTGAGCGCTTTAGTAAATATACCGGCCATTGGTGCACAAATAACCGGTATTGATGCCGGATTAATTTTGCAGCCAACAACCAAAGCAAGTTTGGGCGACAGGGTATGGTACGATAATAACAGAGATGGAGACCAGGATGCAGGCGAACCCGGCATTGCAGGTGTAACCGTTCAGTTATTGGATGCAGCCAACACCGTGGTGGCAACCACCACAACAGATGCCTTTGGCATGTATATTTTCACCAATTTAAACCCCGGAGTTTACCGGGTAAGTTTTGGAGGCGTTGCAGGTATGCAGCGCACAATTTTAAATGCTACGGGTGGTACCATCGCCGATATAACGGACAGCGATGCAGACCCAACAGGCAGAACCCAGGGATATACTTTAAATGCCGGAGGAAAAAATATGAGTGTTGATGCAGGTTATTACAGTACACAACCGGCAGCAAACGTAGGTGCCATAGGCGACCGGGTTTGGCTTGATAATAATGGCAATGGTGTACAGGATGCAGGCGAACCTTCCGTAGCAGGTATTACTGTAACCTTATACAATAGTTCAGGAACTGCAATTGCTATTGCAACTACTGATATAAATGGAAATTATTTATTTCCTGGTTTAACGCCCGCTAATTACACCGTTGGCTTCAGTAATTTACCAGTTGGTTTTGGTTTTTCAGGTCAGAATAAAGGTGGAAACGCTGCAACTGACGGGGATGCAAATCCTGCCACCGGCAGAACACAAACTATTGTTGTAATCGCAGGAATAACCAACACCACTGTTGATGCCGGCATACGCCTTGGTTTACCAAGTGGTTTAGGCAGTTTGGGTAATAAAGTATTTATTGATTTACCGGGAGGTGTAATGGGGCAACAGGAAGCAGGAGAACTGGGCGTAGCGGGTGTTACCGTACAATTGTACCTGGATGCAAACGGTGATGGGTCAATTACCGGGGCCGAGCTAACAGCATTAGCTACCACTACCACCAATGCATTGGGAGAATATTTATTTGACGGTTTAAATGCCGGCACTTACCAGGTTGGCTTCAGCAATTTACCGGCTTTATATACTTTAACTATTAAAGATGCATCAGGAATATCGGATGATGAAGACAGTGATGGAAACCCGGTAAACACGGCAGTAAATGGTAACCCGGCAGTACCTGGAAAAACGTATACCGATTTAATAAGCCTGGCGCAGGGCGAAGATAATTTATCAGTAGATCTGGGATTGGTAACACCGGGCAGCACCAACAGTCTGGGTAATTTTGTTTGGTTTGATGCTAACAGTAACGGAGTACAGGATGTAGCAGAGAATGGGGTTCCAGGCGTAATGGTAACTCTGTATAATAATGCAGGTACTGCCATTGCAGTAACAACAACCGATGCAGGCGGCCAATATTTATTTGCCGGTTTGGCAAATGGTAATTACAGCGTGGGCTTTAGTAATTATCCAGCAGGATTTGACCTGACGTTAAAATCTGCAATAAATGATTTAACAGGAAGTGATGCCGACAGGGTTAGCGGAAGAACCGCAATCGTAACGTTGAACGCAGGAAACCGTAATGACAGGAGTCTGGATGCAGGTTTAATAACCACAAGAGCCGCATTGGGCGATAAAGTATGGAGCGATTTAAATAATAACGGAACACAGGATGCCAGCGAATACGGCGTTCCGGGAGTAACGGTAACTTTATTCCGTCCCGGTTTTGGTTTAGATGGCATTGCTTCAACTGCAGATGATGCGTTGGCTGTGGCAAGTATGATCACCGACGGAAACGGCAACTACTTGTTCTCAAACCTTGTACCTGGCGATTACCAGCTCGAATTCACGACCATTCCTACCGGTATGCTGTTCACCCAACAGAACACACCCGGCGATAATCAAAATAATACCAACAGCGATGCCGTTCCTGCAAACAGCAATGGCAGAACGGGCAACTTTACTTTAAGCGCAGGTGAAATAGATTTAACAGTAGATGCAGGCCTTACAGTACCACGCCCGGCAACAATCGGTAACCGTGTTTGGGACGACTTTAATGCAGATGGATTACAGGATGTCAATGAACCAGGCGTAGGTGGTATTTTAGTAACCTTATACAATTCGGCTAACCAGCCGATAGGCAGTGCTGTAACAGATGGTAATGGCAACTGGCAAATTACCAATATACCGGCGGGCACCGGGTATTATGTAATTTTTTCACCCAATCTGCCAGCATTTAATACTACGGGTGCTCCTGGCAGCAACCCTGCATGGACAATGCAAAACAAGGGAGCCAACGGCGCCAGTGCTTTAGACAGCGGAATAGAAAGTGATTTTGATAGTGATGTTACCCCCACAGGAGCAAATGCAGGAAGAACTGCAACTTTCAATATTATATCCGGCGATAATTTCCCCAATATTGATGCCGGCATAATAAACTGGGCTTCAAACAATGTGTTACCAATTCAGTTGGTGAGTTTTACGGCTCAGCCACAAGGTAATAATGTGCTGTTAAGCTGGGTTGTATCAACTGAAGTTAATGTTGCTAAATACGAAGTGATCTATAGTACAAACGGTACAAATTTCAACAGTATTGCAAGCCAGTTGGCAACAGGCAGCCGCAACTACAGTCAGTTGCACACATCACCGCAACAAGGTTTAAATTATTACCGCCTGAAGGTTACAGACATTGACGGATCGGTTACTTACAGCGAAATACGCAAAGTTAATTTTGGCCAACTGCAGGATAAAATAGAGCTATATCCGGTACCTGTGAATGATTTTGTGAACATAACTTTTAGCGCAGGTATGATCAACAAACCAGCAAATATCAGTATACTGTCGATTGATGGGAGATTACAGTTGCAGCAAAGTATTTCGGCCCTTAGTCAAACTGAAACAATAAACCTCAGTAATTTGGCAAGTGGTAAATATATTGTTCGCCTGCTCATCAATAATGAAATAATTAACAGGCAGATCGAAGTAATAAGATAAACAGATATTTTTTTTACAAGCCACCCTGCTTTACTTGCAGGGTGGCTTTTTTATAGCCATATAGTGCTTTTATAAAACCATTTTCTGAAAATTTATAGTACTACCTGAAAATTTTCTTTCTTTTACGGGGGTGAGGTTAATATCAGAAATTTTCAATGAGTGTAACGCTGCAATCTTACCGTCATTGGAATTCTGGATTTTTTATTTCAGAGCAATACTTTTTTTATCTTTTCCAGAGAGGCTAGTTTTTTGTTAATATAAAATAAGGTAGATTTCTTTTTTTTTGCCAATTTGGCTGCTTTATTGTTTTAGCATAGTATTTGAAAACCCATAATAGAATATATTTGCTACAATTAATACTATACTATGAACTTTGGAAAAGAATTTGAAAAATACGCCGTAAAACATAAAGGAATTAATAGCAATACGCTGGATAGCTACCTCAGGCATAGCATTCCGAATGCAGTTGCTCAAATACACCCTTCGGGTGGTGGTGGGGCTGTTACCAATCTTACACCCAACATTATTGAAGAGCGTCCGATGAATGTAGCTGTGATGGATGTGTACAGCCGGTTAATGATGGACAGGATCATCTTTTTGGGTTATCCCATCAATGACGAAGTAGCAAATATTGTTACCGCTCAGTTATTGTTTTTAGAAAGTACCGATCGTACCAGGGATATCCAGATGTACATTAACTGCCCCGGTGGTGGCGTGTATGCCGGCTTGGGCATGTATGATACCATGCAGTTCATCACACCGGATATTGCAACTATCTGTACCGGTATGGCCGCCAGTATGGGCGCCGTGCTGATGTGTGCGGGTGCAGTTGGAAAGCGCACAGCATTAAAGCATAGCCGCATTATGATGCATCAGCCGAGTGCAGGTGCAGGTGGACAGGCAACTGATATTGAGATCACGGTTAATGAAGTAAAAAAAGTTAAGCAGGAGTTGTACGATATCATCGCTTTTCATACCAATCAACCGGTAGAAAAAGTGGCACAGGATTGCGACCGTGATAAATGGCTTACTTCTACCGAAGCCAAAGAATATGGTTTGATTGATGAAGTATTATTAATGAACCAGAAAAAACAAAAGAAAGATCAGAAATAAAATAACTATCAATTATGAATTCGTATAAAAACAATATTACCCGTTTTGAGGATGAAGAAAAACCAGACGGCGTTCCTGAAAACCCGATGGAGAAAATGATGAGCAGTTGGCAGTTCGATAAAAAATTTATTGAGCAGCGTAAAGTTTTTTTATGGGGTGTGGTAGATGATAAAAGCGCCAAGGATATTACCAACCGGTTAATGTACCTGGAAGCCATCGATCCCGGTAAGGACATTACCTTTTACATAAGCAGCCCCGGCGGCATGGTTACCAGTGGCATGGTTATTTACGATACCATGCAGATGATCAGCTCGCCTGTAAGTACGGTATGTATGGGCATGGCAGCCAGTATGGGCAGCATATTGCTTAGTGGTGGCGAAAAAGGTAAACGCTATATATTCCCCAATGGAGAAGTGATGATACACCAGCCAAGTGGTGGTGGACAAGGTACCAGTGCCGACCTGGAAATTATGGCAGGACAGATCAAAAAAACAAAATTAATGGGTGCCGAGATACTGGCTAAAAACTGCGGACAAACCGTTGAAAAAGTAATGAGGGATTTTGACCGCGATTACTGGATGGATGCCAAAGAATCAATTGCGTATGGTATCGTGGATGACGTTTTGACGAAAATTTAAAGAACTTGAATATAAAATAATTTTAAAAAGCCTCTTTTTGGGGCTTTTTTTTATCATAATAATATAAATGCAACGTTATAGGCTGGTAACTTGTCTTAATACAGGATAAGTCGTTTTTTTTGTAACTTTGCATACAATTTTAAACAGGTATTGCTGATATGGCTAAACAACAAACTTTACATTGTTCTTTTTGCGGCCGCAACCGCGATGAAGTTAAAATACTCATTGCCGGGCAGGATGGGCATATTTGCGAAAACTGTGTAGAGCATGCCGAAGAAATAATTGAGCAGGAATTAGGCAGCACAAGAGAGAATAAACAAAGTACAGCACCTACGCATAAATTAACGGTAAGAAAACCTATCGAAATAAAAAAATTCCTGGATGAATATGTAATTGGCCAGGATGATGCAAAAAAAATATTATCGGTAGCAGTTTACAATCATTACAAAAGGCTCAACCAAAAAATTGAGAATGATGTGGAGATCGAAAAGAGCAACATCATCATGGTTGGCGAAACGGGTACCGGTAAAACCTTGCTGGCAAAATCAATTGCCCGCATGTTGAATGTTCCCTTTGCTATTGTAGATGCAACCGTTTTTACCGAAGCAGGTTATGTGGGCGAAGATGTGGAAAGCATGCTTAGTCGTTTACTACAGGCCTGTAACTATGATGTGGCTGCTGCAGAAAAAGGAATTGTATTTATTGATGAGATTGATAAGATCGCCCGCAAAAGCGATAACCCTTCAATAACCAGGGATGTGAGCGGTGAAGGCGTGCAGCAGGGATTGCTGAAATTACTGGAAGGAACAGAAGTGTTGGTGCCACCACAAGGCGGACGAAAACATCCCGAACAAAAACTTATAAAAGTAAATACACAAAATATCCTCTTCATTTGCGGTGGCGCATTTGATGGAGTAGATAAAATTATTGCCCGCCGTGTTAATACAAATGCCATTGGCTTTAATGTAAATAAAGAATTACAGGAATACCAACAGGATAACCTGTTACATTTTGTAAATGCAGTTGACCTGAAGCATTTTGGTTTAATACCTGAACTGCTTGGCCGTTTACCGGTGGTTACTTATCTCAATCCTTTGGATGCAGAAACACTCCGCAGCATTTTAACCGAACCCAAAAATGCATTGATAAAACAGTTCACCCGCTTGTTTGATATTGAAGGTATTGAACTGAAATTTGAACCGGCTGTTTTTGATTTTATGGTTGAAAAAGCACTGGAGTATAAGCTGGGTGCCCGTGGCCTGCGCAGCATATGCGAAAGTATCCTCACCGATGCCATGTATGAATTACCTTCTCAAAAAGTAAAAGAATTTGAAGTTACACTGGAGTATGCCCACCGCAAGTTCAGCAGCAGTAAACTTAGTATGCTCAAGGTTGCATAATATATGGCCTGACGCCAACGTCTGCCCATGTATTATAATGATAGCTTCTCTTTATCCTTTTCTCCCCAATTTTCAAACAACCCAATATCATTTTAG
Organism: Chitinophagales bacterium; assembly: GCA_038226715.1. Lineage (GTDB taxonomy): Bacteria > Bacteroidota > Bacteroidia > Chitinophagales > Chitinophagaceae > Ferruginibacter. The sequence continues at coordinate 12,936 of JBBRQF010000035.1, forward strand.
GTAGTTGGGTTATTTCATTTTATTTTTACAGGGTTATTAAAACAACTTCTTAATTATCAAATATTCAATCTGACATGGTAGACGTTATTCTGGGTATGCAATGGGGTGATGAAGGCAAGGGGAAAATTGTAGATTATTTTGCTAAAAATTACGATGTTATTGCCCGTTTCCAGGGCGGTCCAAATGCCGGTCATACTTTGTACGTAGACGGAAAAAAAATTGTACTCCACCAGATACCCAGCGGTATTTTTCATGAAGATAAAGTGAACCTGATCGGCAATGGTGTGGTATTGGATGCCATTACCTTAAAAAGGGAATGTGAGAATGTAGCCGCATTTGGTGTTGACTATAAAAAGAACCTGTTCATCAGCGAACGTGCCCATCTTATTTTGCCAACACACAGGGCACTGGATAAAGCCAGCGAACTGAGTAAGGGTAATGAAAAGATTGGCAGCACACTAAAAGGTATTGGTCCCGCTTACATGGATAAGACAGGCCGCAATGGTTTGCGTGTGGGGAATTTATTAGACAAAAGTTTTACAACTGATTATATTAAACTGCGGATGAAGCACCAGCGCCTGCTGGATAATTTTAATTTCCAGGAAGACATTAATGCCTGGGAAGAAGAATTTTTTGAAGCCATGGAATTTTTACGTGAGTTTAAAATAGTAAACGGCGAATATTTTATCAACGAAAAAATACAGAAAGGCAATAAAGTACTGGCCGAAGGTGCACAGGGAAGTATGCTGGATGTTGACTTTGGAACATTTCCATTTGTAACAAGCAGCAATACCATATCTGCCGGTGTCTGTACTGGTTTGGGCATAGCGCCGCAAAAGATTAAAGAAGTGTTTGGTATTTCAAAAGCTTATTGTACCAGGGTGGGTAGTGGCCCGTTCCCAACCGAATTGAATGATGAGACCGGTGAGTTGCTTCGTAAGACGGGAAATGAATTTGGAAGCACTACCGGACGTCCACGCCGCTGTGGCTGGATTGATCTGGTGGCCCTGCAGTTTGCCTGTATGATCAATGGTGTTACGCAAATTATTATGACCAAGGCAGATATACTTGACGGGCTGGAAGAACTGAAAGTTTGTAACGGTTACAATATTAATGGCAAAACAATAAATTATGTACCTTTTCAAATGAACAAAGTTGATATTGAACCGCAGTACAAATCATTTGCCGGCTGGCAGAAAGATATTACCGCAATAACTAAATTTGAAGTACTGCCGCCAGAAATGAAAACTTATATCAACTACCTGAATGAATTTTTAGGTGTGCCTGTAAAGTATATCAGTAACGGCCCGGAAAGAGACCAATTGATAACAGCATAAAAAAAAATAAAAAAAATGTAGCTTTTTTTTTGGCTATGTAAAACAGTTTTGGAAATTTTACAGTACTAATCCACATTTGAATTATGACTTTTATATCTGACGACACAAAGACAACAGCAGTTACAGCAGGTTTTGCAATTGTAATTAAAGCTGCAAAAAAAGCGGCTAAGCCAAAAGATGACGATGATGATGATGATTTGGACGACGATGATGATGCGCCATCTCCCAATAAAAAAGCTGCGCCGAAGAAAAAGGGTGCTGATGACGACGATGATGACGACGAAGTAGAAAAGGAGGATGATTGGGATAAAGCTGAAGAAGATGATGACTGGGATCCTGACTTTGATGAGTTTGATGTACCTAAATCAGTTGGTAAAAAGGCAGTCGTTAAAAAACCCGGTAAAGGAAAAGAGGATGATGATGATTTTAAAGTAGATGATGATTTTAGTGATCTGGGTTTAGACGATGGGGATGATTTTGATGATGATGACGATGACTTTTAATAGCGTATTCAGCAACGGGGAAAAATAAACACGTGAAAAAATGTATTGCTTTTCCTGTTGACGACTTTAATATCTTTAAAATACAAATGTTGAACTGGGTAAACCGGTTCAACATTTTTTGTTTATTGGATAACCATCATTATGATTTTAGTAAGCCGGCATTTGAATGCTTATTGGCAGCGGGAAGTAAGGCTGGTATTGAAATGCAGGCAGGTAGTGCTTTTGAAACGCTACTGGATTTTTATAAAGCAAATGAAAACGAATGGCTTTTTGGCCACCTTGGGTATGACCTGAAGAATGAAACTGAAAAACTACATTCCAGTCATGCAGATGGTATAGGTTTTAGTGACCTGCATTTTTTTGTACCACAAATTGTAGTTCAACTTGATAATACCGAGGTAAAAATTTATGCTGATGATAATAAAGAAGTGCAGGATGTATACCAGCAGATTAAAAATTCGGCTGCCGAAATAAAAGCGCAGGTAAAAACAGTTGCAACAATTGAAAATAAGATCAGCCGGGGAGACTACATTCACATCATTGAAAAACTAAGGCAACATATTTTGCGTGGCGATTGTTATGAAATAAATTTTTGCCAGGAATTTTTTGCAAAGAATGCAGTGATTGATCCCTTGTTTATTTACAGCCGTTTAACTGAGCTGTCGCCCAATCCATTCTCTGTTTTTTATAAATTGCATAGCCGCTATTGCTTATGTGCAAGCCCCGAGCGGTATTTAAAAAAAAGAGGCAGGCATGTTTTTTCTCAGCCCATAAAAGGAACAAGCCGGAGAGATGTAGAAAATGCAGCTGCAGATGAACAGGCAAAAAATTACCTGTTGGAAAGCAGCAAAGAAAAAGCTGAGAATGTGATGGTGGTTGACCTGGTGCGGAATGATTTGAGTAAGATATGCAAAGCCGGCTCGGTAAAAGTAGATGAACTTTTTGGCCTGTATAGTTTTCCGCAGGTGCACCAGCTGATAAGTACGGTAAGCGGAGAACTGGAAGATGGACTGGACTGGATCAATTGCCTGCAAGCAACTTTCCCTATGGGCTCTATGACGGGTGCTCCCAAAAAAATAGTAATGGAATTGATTGAACAATACGAACAAACCAGGCGTGGATTGTTTTCAGGTGCCATTGGTTATATAAAACCCGGCGGTGAAGCTTTTGATTTTAATGTTGTAATACGGAGCATGCTATATAACGGTGCGGATAAATATCTTTCCTTTCAAACAGGTGGTGGTATTACTTATAATAGTGATCCAGTTATGGAATATGAAGAAAGTTTATTGAAGGCCGCAGCTATGCTAAAAGTATTGGAATAAAATTATTTACTTTTTTTCCTGGCACTTTTGTGAATGGGGTACGTGGTGGATTGATTTGGTGGTGGTTCGGGATTATCGCCAAGCAACAGTTGCACACACTCATTCAGAATAACATATTTGTTTGCCAAAAAGAGCTGCATTTTATCGGCTGGTAAGCGCAGGTCATAATTGCCATTGATGCTCATCATATTATCAAACCCGGGATTGTAACGGTTGAAGGATACAATATCCATGGCCAGATTTTTTGTGATTACCAGGGAATTGTATTTACCGGTGATGGTTTGTGTTGATGCTGTTTCCAGTTCTTCGTCGGTTAAATTGGGTTTGGCATCATAAGAATTTATACCCCCTCTAGGATCATACATGCCCGATGAATTAGAAGTTGTGGTTACACCTCCCGTTCCTTCCATAATATAATGCGTAGCAATAAATTTCTTTACGTGGTTGCGGCTTTCGAGGGGTAAATAATATTGTAATGCCCAAAAGTCCCTGCTGCCACTTTGTTTAATGGCACTGTAAACCCTGCCCGGTCCTCCGTTATAGGCTGCTATTACCAGTAACCAGTCTTTCATCTGGCTGTACAAGGTTAGCAGGTACCTTGCGGCTGCATGGGTACTTTTATAATAATCCCTGCGTTCATCCAACACATTATTTACCACCAGTCCGTAGTCGCGTGCCGTATATGGCATAAACTGCCAGGGACCACCAGCACCAACCCAACTTGTTGCCCCGGTGCTTAAATTACTTTCAATTACGGCCAGGTATTTCAACTCTCTCGGTAATCCATATTGAGAAAAGATATTATCGATCAGATTAAAATATGGTTGTCCCCAGCTTTTCATTTGTTTAAGGCTGTTGGTATGTACTTTTAAATAATCCTGCATGTAGCTTTCTGCATTTGGATTTACCTGTGCCGAGTAAGGTAATGCCGGGTTGTAATTATACTTGGCAAACAGGTTTTTAAAACCATACTTGGTTACCTGGCTGAAATACTGCACTTTTTCTTTTTGGGGAGGGGCTTTTGTCTTTATTACTTCAGCAATAATTTCCTGTTCCTTAGCGTCATTTACTACACCTGTATCAGCAATGGCAGGTGTTTGTTGAATATCCATAAGAGAGCCTCCCTTTACAGTAAGTAAAAGCAGTTGAAATATCAATATGGCGTATAATTTCTTCATGTTTACCAGCTAATTTAATAGCTGTTGTTTCATCAGGTAACCGGCTATTTGCAGCAAAGTTAGTTCATCTTCCTTTTTTGTCATAACCTGCAGGCCAAAAGGCATACCATTACTATGTTTAAACAAAGGAACCGAGATCCCGGGAATGCCGGCCAGGTTGGCAAAAACGGTAAAAATATCGGCCAGGTACATGGCTATTGGGTCGCTGCTTTTATTACCGATCATAAATGCTGTTGTAGGGCAGGTGGGCATTATAACAGCATCATAATCAGCGAATATAGCATCAGTTTTATCGTTTAAGAGCCTGCGAACCTGTTGGGCTTTACTAAAATAGGCATCATAATATCCGCTACTTAATACAAAGGTACCCAGCATGATCCGGCGTTTAACTTCTTTACCAAAACCTTCACTTCTTGTCTGCTTATAAAACTCTGTTAATTCTTTTGTATTGCCTTTGGTTTGATAACCATACCGTATTCCATCATACCTGTTTAAATTACTGCTGGCTTCGGCAGTGGTTAATACATAATAGGCAGGTACCACATATTCCAGTAAATCAAAATCAATTTCAATAACCGTATGCCCGTTTAATTTTAATTGCCCGATCAGTTTTAAAATTTGAGCTTTTATTTCTTTATCCAGGGATGGGTGATGCAGGGCTTCTTTAAAATAAGCAATTTTATATTTTTTTTCCAGTTGTTGAAATTGCTCATTGCCCGTTGCCCATTGCCCGTTGTTTATTGCTGTGCTGTCATATTCATCCGCACCACTCATGATCTCTAATAATAAAGCAATATCATCAACTGTATTTCCAAAAATTCCGATTTGATCAAAAGAAGATGCATAAGCGATCAGCCCGTAACGGGAAATGCGGCCATAGGTTGGTTTAAGGCCAAGAATTCCGCAAAAATCAGCCGGTTGTCTTACTGATCCTCCGGTATCGCTGCCCAGGCTGGCCATACATAAACCAGCTTGCACTGCAACTGCACTTCCACCTGATGAACCGCCCGGTACTTTGGTATTATCCAGGGCATTTAAAACATTACCATATACCGAATTTTCATTGCTGCTGCCCATGGCAAATTCATCGCAGTTACAGCTACCAATGATAATAGCATCCTCATCAAGTAAACGTTGAACAGCCGTAGCAGAATATAAACTTTTAAAACCTTCCAGCATTTTTGAAGAAGCAGTAACTGAATGGCCTTTATAACAGATCACATCTTTTATAGCAACTACAACACCGTGAAGTTTTTTTACAGGCGCACCATGCTTTCTTTTTTCATCCAGTTGCCTTGCCTGTGCCAAAGCCTCTGCAGCAAATACTTCTGTAAGTGCATTCAGTTTTTTATTAGCTTCTATCTGTTGCAGGTAAAATTCTACAGCATCAACACAGTTGGTTTTATTGTTTGCAAGATCCAGGTGATATTGCGTTATGTTTTTGTACTGAAACATGATTAATTGCTGTTTCGCTTTATAAAAATCGGCTGAAGTGTTACCAATATTATTGGATGCACTTCAGCCGAAAACAGGAATAACTAAACTCCCGGGATGTAATTATTTTATTGGTGTGTCTTTTTCTTTCATTCCTTCTTCGATCTCATTTTTTACATTGTTTTTAGCGTCGTTAAATTCACGCATTCCACGGCCAACACCTCTCATCAGTTCAGGTATTTTTTTACCGCCAAACATTAACAACACAACAATAATAATAAGTATCCACTCGCTGCCACCTGGCATTGATAATAAAAGGATGTTGTTTAAAATAGATAAAGTCATAATCTTAATTTAGAGTCCAAAGATAAATCAATTAATCAGTTACTATGCAATAAACCCCAACAAAGTTAACCGATGATTAACGATTGGACTTTCTGATATAAAATAAGTTTAACGGATATATGTTTTGCCACACCTGGCTTTACCGTTTGCAGCCTGTTCAGGCGAAATGCCCCGGGCGCAGGAAACTAAGAAAGCTACAGTAAATAAAACGATCAGTGAAAGAATGATTCTTCTCATGGGTTTAAGGTTTAAAGTTTAAAAATAATCAGAGGTAAAGTCTTGTCGAAGGGTAATGGTTTGTGGAAATTTAGCAATAATAATACCAAACCCGAATTTTTTTAAAAAAAAAGAACGAAAAATCAAATTTTCGTTCTTTTTTAAAATATATGTTGCTATTGAATTATTTTTTTGCCACCGCTCTTCTTTTTTCACTGATACGGGCACTTTTTCCGCTTCTGTCACGCAGGTAGTACAATTTTGCACGGTTGACCTTACCTACTTTATGCAGTATAATACTGTCGATATTCGGCGAAAATACCGGGAATAAACGCTCAACACCTACGCCATCACTCATTTTACGTACTGTAAAAGAAGCGGTTGCACCGGTTCCCTGGCGCTTAATTACATCGCCTTTAAAGCTTTGAATACGCTCTTTAGTACCCTCTACAATTTTATAGTTAACAGTGACATTATCACCTGCTTTAAAATTTGGAAGTTTTGCTTTTCCTTTTGTGTCCAGTTGCTCATGAACAAATGCTACTGCGTCCATATTATATGATTTTTTTACGGACGGCAAAGGTAGGGTTTTTAATGGATAATTGATAATGAAATAATGAATAATTTTTTAAAGATTCAAATTAGCCTGCAGAAATCAAAGAAACACAGAAATAAGAAACTATCTGCAACCCGCTACGATAACATTTCGGCTTCGCTCAATGCTGAATAGGATTAATGAATTTGAACGGAGCCTTCGTTCCTCAGGATAAATTGTACCACCGACATCAACTTAAGGCTATTGGCTAGCCTCCAAAAATTAAGTCAACTTTTAAAAGTTGACTTAATATAAAAAACGTTCTATAACTTGTTCTTCTATATTTCCTCCCCTATCGGGGGAGATGGAGGGGGCTTTATCTCGCTACGTTAACCGACCTTTTTTCCCTGATCACTGTTACCTTGATCTGCCCGGGAAAGGTCATTTCAGTCTGTATTTTTTGTGCTATTTCGAAACTGAGTTTATCGCTTTCGCCATCGGTTACTTTATCTGCCTCTACAATAACTCTTAACTCTCTGCCAGCCTGTATGGCATAGGCTTTTTCAACGCCTGTATAAGCCATGGCCAGATTTTCCAGGTCTTTGATACGTTGAATATATTGCTGCATGATCTCACGCCTTGCTCCCGGCCTTGCACCGCTGATGGCATCACAGGCCTGGATAATGGGAGAGATCACATATTGCATTTCCATTTCATCATGGTGGGCACCAATGGCATTAACTACAGCCGGGTTTTCACCATATTTTTCGGCCAGTTTGGCTCCTAATAATGCGTGACTCAGTTCAGTCTCCTCATCGGGTACTTTACCAATATCGTGTAGTAAACCGGCTCTTTTAGCAAGTTTTGCATTCATCCCCAGTTCAGAAGCCATGATAGCGCAAAGATTAGCCGTTTCACGACTGTGCATTAACAGGTTTTGTCCGTAAGATGAGCGGAAACGCATACGGCCAACCATCCTGATCAATTCTTTATGTAAACCGTGTACACCCAGTTCCATGGCAGTGCGTTCACCAATTTCCATTACCTGGTCATCGATCTGTTTTTTTGTTTTTTCAACAACCTCTTCAATACGTGCCGGGTGGATACGTCCATCGGCAACAAGGCGTTGCAGCGATAAACGGGCAATTTCCCTGCGTAAGGGATCAAAAGAGGAAAGCACAATAGCTTCCGGAGTATCATCAACGATAAGATCTACGCCGGTAGCTGCTTCTATAGCACGTATATTACGTCCTTCGCGGCCAATGATAGAACCCTTTATCTCATCACTTTCGAGATTAAAAACGGTGATGGCATTTTCAATGGCAGCTTCTGCAGCCGTACGTTGTATGGTTTGAATGACTATTTTACGTGCCTCCTTGGTTGCCTTTAATTTGGCATCTTCAATAATTTCCTGCTGAATAACCAGGGCTTTTGTGTGTGCTTCCTGTTTCAAACTTTCAATTAATTGCGCTTTGGCGTCTTCTGCACTGAGGCCCGCCACTTTTTCCAGGCGGCGGATATGTTCTTCCTGGTGTTTTTCCAGTTCGGTACGTTTGGTATTTACGATCTCCGTCTGGCGGTTAAGGTTTTCCTTAATTACCTCGTTATCCTTCATCTGTTTATCGAGGTTCTGGTCTTTTTGATTGAGGGATTGTTCTTTTTGTTTGATACGGTTTTCGCTGTCAACCAGTTTTTGATTGCGTTGCATTACATCCCGCTCATGATCGGCTTTTAGCTGTACAAATTTTTCCTTGGCTTCCAGCAGTTTCTCTTTTTTCAGATTTTCGGCCTGTAACTGACCATCGGCGATGATCTTTTGAGCCTGATGCTCTGCGTCTGCTATTTGTTTTTGAGTATTTTTGGCAAAAACCAGTTTACCCAGTATGATGCCCAGTATTAGTGCGGCTGCACCAATGATAATGTAAAGTATTATCGGTTCCATTAATTGTTTCGGTTTTAAAACGGTTCAAAATCATATATAACTCCCCTTTATCCATATACAAGTTAAATGAGATGTTTAATTTACGAAGATAAGTAATTTGTTTGGAGAAAGTTATAGTATGCAAGTTTAGCGGCTTAACAGCTTAGGTGACTTTCTATATCTTACAGTAGAAACTAAGGGTAAAAGAATGGACTTTTCCTATCAATTTCAGGTAATAAATTTCCCGCAGAGATCAGCAGGTTATAGGCTTGGAAGTTATTAATGATTCTTATTTCTAATTATCAGCCACGCTATAACTGTTATTCTCTTCATCCTCTTCTCCAATTTCCTCATCTGCGTCATCAGCTTCACTTCCGGGAACATCAAGTTCGCTTCCACTGCTGGCATCGTTGCTTGTATTTTCATTCAGCAAATCACCATCTTCATCTGTATTATCCACTTCATCTTCATGCAACTTACGTTCTTCATCATCCTGGCCGGCAGTATCCAGCAGTTCTTTTTCAAGTGGAGAAATATCATTGTTTATGCTATCGGCTTCACCTTTTGGTAAAACCGGTTTAATGTTGTTTTTGCCGGTTGTCTGCGCTGTCATAATAGAAATTTTTAGTGTATTAAAAATAAGTTGGTGCAAGGCTAAAAGGTTAAAAACCGTGCCACAGATTTTAATCGTAAACTAAAGCTTAAGAGCCTGTTGGGGTTCCGCCGGATCGGGACTTTATTTCCTGCTTATTTTGTGTGTATTCGCCCCATATCCTGGTAAAAGCGGCGCCGAAATAGAGGATCATGGCTGAATAAAATACAAATAACAACAGCAAAACAATGGATGCCGATGCACCGTAAATATTATTCACATTATTGTAGTTGAGCAACAGGTGAAGAACGATCTTACCGATGGAGAAAAGTATACTGGTTACCAAGCCACCTGTCCATGCCACCCGCCACGAGGGGTGCCGGTTATTTAGGTACCTTAATATGATAGTAAACCAGGTGGCAATAGTAAATATGCCAATAACAAAAGCCAGTGCCTGGTTTACGAAACCGGAAATAGCAGGAAATAGTTTGATGAAATAACTCCCTACTATTACCTGCAGGGTTTCTATAAACATCGCTATAGAAAATAACAGGCCTGTAACGATGATGAAGCCGAATGACAATAGTCTTGATTTTAGTGAGGCAATGACTTTCTTGCCTGGCATCGGTTCCAGTTCCCATATCTGGTTGATTGAACTGCGGATAACTTTGAATAGCGTAGTGGCCACAAAGATCAAAAATGTAAAAACAAGGATTGCTGCCAGCCAGTTGCTGTTGAGTTCCCGTACTTCTTTAATTACTGAAACTATTTGCCGTACGGCTTCCTCCCCCAACATACCGGAAAGATTAATGAACAGCTCGTGCTTTATGGAGTGCGGGTCAATAAATAAACTTAAAAACTGTATCAATATAATCAGTACAGGTGGTAAGGCAAACATGGTAAAAAATGCAGTGGCGCCTCCCAGTTTTAAAGGGTCATTCCTGAAGAACAACCTGAAAGTATCTTTTATGATAGTACGAAACCTGGACAGCCTGTTTGTCATAGTGTAAATATAAAGATAATGCGACTCTTATTAAGAGGGCTGTATGCTTCAGAAGGATAGTGGTCTAAATTTTTGAAGATGCAATTACTTCACCTTATCCAACTGCATTTCAATTTTCTCCAAAGCATCTGCCATTTCTTTTTCTAAGCCAGGGTTGGTTTCGGCACTTGTTTGGGTGGCATACCAAATCATCACCATGGCAATATAGTCCTGCATATCCTTGCCGGAAAACTGGGTTTTAAATTCTATTATTTTATCGTTGATGGTTTTTAAAGTGCGGCGTATGGTTTCTTCATCAACCGGGTTGGTTTTAATGCGGTAGGTGCGGTCGCCAATTACAATATTTACGGGGATTAGTTCTGCCATGTTATTTATTTTGAACGAAGGTTTTTATGATGATTAAGATTCAGAAAGATTTGCACTGCAAAAATCATAACAATCTTAATAAACCGGCGTTCCGTTTTTATTCGCTCAATATGCCAATACATTTATCTATTTCACGAATGTACTGGCTGATGTTTTTTTCAAAAGCCTTTTTATCCGCTTCGTCCATTTTACCGGTGGCCGCTTTTAAGATGGTTATTTTTTCCTGCAGGTTTACAATCTGTTCCCGGTCTTTTTCTTTTGCTTCCTGCAAAGTTGTTATTAATTCGCTTTGGCGTTTATTGTTTTTTTGCAATAGCTGGTAATTCTTCAGCAGTTGCTGAAGTTTATCGTTGATGCGTTTTATATGGTTTTCTAAATCCGGCAATCTTTTTTATTATACTTTAATAGAGACTGGCATATTAACAAACCTCTTCTTTTTCTTTACTTTTTTGCTTCTCCAAAAAAATAACAAACCTGCCTGCCGGCAGGCAGGAAAGGAGCCCCGAAATCGAATACAGCCCGATTTCGGGAAGTAGCTATGTTGAACACCTGTACTACTGTAGCTTCAACTTCAGTAATGCTATTCTTAGGGGCAAGAGTTTTTTATCTATTTAAACTTCTTATTAATTATTAATGCCAGCTCTTCGTTCCGATCTTCGCATTCCCCCCACATCCTGAGCGAAGTCGAAGTGCAGGGGTCAGGGGCTGTTCTTATTTTCTTATTTCTGCACCCAATTCTTTTTCATAAGCCCCGATGAGCTTATTCATCATGCCGTCAATCTCCAAATCGGTCAGTGTTTTTTCTTCATCTAAAAAAGTGAAACTGATCGCCATTGATTTTTTATCGGAACCTATCTTTTCACTTTCAAATATATCAAACAAACTGATGGACCTTAATTTATTTATTTTGATGGTACCCGTTGCTTTTTCAACAGCCTCAAAAGGAAGTGCCTTGTTTACAATAATGGCCAGGTCGCGGTTTACGGCCGGGTATTTGGAAACATCTTTATGCTGAATATTTATTTTTTTATTAAGTTTTAACAACCTGCCCCAACTCAGGTCGGCATAAAAAACGGGTTGCTTAATATCAAATCTATCCAGTTTAGCTGCACTAACCATACCAATTTCCGCAACTTTTTCATTTTTAATAGTTGCCTGTAAAGCATTTGACAGGTTTGTATTTTCAGATGGGGTATAGGTGTTAACCTGTAATCCCAATACCTGTATAATTTTTTCAAAAACAGCTTTTACAAAATAGAAGTCGGCTTTTTCGCCCTTTGCTTTCCAGCCATCTGCTGTTTTATTACCGGTAATATAAATAGCCAGGTGATCGTCTTCTGTATATTTACCAACTTCGGTAACAGCATATGTTTTTCCAAATTCAAAAAACTTGAGGTCGTTATTTTTTCTGTTAAGGTTGTATGCAATGGAGGTTAAACCTGTTTCCATCATGGCCGGCCGCAGAATATTCAGTTCCTCACTCAAATTATTGATCATCTTCACCGTGTTCTGCAAAACCTCATCGGGATAATAAGCACTGTTGGTAATGGAGTTGGTAAATATTTCCTGAAAGCCGGAACCAGCCAGGTATTCCCCAATTTTTTCGGTGTATGCTGCTTCCTGCGCCAGTGTTTCCACCGCAGGTGCAATCGTGATCATGGTCGGGATATCTACATTGTCAAGCCCATCAATACGCATGATCTCTTCCACGATATCGGCACTAATACTGATATCGGGTTTGCTGAATGGCACTTTAAAACGCATTTCATCATTGCCTTCTTTTATCAGTTCAAAACCAAGACTGTGCAGAATATTTTTAATCGTATCGCCATGATAATTTTTTCCGCTGAGTTTTTTCAGGTAATGGTATTTAAGCGCTACTTCGGTTTTTTCTTTTGGCGCAGGATAAATATCAATGATATCGCTGGCAATTTCGCCACCGGCAATTTCTTTAATAAGTGTAGCCGCTCTTTTTAAAACTACAACGGTATTACTGATGTCAACCCCTTTTTCAAAACGGGTGGCAGCATCGGTTCTCAGTCCGTGCCGTAAGGATGTTTTGCGTATAGTTGTTGGATCAAACCAGGCACTCTCCAAAAAAATATTTTTGGTTGCTGCCGTTACGCCGCTATGCATACCACCGTAAACACCGCCAATACACATAGGTGTTTCTGCGTTGCAGATCACCAGGTCTTCTGCAGATAATTTTCTCTCTTTTTCATCCAGTGTAACAAAGGTTGTTCCTTCCGGTAAATTTTTTATGATAACCTTTTTTCCGGTAATGGCGGCAGCATCAAAAGCATGTAGTGGCTGGCCGGTTTCGTGCAAAATAAAATTAGTAATGTCAACAATATTATTAATGGGCCTCAGGCCAATGCTTTTTAATTTTTGTTGCAGCCAGTCAGGGCTGTCGGCAATGGTAACGCCTTCAATACTTACACCGGCATAGCGCTGGCAGGCTTCGGCATTTTCAATAACAACTTCCATTTGTAAACCCTGGTTATCGGGTTTAAAATTATTTTTAAAAGGTGTTTTTACAATCGTGTCTTTTTTGTTGTGGTGCGATAACCAGGCACATACATCCCTGGCAACACCGAGGTGGCTCATGGCATCAATGCGGTTTGGGGTAAGGCCAATTTCAAAAATATGATCGTCTGTAAGTTTAAAAAATTCTGCAAGCGGTGTACCTGCTACAGTATCATGCGGCAGCACCATAATGCCTGCATGGCTTTCGCCAAGGCCAATCTCATCTTCGGCGCAAATCATACCCTGGCTTTCCACGCCACGTATCTTTGCTTTTTTCATGGTCATTGGTTCGCCGGTAAAAGGGTAGATGGTGGTACCTATGGTGGCCACAATGACTTTTTGGGCTACAGCAACATTATGTGCGCCGCAAACAATTTGTAATTTTTCTGCTGCACCAATATCTACCGTGGTCACTTTTAGTTTATCAGCATCGGGATGTTTTTCACAGGTGAGTACTTCACCAACAATCAATCCATTCAGGCCGCCTTTAACTGCTTCATATTTATGCAGACTTTCCACCTCAAGCCCAATGGACGTGAGTATCTTACTTAACTTTTCAGGTTCAATTATTTCGGGCAGGTATTCACAAAGCCAGTTGTAACTAATGATCATCCGGTTATTACTTTTTATTATTAATTGGCAAAGATAGTTTTTTGCCTTGTATGGGAGATATATGAGCAGACTAATAATCTACCTATAGATTTTTGATATTGCAAGAGCATAAAAAAAATGTGTGGTGTAAAAAAGAAAATTTGGTATTACTTAATTGTTAATAAAAGCAAACAGAATGCAGTTTTTATTGACTTTCCATTTGTGAATTCACTGTGGATAATTCGGCAATGACCTGAATAAACTATCTTTGTTGTGGAAAAGCATGAGGATAACGGCTGCAAAAAACATATTTAGGATGATGTGGATAAAAATGAATGTGAACAGATGATGCATTTGCAATTACCTTAGCCGCCCTGCAAATATTTCACCCTAACAAGTACAGGTATTTTAGAAATGGAACTTACAAATTTTAATAAAGACAAAAAACTGCGCCGTAAAGCGCCATTAGACGCCGGAAGCATGATGTACGGCAAAGTGCCACCACAGGCAAAGGAACTGGAAGAGGCTGTACTGGGTGCTATCATGCTCGAAAAAAGTGCATTTGATACCGTAGTGGAAATTTTAAAACCTGAGTGTTTTTATGTTGATGCCAACCAGCGGATATACAAAGCTATGCAAGGTCTGGCCATAAAAAGTTTACCGATAGATCTGTTGACCGTTGTAGAAGAATTAAAATTCCGCGAAGAACTGGATGCGGTTGGTGGCCCCTATTATGTTACCAAATTAACCAATGCGGTTGTATCCTCTGCCAATATTGAAGCCCACTCCAGGATCGTTTTACAAAAATTTATTCAGCGTGAGCTGATCCGCATTAGCGGAGAAATTATTGGCGATGCTTATGAAGACAGTACTGATGTTTTTGATATGCTGGATGAAGCAGAAAGTAAACTTTTTGAAATAACCAATAATCACCTTCGTAAAAATTTTGATAGCATTGATACGGTGTTGGTAAAAACCATTCAGCGCATTGAAGATATGCGTAACAGACAGGAAGATATCACTGGTGTGCCTACCGGTTTCCCTTCTTTGGATAGAATTACCTACGGCTGGCAATCAACCGATCTGATCGTGCTGGCTGCAAGGCCATCGGTAGGTAAAACAGCTTTTGCTTTAAACCTGGCCAGAAGTGCAGCATTGCATCCTACCAAACCAACAGCAGTAGGATTTTTCAGTTTAGAGATGAGTAGTTCTCAATTGGTGCAGCGTATTTTAAGTGCGGAAAGTGAAATATGGTTAGAGAAAATTGCCCGTGGTAAACTGGAAGAGCATGAGATGAAACAATTGTATAAAAACGGCATTGAGCGTTTATCAAAAGCGCCCATTTTTATTGATGATACGGCAGCGCTGAATATTTTTGAACTACGTGCAAAATGCCGCCGCTTAAAAAACAAACACAATGTTGGCCTTATCATCATTGACTATTTACAATTGATGAGTGGTGCAGGCGAAAACCGAAATGGTAACAGGGAACAGGAGATCAGTCGTATATCCCGTGATTTGAAAGGGCTTGCAAAAGAATTGCAGGTGCCCATCATTGCCCTGTCGCAGTTAAGCCGTGAGGTAGAGAAAAGAAAAGAAGGTGCAAAAATTCCGCAGTTGAGTGATCTGCGTGAGTCGGGTGCTATTGAGCAGGATGCAGATATGGTGATGTTTTTATACCGTCCCGAATATTATGATATTACCAGCAACGAGATGGGCGAAAGTAACAAAGGCGAAACTTTTGTAAAAATTGCCAAGCACCGTAATGGTAGTTTGGATACAATAAAGCTTAAAGCCCTGTTACATATTCAAAAATTTATTGAAGAAGAAGGCGGCAGTGATTTTGCCAGCGGCTTACCCGGCGGAAGCTGGAAGCCTGTGAAGAGTGATGATGGAGATGGCGCAAAACTGTATATACAAAAAGGTAGCAAGATGAATGACGGGGAGTTTGATGAGGATGCACCATTTTAAAGCACCCCCTCCGCCCCTGAAGGAGGAACTTAACCCGAGGATAAAAGCGAAGAACAATTTTTACTTTTTATAATATTTATTGAGGAATGAAGAATTAAATTTTATTTTTCATTCCTTTTTTATTTATGGCATTACCATTTTTTTATAAAGAAGATTTAACTGCTTCAAGTATTGATGTGATGCTGGATGAAGCTACCAGCAAGCATATCGTGCAGGTGCTGCGTATGCAAAATGGTGAACAGTTGCAATTAACAAATGGCAAAGGGGATTTGTTTACAACGGAAATATCAGACAACAACAGGAAAAAGTGTACTGTTAAAGTTATAGAAACGGTCAACCATCAACAATCAACGAACAACATTACCATTGCTATTTCGCCTGTAAAAAACAACACCCGCTTTGAATGGTTTTTAGAAAAAGCAACAGAGATAGGCGTAACAGAAATTATACCGCTTATTTGCAGCCGTACCGAAAAAACGCTTTTTAAGTTTGAGCGGATGAAAAGTATTTTGGTGAGTGCCATGCTTCAAAGCCAGCAATGCCGGGTACCGGTTTTACATGAGCCTGTTCAGTATTCAAAACTTTGGCAAGGTTCTAAAACTTTGCCAAGGCTGGATGGTTATCAGCAAAAATTTATTGCACATTGTATTGATGATGCCAAAAGAGATCTTACCGATTTAAATAACGGGTCCCTGTTTTCCAAAATTATTTTAATTGGTCCCGAAGGAGATTTTACTGCGGCTGAAATTAAACTTGCCCTGGAAAATCATTTTAGTGCTGTCAGTCTTGGTGCAACAAGATTAAGAACCGAAACTGCAGGTATTGTAGCTGCTACGTTGCTGGTAAATCTTTCTTCACTTAATGGATAATTGGTAAGGTGTATTATTCCATTGATTCTTTATGCTCGGGTTCATCTTCATCATCTTTTTCCAGTTGCGGTTCATTAAATTGAACAACCCTGCGTTTCTTTGCTCGCTTCGTCATGGTTATATTCAGTATCTCTACTAAAAAGGAAAAAGCCATACCAAAATAAACATAGTTTTTCATATGCAGGTCGTGCGATTTTTCTGCATCCCAGCCTTCGATAACCAGGGTTAAACCGATCATTACTAAAAAAGAAAGCGCCAGCATTTTTAATGATGGATGCTTGTGAATGAATGCGGATATTTTTGGGCTGAACAGGAACATGATGAACATGGCAATTACAACTGCAGCGATCATGATCTCCACATGCTCGGCCGTGCCACCCGCTGTAATAATACTGTCGAAAGAAAATACAATATCTATCAGCATGATCTGTACCACCGCTTTTCCTAAAGTGAGTTTGGGCTTATTGGCACCCTGCAAACTTTCATCTTCTCCTTCCAGTTTATGATGTATTTCCCTGACCGTTTTATAAATAAGGAATAAACCGCCGGCCAGCATTACAAGGCTGGCCAGGTCAAAGCCTTTTCCAAATAAAGAAAATACGGGTTTACCTTTTTGCGTTAACAACCAACCCAGTCCCATCAGCAATAAACTACGTGAAATAATACCGGTGATCATCCAGATACGCCTGGCCTGTTTTTCCTTTGAATTTGGTAAACGATTGATGATGATGCTGACGAAGATCACATTGTCAATTCCCAAAACTATTTCTAATAATACCAGTACAAAAAAACTGATGATACTTTCTGATGTAAATAAATAATGCATAATGAAAATTTGCTAATATACTGTTTTGCTAATGTGCTGATAATTACGCAGCAATATAATTTAATAAAACGCTGCTCATTTTAAAGGGTCTTACAAATATTTTTCACGATTGATGGCCCTTCATAAATAAAACCGGTCCATACCTGTACCAATAAAGCACCTGCCTCAATTTTTTCTTTTGCATCTGTTCCGGTGAATATGCCACCACTTGCAATGATGGGTATTTGTCCGTTTGTTTTTTGATGAATGTAGTTTACAATTTCTGTGCTTCTGGCTTTTACGGGTAAACCACTTAAACCGCCGGCACCAATTTTCGTGAGTTGTGAATGGTCAGTCGTGAGTTGGTCTCTGCTGATAGTAGTGTTTGATACAACCAGGCCATCTAATTTTATTTCGAGGGCTAATTCAATTACATCATCAATTTGTTCCTGCGTAAGATCAGGAGCAATTTTTAAGAGAATTGGTTTAGTTTGTAGGCGTTTAGTGTTTAGAGTTTGCAGGTTCATCAAAATTTTATGCAACGCATCCTTCTCCTGCAACTCTCTTAGTCCTGGCGTGTTTGGCGAACTTACATTCACCACAAAATAATCTACGTAATCATGCAAGGCTAAAAAGCATTTTTCATAATCCTTCCAGGCATCTTCGTTTGCTGTGATCTTGTTCTTTCCAATATTTCCACCGATGATGAGTCGTGATTGGTGAGACGTGAGTGGTGAGTTGCCCAACTCTCCACGCACTACTGACGACTGACGTTGCTGCCATGCCTGTAATCTTTTTGCAACAACTTGAACCCCATCATTATTAAAACCCATGCGGTTAATGAGTGCTTTATCTTTTGGTAAACGAAATAAACGGGTTTTATCATTGCCGGCCTGCGGGAGCGGTGTTACTGTACCAATTTCTACAAAACCAAAACCCAACGCTTCCAGTTCATTTAAATATTTGGCATTTTTATCAAAGCCGGCACCAAGGCCAACCCTGTTTGAGAATTGAATATTGAATATTGAATATTGAATATTTTCCTGTGGTTTGTATGTTGAGGCTATCAGCTTCTTAATAAAACCAATTTTACAAAGCAACCTCAATCCATTCATCGAAAAATAATGAACCCATTCAGGGTCAAATAAAAACAGGAAAGACCTGATAACTTTATACATAGTTAACCTGCTTTTTTTACAAGTGCAGCCAATTCTTTTTCGGTTATAGATTCTTTATCTGCTTTATCATACACATCCAGCAGAGTAATTAGTTTCTTTTCAATCTTTACATAAGTAATCACTCTTCCTCCTCCGCTTTTGCCAGTATTTTTGTCAGAAATTCTTAAACGGAGTTTATAACAATTATTACCTAACGAAATGCCGGATACCGGGTTTGCTAACAGTACTGTTTTTAAATGCTTGAGGTCATTACCGAAAGAATGGTATTTCTTGAAAAGTTTTTTTGCCGACTTATCAAAATTTTCAGTTGTTCTAATGATAAAATCAAAGCTCATCAATCAATTGGTCTAAGGTTTTCAATTTTATTTTTCCCTGTTCTGCCAGTTTTGCCTGCCGGAGTGCCGATAAAAAATCCTTCGCCTGCTTTTTCTTTTTACCGGTTAATCCCAAAAATGGGTCATTAATTATTTTAATCATCTTAATCTCTTCCAGCCCTTGCAGCACCTTAAGTACTTTGGCGTTTTTAATTTCTATGGTGAGTTTTTCTGCCATGTAAATTGTTTTTGTAAAAGTACAATTTTTTAAAAGCAATCTTTTAACTTTGATATTGAAAGTTGCATAAACAACTAAATGCCCCCATCCCCTAAAGGGGGGTAAAACACATAATCTCCTCGTCACCCCTTTAGGGGATGGGGGCAAAAAAGTTTACCATGCAGGAAGCATACATAGTAGCAGGATACAGAACAGCCATTACTAAAAGTAAAAAAGGCGGGTTTCGTTTTTACAGGCCCGATGACCTCGCCGTTGATGTGATCAAAGGTTTACTGGCGAGTGTGCCGCAACTGGATGTAAAAAGAGTGGATGATGTAATTGTAGGTAACGCTGTACCCGAGGCTGAGCAAGGATTACAGGTGGGAAGGATGATATCTGCACGGGCAGTTGGTATTCATGCACCGGGTATTACCATTAATCGCTATTGTGCCAGTGGACTGGAAAGTATTGCCATGGCCACTGCTAAAATAAGAACGGGTATGGCAGAATGTATTATCGCCGGTGGTACCGAAAGTATGAGCATGGTGCCAACAGCAGGATGGAAAGTAGTTCCTTCTTACGCCATTGCAGAAACAGAACCGGATTATTATTTAAGCATGGGCTTAACAGCCGAGGCTGTCGCCAGCGAATACAATATAAGCCGCGAAGACCAGGATGCTTTTAGTTTTAACAGTCATGTAAAAGCAGGCAATGCCATTAAGGAAGGTTTTTTTAAATCGGGGATCTTACCCATGACGGTAAACGAGATATATGTGGATGCAAAAGGCAAAAAGCAAAAACGTGATTTTATTGTTGATACCGATGAAGGTGTTAGGGCCGATACTTCTCCCGAAGGTCTTGCAAAATTAAAACCGGCATTTGCATTGGGAGGATCGGTAACAGCGGGCAACTCATCGCAAACCAGTGATGGTGCAGCTTTTGTAATTGTAATGAGCGAAAGAATGATTAATGAACTGGGTTTAAAACCTATTGCCCGTTTGGTGAACTGTGCCAGCGCCGGCGTTCATCCACGCATTATGGGTATTGGCCCGGTTGAAGCCGTTCCTAAAGTTTTAAAGCAGGCTGGTATGAGCCTTGCTGATATAGATCTGATAGAACTGAATGAAGCTTTTGCTTCGCAATCACTGGCAGTTATCAGGGCTTTGAACTTAAATCCTGAGATCGTAAATATAAACGGTGGTGCCATTGCATTGGGCCACCCATTAGGCTGTACAGGTTGTAAACTAACCATACAGATAGTTAATGATATGAAAAGGCTGAATAAGAAATACGGCATTGTAACTGCCTGTGTTGGTGGCGGACAGGGCATTGCAGGTATTATCGAAAATATCCAATAATAAGCATAACTTTAAAACAGTAAAATAAAAGAACCAGCGCAGCGTTATGTTCTGGCGTGTGATCCAACAAAAAAATACCCTCCCTACTTAAACTTTACCAGCTTAAATAAGTCGTAATTATTTATACATCATAGTCACCAAATTAACTGCTATGGACAGAAGAGATTTTCTTACAGCAGGTAAAGCCAAAAAAGCTATAGCCCCTGTTGCCTTTACTTCACCTACCAGAACACTAAGCGGTATAAATCCGTATACCGGCCCCTGGACGATCAATGAAGTTATTCATCTTTTAAAAAGAACCATGTTTGGTGCAACAAAGGCTGATGTGGATTTTTTTAAAACGATGACCATGAACCAGGCAGTTGATGCTTTACTTAATGTTCCATTGGCGCAGTTCACGCCAGCACCACCAATAAAAAATTATGCAAATTCAGTTGATCCCACCGATCCTGATAATGCAATACCAGCCGGGCAAACCTGGGTAAATGTAAATACAAACGATGGCAGCGTAGATTCAAACAGGGTTAGTGCTTTTAGAAACTGGTGGATGGGCCAGCTTGTTAACCAGGATAAAAATATCCTGGAGAAAATGACGCTGTTCTGGCACAATCATTTTGCTACAGAAACTAATTCCATCGGCCGTGCTATCTTGTGTTATCAGAATAATAAAGTGCTTCGTAAAAATGCCCTCGGTAATTTTAAACAGTTTGTAAAAGAAATTACTACAGATACCGGCATGCTGCGTTACCAAAATGGTTATTTAAATACCAATACAGCACCTGACGAAAACTATGGCAGGGAGTTACAGGAATTGTTTGTGGTAGGTAAGGGTGCAAATAATGCAACACAGGGATATGCCGAAGCCGATGTAAAAGCAGCAGCAAAAGTATTAACCGGATGGCAGGTAAATAATACTACCAATACGGCTGTTTTTACATCATCACGCCATGATGCAACCAACAAACAGTTTTCGGCTTTTTATAACAACACCGTTATTACCGGCCGCACAGGAGCCACAGCCGGTGATCTGGAAGTAACTGACCTGGTAAACATGCTCTTGTCTATCAATGATCCTTCTTTACATATTTGCCGAAAACTGTACCGCTGGTTTGTATATTACGACATTGATGCAGCAACAGAGGCAAACGTGATAGCCCCGCTGGCGCAGGTCTTCAGAACAAATAATTATGAAATAAAACCGGTACTGGAAACATTATTTAAAAGCGAACATTTTTTTGATGTGCTTAACCAGGGCTGTTTGATAAAAAGCCCCGTTGATATTTTAGTTGGTTTGTGCAGGGAGTTCAGTGTTGTATTTCCAAATGCAACCATAGATTATGTTGGTGCTTACAATATGTGGCTTACCCTTAACCAGCTTTCTTATACTTTTCAGCAATACATTGGCGATCCGCCAAATGTAGCAGGCTGGTCGCCTTATTACCAGCAGCCGCAGTATTATGAGATATGGATCAACTCAGATACTTTTCCAAAAAGAAATCAATTTACGGATGTGATGTTAACATCAGGTTACACCCGGAGCGGAAAAAAAATAGTAATTGATCCTACTGTTTTTGCAAAGTCATTGCCTAATCCCGGCGATCCGAATTTATTAATTGCTGACTCAATAACTTATTTATTCCGGCTCCCGATAACGCAGGCATCAAGAGACCAGTTGAAGAAAGATATTATTCTGGGCGGACAAACAAATGATACCTATTGGACCAATGCATGGACTGCCTGGATCGCAAATCCAAATGATACAGTTAATGCAACTATCGTAAAAACAAAGTTGAAAGACCTGTATCAATATTTATTGAAACTGGCAGAATACCAATTAGCTTAATTGCAGGCCGTAAACTATTTTTTTTAATTAAGAAAATCGGAATTATTAATCCATCGCTTCGGTAACTCTCCCCCTGGAGGAGTTGGAGGGCCGGGGCCAAATTATTAAAAATGAAACGTAGAGACTTTTTACGCACATCAGTTCCGGCAGTTGTTCTGCCAACTGTCATCAATGGGTTTTCGGTAAAAGCCTTTGGTGCCGAATCGCCGCTGGCACAATTATTAAATGGCAGTACGCCAAATGATCATGTGTTGGTGATTGTACAATTGAGTGGTGGTAACGATGGTTTAAATACCGTTATACCCATCGAAAATTATTCCAATTATTTTAATGCCCGCAGCAATATCGCCATCCCGGAAAATAAAATATTACAGCTGACTGCTAAAACAGGTTTGAATCCTGCCATGACAGGAATGAAAACTCTGTTTGACCAGGGCAGGTTAAGTGTGGTGCAGGCCGCAGGTTATCCAACACCAAATTTTTCGCACTTCAGGGCAACCGATATCTGGATGAGTGCATCCGACAGCAACGAGGTTATTGTAAACGGATGGGGTGGACGCTTTTTAAATTATGAATATCCAAATTTTCCGGTTGGCTATCCAAACAATACCATGCCCGATCCGCTGGGTATTCAAATCGGTTCAACAACGTCATTAACTTTCCAGGGGCCATCCGTAAGTATGGGTATGAGCATCAGTAACCCCACCAGTTTTTATAATTTACTGGCAGGTATCGAAGACCCTGCACCCAATACCAATGCAGGTAAAGAATTAAAATATATCCGCCTTGTTGCCAAACAAACTTCTGCTTATTCAACTGTTGTAAAAGCCGCTGCAGATGCGGTAACACAACAGGCGCCATACCCGGTTAATAATTCGCTGGCCGATCAGCTTAAGATTGTGGCAAGGTTGGTTAAGGGTGGATTGAAAACAAAAATTTACATGGTGAGTTATGGAAGTTTTGATACACATTCTTTACAAACCAGTACCACCGACCCTACTGTTGGAAGCCATGCTACTTTATTAAAAAATGTAAGCGATGCCATCAAAGCTTTCCAGGATGATCTGAAATTTCTGGGTGTGGAAGACAGGGTAATGGGTATGACATTTTCTGAATTTGGCCGCCGCATAAAAAGCAACAGCAGTACCGGTACTGATCATGGAGCAGCAGCACCTATGTTTATATTTGGCAAGAATGTGATCCCTAAATTATGGGGCGATAATCCGGCTATTCCGGCCAATGCCAATGTAAATGATAATATTCCCATGCAGTACGATTTCAGGAGCGTGTATGCATCACTGATGGAGAACTGGCTTTGTGTAAAAAATGCAGATCTGCAACAGATCATGCTTAAAGATTTTCAAAACCTGGCATTGGTAAATAATGCAACCTGTAATCCGCTTCCACCCATTACTGCCGGTACCAGTTACCTGGAAATATGGGGAACACCATTCACCCAATCTACCGACATCAAATATAAAACTGATGGTGGCCATACCCTGTTACAAATATTTGATACAATGGGCCGCTTAATTATTACGCCTGTTGATAAGGACTTACCGGCCGGTTCTTATACCTATCATTACGAAAGCGGGGCATTACCAGCCGGTGTGTATTATGCACGTTTGCAAAACGGGCCAATGCAACAGGTAAAGGCGATGATAAAGGTGCGGTAGAAAATATTTTTATGTAAATCATTTTGTTTTCTCATCATGTTGCCAAACATTATTATGAGAAAATATTTTTCCGTTACCGCAATCGTCCTGTTATTTACAATTACCCTAAAGGCACAAATGCCACAACTTACTGTTGATGGTAAAACCAATAATGGCGTACAACTGCAGGCATTAAAAATAGAAGTGAAAGTATGTGGTACAGTTGCCAGAACGACCTGGCAGATGACTTTTAAAAACACGACATCAAGAATCCTCGAAGGCACACTTAATTTTCCGCTGAAAGACGGATTGAGTGTAAGCCGCTATGCTATTGATATTAATGGTAATCTGAGAGAAGCAGTTCCTGTTGACAGAAGTAAAGGAACAGAAGTATTTGAGACAATTGAAAGAAGAAGAGTAGACCCGGGCCTCCTGGAAAAAGTAGATGGTAATACTTTCCGCACACGAATTTATCCTATCAATGCAAACAGTACCCGGACAGTTTTAATTGGCTATGAAGAAGAATTACCCTTTACTGCTACATCATTACATTACTACCTGCCTTTAAATTTAAAAGATACCGTTGCAAAGTTCAGCATTGATGTATCTGTGATACAATCTGCTACCAGGCCCGTTTTTGATTCATCCCTAAATGAGAACATTCAGTTTACAAACCGGAATAACCTGTACATAGCTTCTGTAAATAAAAACAATTATGTACCGGGTTATTCCCTTTCTTTTAGTATTCCAAAACCAATGGATGCGGCAGAAGTAATGCTGCAGGAATTTGAGAACAAATATTATTACCTGGTAAATACCACGCTGCAAAAAAATGAACGGGAAAAGAAATTGCCATCATCGGTTGGCTTATTGTGGGATGCGTCGCTGAGTGGCAGCAATCGTAATGTAAAAAAGGAAATAGAATTACTGGATGGTTATTTTAAAAAACTGGATAACGCCGCTGTGAACCTTATCGTATTTAGTAACACGATTAAACTTTCAAAACAGTTTACGATACAGAACGGCAACTGGGATGAATTAAAGAAAGAGCTTGAAACCCTTCAATATGATGGAGCAACAAATTTGGGCAACCTTAATTTAAAAAATATAAAGACCGATGAATTTATATTGATCAGCGATGGGCATCAAACACTTGGTAATAAAGAGATACAGTTGGGTAATATTCCCGTTTATTGTATCAATTCATCTGCATCCGCAGATTATAGCAACTTAAAATTCATTGCAGGTAAAACAGCAGGACAGGTTATTGACCTGCAAACCACGGCTGTGGAAGAAGCATTGAAAAAACTTATCAATGAACCATTTCGTTTCCTGGGCATCAAGCAAAATAGTTTTGTAAAAGAAAATTATCCATCAATACCTGTGGCAGTTAATGGTAATTTTAGTGCAGCCGGCATAGCAACAGAAGGTGTGGAAGAAATTGTTTTACAATTTGGTTATGGCAATACCGTAAGTTATGAAAAAACAGTAACCATTAATACCGAAACACAGCTTTGCGAAAAATTTGATATTACCAAAGTATTTGCGCAAAAGAAAATTGCCGAACTGGATATACAATATAGTAAAAATAAACAGGAAATTGAAAGGGTGGGTAAACAGTTTGGCGTAGTTACCAGGAACACATCATTGATTGTTTTAGAAACGGTTAATGATTATATACAGTACCAGGTAGAACCGCCTGCTGAGCTAAGGGAAGCGTATGATATGATCATGAAACAGCGCCAGTCTGAAGTAATTACAAAAAAAGAAACTGACCTGAGAAATTCACTGGATATGATGGCAACTTTAAAGGAATGGTATAATCAAAAAACTGAAGAAAAAGAAAAAGTAGAAAAAAAGCCGGTAGCGGTGCCAAGGCCGGTACCAGTGCAAACACAGCGGGTGCAACCTCAGCAGACAAACAATGTAACTGCAACGCCGACCGGCAGCAACAAACAAATTTCCGGGAGAGTAACCGATATCAACGGTAACCCCGTTCCATTTGCAACAATAAAAGTAAGGGGCAGCTCGTCTGGTTTTGCCGCTGATGCAAATGGAATTTATTCAATCCGGGCAAAAGAAGGGGATGTACTCCAGATATCTGCTGCAGGTAACGAGGTGCAGGCATTGAAAGTAAGAGGTAATGAAAATGTGATCAATGTGGGGCTGAGACCAGCTCAACAGTTATCCGAAGTTGTGGTCACCGCATTGGGGGTAAAAAGAAACTCCAGGCAATTGGGTTATTCAACTTCAACTGTTAGTACTGATGAACTGAACGAGTTTATGATAGACAACGTGGCTACAGGCCTGGCTGCAAAAGTTTCGGGTTTAGATATCAACATGGCAAACAACAATGCTAACCCCGATACACGTATTACTTTAAGAGGCAACCGATCTATTTTGGGAAATAACGGGGCATTATTGGTAGTTGATGATATTCAGCTTCCTCTCAGCTATATGAGTTCATTAAATCCTAATGACGTAGATAATGTAACTGTGTTGAAAGACGCAGCTGCAACTGGTTTGTATGGTTCAGAAGCTGCAAACGGTGTTATTATTGTAACTACAAAAAAATTCCAGCAGGATTCTGTTTACAGGAAGCAACAGCAAAAGATAGCAGCAGAAAATAAAACAGCCGTAGCCGCTACGCCGCCTTTTAATCCAGAAACTTTTGACTACATCAGGGAAATTAAGCAGACTGAAAAAGCTAATCGCTATTTGAAATACCTGGAGCTTAGTCAATATTATGCCGGCCGGCCAACGTATTATTTT
Source organism: Chitinophagales bacterium (assembly GCA_038226715.1). Taxonomy (GTDB): domain Bacteria; phylum Bacteroidota; class Bacteroidia; order Chitinophagales; family Chitinophagaceae; genus Ferruginibacter. The sequence goes on from JBBRQF010000035.1 coordinate 39,790, forward strand.
GAAGTAGCTTCTTACTTACTAAAAACAGGTGATAAAATAAATGGCATTACCGTGCTTACCAATCTTGCAGAACTGGAAAACGGCAGTTATGAATTATATAAAATGCTTGGGTATAAACTAAAAGAGGCCGGTGATTATGAAGGCGAACTTTCTGCCTTTAAAAAAGTGCTGGAGCTTCGCCCGGCCGATCCGCAAAGTTACAGGGATTGTGCCCTTGCTTATGCCGACGGTGGGGATTATCAGCAGGCGTTGGATATGTTATATGCCGGCATGACAAAAAGTTACAGTAGTGAAATGACAAGGATGTACAATGGTATTGAAGAAATATTTTTAATAGAGATAAACCGGATCATAGCAGCGCATAAAAATGAGCTGGATATTAAGAAGATCGATAAAAAATTAATTGTTCCGATGCCGGCAGATATCAGGGTAGTGATGAACTGGAACAAGAATAATTCTGATATTGATCTTTGGGTAACCGATCCAAATGGGGAGAAATGTTTCTATAGTCATAAAACAACTGAAATTGGTGGCCGTATATCGGATGATTTTACGGAAGGTTTTGGCCCCGAACAGTTCATACTTAAGAGCGGCATTAAGGGTAAATATAAGATACAGATAAATTATTATAGCGACAGGCAGGTAACCATTGCTGGTCCAACAACAGTGATGGCCGAGATATACCTGCATTATGGCACAGCCAAAGAAGAAAAAAAGATCATTACACTTCAGATGGAAAAAGGTAAACAGGGCGCTGTATTTATTGGAGAAGTGGAATTATAATGTTAGTTCTTCTTTGTCTTCCTGCAAGTTCTTTATAACCTCGTTAACCTGCTTTAATATGCAATTCCGATAAATAATAAAGCTTGTCTAACCATTCTGCCGCCCATTCCAGTTCCCGCTCTCCTGAGCTTGTCGAAGGATGGAGAGATATTAAGGTCTAACAATCGACAGTGTAAACCTCTAACCCCCTAAACTTCTAAACGCTTTAAACCACCCCAAATCCATAAATTTGCGCTTTAAATAAACCCATGCAACTAATTCCCGTAACAGATAAAATAACCGCAGCAGCATTTCTGCAGGTGGCTGTTGTGCTTCATAAAAACGACCCCAACTTTATCCGCCCGCTGGATAAGGATATTGACGAAGTATTTGATAAGGGAAAAAATAAAGCATTTCGTTTTGGCGAAGTGATACGATGGATATTAAAAGACGATGCAGGTAAACTGATCGGCCGCATCGCCGCATTCACCAATAAAAAATATAAGAACAAGGGAGATGATGTGCCTGTGGGTGGCATTGGTTTTTTTGAATGCATCAATGACCAGGCCGCTGCCGATCTGTTATTGGATAATGGCAAACACTGGCTCATACAACATGGCATGGAAGCGATGGATGGACCTATTAACTTTGGCGAACGCGACCGCTGGTGGGGTTTAATTACTAAAGGCTACACACCACCGTTATATTGCATGAATTATAACCCGCCATATTACGTTACACTTTTTGAGAGTTATGGTTTTAAACTCTTTTTTAACCAGGTATGTTTTGCCCTGGATGCCAAGAAGCCATTGGCGCAAAAAACCATTGACCGTCATAAAATGCATGATGACAATCCCGACATCAGTTTTGAGACCATGAAAAAAAATAACCTGGCCAAATATGCGGTGGATTTTGTGGAAGTGTATAACAAAGCATGGGCAGGGCACGGCGGTTTAAAGCAAATGAATAAAGAACAGGTGTTGCTGATGTTTAAAAAAATGAAACCGGTAATGGATGAAGATATTTTGTACTTCGCTTATCATAAGGGAACAGCCATTGCCATGTTTATTAATCTGCCAGATATCAATCAATATTTTAAACACCTGGATGGTAAATTCGGTTTGTTGCAAAAGCTGGAATTTGTATGGCGGCAAAAATTCCTCAAATCCAGAAAATTTGTAGGGATGGTCTTTGGCGTGGTACCCGAATGGCAGGGGACGGGCATAGATTCTTATATTATTGGTGAGTGCAGTAAAATTGTACAAACACCCAACCAGTTGTACCTGGAGTATGAAATGCAGTGGATCGGCGATTTTAATCCTAAAATGATCAACGTGGCCGAGAGTTTTGGCGATACCTTCCGCAGCCGTAACCTGGCTACTTACCGCTATTTATTCGATAGAACGAAAGAATTTCACCGTCACCCAATGATATCTTAACCCTGGTTTATTTCTTCTGATTACAATATGGCCCACTTCCTGCAGCTTCATATTACAGGGATAAGTATAATTGATCTTGAAATCTATCGAATGAATTATTTGCGTTTGCAGATAAAAGAATAAGCTTGTTAAATTTTCTTTAAAATAAATTTGGATTTAATAAATCTAATTGTATATTTACTCCCCGATATATGTTAAAACAAGCTAAAAATGTTTTTTTAATACCGAAAATCCTTAATCCCTCGAAAAATTACCAAATCTTTAATTGTTGTCAACCCCCAAATTTGACGATTTGTTTTCAAACTGATTTCGTGCTTATGGTACGTTATTATTTCATTGATTAAAAAATGAAAACAGGTTTATTTTGTTACCTGGTTTGAACTTAAAAAATTAATTATTCAAATAAGTCCTGATTTTTGAAATTAACATTCAAAAATGCTGGTTTGAAAAAATCAGGGTAAATAATTATCCAAACATCCTCTTCAAAGCCGCTTCCAATAAGCCAATATCCTGTTTGTAAAACTCCCTACATACAACCTAAACCAGTTTGATTATGAGTAATCTTTTACACAGGATGCTTTCCAGAATTGCCGCCTTCTTTTTAGCCGGTAAAACCTGTAAAATTGCTGAAAGCAGCAATTCCGGAATTGTGGCGTTACAAACCAACACTGCACTAACGCCGGTGCCAACTTTTAATAAACAACTTAATATACCAACCGGGGTGGCAAATATGCCAACCCCTGTTTTGTATATACCGCCACCAGCAAAACGGCAGGTATATACAATGCTCATCCCTAAACCACAGGCTGCAATGCAAACCATGGCTGCCTATTACCAAACTGCAAAAAACATGATTATGAAAAAATTTCTCTCCACCATGATGGCCGTGCTTTTTTTCGGCCTATTCGTACAGGTGCAAACAGCAACTGCCCAAGGGGGTAACACTGTTTCTAAGGGTGCATTGTCAACCGACGTGCGCATGGTAAACAAAACAACCCCGGTTGTTGCTACTAATTTAAATACCCATAATACGGTAAACAACCTGACGGGAAACATTTATTATATAAGATGGAGTGGGGGAGAACCTTGGGGGGTATCTAATAATATAAATGCCATGAATGCGGTATTTGGTTCAGGTAATTATACAACTACCGATTTTTTAGCTGCTGCACCTGCAACTGTATTCTCAGCTGCAACAGGGTTGGTTTTTTTAGATGGTTCAGAGAGTGGCGCAAATGAACTAATAAATTTCCTGACAGCCAATATCACCCTGATACAGAATTGGGTTACTGCCGGCGGCCGATTATTGTTAAATGCGGCACCTAATGTAGGTGGTAATATTAATTTTGGATTTGGTGGGGTCTTGCTAAATTTTAGTGGTGGTTCTTATCCATTCGCATCAAGCTCAGCAACAGCAACAATTCCCGGGCATCCCATTTTTACGGGGCCGTTTACGCCTGTTGTTACAAGTTATTCGGGCGGTTACTATGCCCATGCAACTTTGTCGGGTGGAACTTTCACAAATATTATGAATGGGGATGCACCAGGCTGTGTATTAGGCGAAAAAAATTGGGGTGCAGGTTATGTAATGTTTGGTACTGAAACCACTGCCAACTTCCATTCACCTAATCCTCAAGCCCAAAATTTATTGCAGAATAAACTTTCTTATGTAGCGAATGTAGTTGTTGGTGGACCATGTGTGCCCCTTAACGAGTCATTCAATGTTAATCCTATTTTAGCTCCTACTAATGTAAACGGAGCCTGGTATCCTGACAGATATCCACCTGCCGGCTTTACTGCTGATGCCGGCAGATTGAAGATTAGTATCAGTGCCGCAGATGGTGCACAGTTACGTCCCGGTGGATTTAGCGGAGCGTTTTATAACACACAGGGTAGAAAAATTAACCAGTGTGGGAATTGTGCAAAATATGTAAAAGCTGACCTCTATATCCCATCAGATTGGGCAACAAAGCACAGGCGTACAGATATGTGGGCAACTGCATTTGATATATCGAATAATGTTTCTGACTATCCAATCATTGGCTTTGCTAATGTTGATGGATCATCTCCAACATTACGTTATTGGGATGGAGCTAACTGGATAAATATTGGAGGGCTTGTTTACAATACCTGGATAACGTTGGAGGCATATATTGCCGGAGCCAATATTATTTATAAGGTGAATGGTTCCATCGTAGCTACTATTCCATCTGCAGGGGCTTCATATTATGGTAATATTATTATGCAGGCCTATAATTTTAATGATAATACACTTGGTGCTGCTTATGATAATACCGCAAATGCAACTTATTATGCTTTTTGGGATAACCTGGTAACTCTAGGTTGTACTCCAGTTTCAATTACCTGCCCTGCAGCAGTTACGGCTTACACTTCAACAAACAATATTGGCCAATGTAAGGCCAGTAATGTACAGTTGGGCACTGCAACTGCAACGGGTGGTGTAGCTCCATATGTAATTACGTATACACCTGTAGGTGATTACAATGTAGGCGTTACCATAGTAACCTGGACAGTAACAGATGCGCTCGGTAATACTGCCACCTGTACGCAACAGGTAACGGTAATAGATGATGAGAAGCCGGTAATTACCTGTCCTGCTCCAGTAACGGTTAATAACGACCCCGGCCAGTGCTATGCCACAGGTGTACCATTGGGTACGGCAACAGCTTCGGATAACTGCGGCATATCTACTGTAGTATTTACCAATATTGTACAGTATCCTGTGGGTGTAACAATAATAACCTATACTGCTACGGATACCCATGGTAATACACAAACCTGCCAGCAAACGGTAACGGTTATAGATAATGAAAAGCCAACCATTATTTGCCCTACACCTGTTACTGTAAATAATACTCCGGGTGTTTGCGGTAATACCAATGTGGCGTTAGGTACACCAACGGCTACGGATAATTGTCCACTGCCACCAAATCCCTTTACCAATGATCATCCATCAACAAGTTACCCGGTAGGTACCACGGTAGTTACCTGGACGGTGACGGATGCACATGGCAATACCCAAACCTGTACACAAAATGTAACAGTACTTGATACGCAAAACCCAACGATTACCTGTCCGGGTAATCAAATAAGGGGTAACAATGCCAATGTTTGTACTTATACAGCGGTTACAACCGAGTTTGATCCAACAGCCAGTGGCGATAATTGTGCAGTAACGTCTACTACTTATACGGTAAGCGGTGCCACAACAGGTTCGGGCTCAGCCACACTCGCAGGCTTTGTATTTAATAAAGGGATTTCTACAGTTACCTGGAAAGTACAGGATGCAGCTGGTAATTCAGCTACCTGCAGCTTTACAGTAACAGTAAATGATATAACTCCTCCAACAATTACTTGCCCTGCAAGTATTACACAAAATAACGACCCAGGCATTTGCGGAGCCATTGTAACATATGCTTTACCAACAGCCAGTGATAATTGTGCTCCTTGTCCTACAAGTCTTGCAGGATATACCTTTATGGGTAGTTTTGGAGGACATAATTATTTCCGTTCAAACGGTTCTGCCAACTGGACATCTGCTAATAATGCAGCTATTACATTGGGAGCCAATTTGGCCAGTATAGGATCGGCAGCAGAAAATGCTTTTGTTGCAACAGGTGTTACAGCTAATAGCTGGATAGGTGGCTTCCAGAATCATGCTAATCCTGGTTATTCAGAACCGGGTGGTGGCTGGGAGTGGACCGACGGAACAGTATGGTCGTATACTAACTGGAATGGCGGTGAGCCAAATGATGCGGGTAATGAAGATAACCTGATGATGTATACATCAGGAACCTGGAACGACCTGAACTTAGCAGCGTCCTTGCCTTATATAGTAGAATTTGCCTGTGGTAACGTAACCATCACACAGATAGGAGGTTTGCCATCCGGCTCAACCTTCCCCGGTGGAACTACCACTAATACCTTCCGTGCTACAGACGCAGCAGGTAATTCATCAACATGCAGCTTTACGGTTACAGTTAATGATAACACACCACCGGTAATCACTTGTCCTGCTAATATTACACAGGCCAATGATCCTAATACATGTGGTGCGGTAGTTAATTTCAATGTAACTGCAACAGATAATTGTGCCAGTGCTAATCTGGTAGTAAATGGTGGTTTTGAATCCGGCTTAAGCGCATGGCTTTCAACAGCAAGTGGAGGTTCATCAGGTTGGATACTTAATAATGGAAGTTTTAGTTTCCCTTGCTCTGGTATACATGCACCTATCGGAGGAAGCTTTGATGTAGTTTCAAATCAAACAGGTCCTGGATTAAATTTATTATCATCTCCTATCACTTTGCCGGCAACTTTGCCTAGCGCAATATTTAGCTGGAAAGACAGACTATACAATTGCGGAGGTTCTTACGTGAACCCAACTCAACAATTCCGTGTTAATTTATTAACAGCTGCGAATGTATTGATAGGAACAGTTTACCAGACAAATCCCGGAGATCCATTAACACAGGCTGGTCCTAATACAAGGAGTTTTAATGTAACAGCTTTGCTGGCCCCTTATGCAGGTCAGCCTATAAAAATTCAATTTGAAGAACAAGACAACTTAAGCTTTTTCAATGTAACTGTAGATGATGTGAGCCTTGTAGTAAATGGTTTGCCAGCAGGTTCTATCGTTTCTACTCCTGCCTCTGGTTCTGTATTCCCTGTGGGTACAACAACTGTAACGAGTGTAGCCACTGATGCTGCTGGTAATACCAGCACCTGCAACTTTACAGTAACAGTAAATGATACGCAGGCACCTACAGTATCAGCGCCAGCGAATGTAATTACAACTACATCATTTGATGGTATAGGCAACTGTAATACTTTATACACTATAGGTAATGCAACTTTTGGAGATAATTGTTCGGCTACTTTATCATGGGTTATGACTGGCGCTACTGTTGATGCCGGTTCAGGCCAGGTAGGCAGCCATGTATACAATAAAGGAACGACTACGGTAACGTTTAAGGCTACTGATCCTGCCGGTAATTCGGCAACAAGTGCCATGACAGTAATAGTTACTGATGATGAGAATCCAATTATAGCCTGTGCCGGTAATATGACCGTATTAAACGATCCAAACCAATGCTATGCTACGGTAACACCAACACCGCCCACCATTGCTAATGATAATTGCGGAGTAATCGCCTTCAGCTATGTGCTGAGCGGTGCAACCACAGGACCGGGTAATGTGACTCCGGTGCAGATCATATTCAATTTGGGTTTGACAACTATAACCTGGAAGATCACTGATCCATCAGGTAATTCAGCAACCTGTATCCAAACGGTACTGGTACTTGATGCACAGGCTCCAACCATTACCTGTCCTGGTAATCAGGTGAAGAGTACTAATGCAGGTTTATGTACCTGGAAGGTAGTGGGTACTGCTTTAGATGCTACATTTAGTGATAACTGTGTAGGAACAACGATAGCTTATACAGTAACTGGCGCTACAACGGGTAGCGGCACTGCGTCATTAAATAATTTTGTATTCAATAAAGGAACTTCTGGCGTAACGTGGAAGGCCACTGACCCATCAGGTAACAGCAGCAGTTGCAGCTTTACCGTAACAGTGAACGACAATGAGAACCCAACAATCACTTGCGTAGGTAATCAAACCCGTTCAACCAATAACAATGTATGTACTTATACAACACTTACCACCGAGTTTAATCCAACAGCGAGTGGTGATAATTGTGCAGTAACGTCTACTACTTACACAGTAAGCGGTGCAACTACAGGTTCAGGATCTGGTTCACTTGCAGGTTTTGTATTTGCTAAAGGAATATCTACAGTAACGTGGCAAGTAATGGATGCAGCGGGTAATTCAGCTACATGTAACTTTACCGTAACAGTGAATGATACACAGGCTCCTACAATTACTTGTGTAGGCAACCAGACACGTTCAAGCAATACCGGTGCATGTACTTATACAACATCAGGTACAGAGTTTAATCCACTAACAAGTGGTGATAATTGTGCAATAACATCTACTACTTACACAGTAACAGGCGCATCTACAGGCAGCGGTTCTACCACACTTGCAGGTTTTGTATTTGCCAGTGGAACATCTACCGTAACATGGAAAGTTCAGGATGCGGCTGGTAATTCAGCTACCTGTAGCTTTACAGTGTTGGTTAATGATAACCAGGCTCCTACAATTACTTGTGTAGGTAACAAGACAAGGTCAACTAATGCTGGTGTATGTACTTATTTAACAGTAGGTACCGAGTTTAATCCAACA
>JBBRQF010000036.1:0-48039 GCA_038226715.1 Chitinophagales bacterium
GAATAATTTGAAGCTTTAAAGACATACTGTAATCGCCTTGCTTGCGCTTTACATAATTGGATAATGGCGTCATAACGATGTTTTTTTGTGTATCGCTATTTCAGGACGGGACAAACTGTAAAATAAAAAAGGGCTTCTGAAATCAGAAGCCCTTTTTTTATCTGCTGTCTGGCCAATACGCAAAGCCTTTTTTTGTAAGTGCATTTATTACTCAGCCTTCTTTTAATTTATTGTAGTGATGGTAGTGGCCTGACACCTATACATTAAACCTGAAATGCATCACATCGCCATCTTGTACCAGGTATTCTTTTCCTTCAATACGCAGTCTTCCATTCTCACGGCAGGCAGCTTCTGATTTGTATTTTAAAAAGTCTCCGTAAGCAATTACTTCGGCTTTAATAAAGCCTTTTTCAAAATCCGTATGTATCACACTGGCTGCCTGTGGCGCTTTCCAGCCTTTTTCAATCGTCCAGGCCCTTACTTCCTGCACACCTGCGGTGAAGTAGGTAGATAAATTTAAAAGTTTATAGGTAGAATGAATAAGCCTGTCCAATGCCGGCTCTGTCATTTTATATTCTTCCATGAACATGGCCTTATCTTCCGGATTTTCAAACTCGGCGATCTGCGCTTCAATGGCGTTGGTCATTACAATTACTTCATTGCCTTCATTTTTTACCGCTTCAATTAATGCAGCAGAATATTTATTGCCGGTATGCATACTTGCTTCATCAACATTGGCAACATATAAAATGTGCTTATCTGTAAGTAAGAACAGGTCTGCTATGGCCGATTTATCTTCTTTGCTTAATCCAAGTGTGATAATGTTCTTCCCTTCTTCCAGGTGTTTTTTGCACTGAATAAGTGTATCCAGTTCTACCTTCATCTTCGGATCGGTCTTGGCCATTTTTTCGGTACGCTGCATTTTCTTATCTACACTTTCCAGGTCTTTTAACTGTAATTCGGTTTCAATGATCTCCTTATCACTGATGGGGTTTATCGGCCCTTCGTCACGCAAAATATTATCATCTTCAAAACAACGGACCACATGTATGATGGCATCCACTTCACGGATATTAGCCAAAAATTTATTGCCCAATCCTTCGCCCTTGCTGGCACCACGTACCAATCCGGCAATATCTACAATCTCGATCTGGGTGGGTACAATCCTGTCCGGGATAACCAGTTCAGCCAGTTTATCCAATCTTGAATCTGGCACATTTACCAAGCCGGTATTTGGTTCTATCGTACAAAAACGGTAATTGCTGGCCTGCGCCTTGGCACTGTTACTCACCGCATTAAATAAGGTTGATTTGCCCACGTTGGGTAGTCCTACTATTCCTGCTTTTAAAGCCATGGTGTATTTATGATTTTAGATTTGCGATTTTAGATTTCTGTAACCGGTTACATTATCCTTAATAGTAACCCGTTTTAAAATCGGACGCAAAGGTAAGCTTTAGCTTTAGATAATTAATTGGCATTAAAATACTATTTTCATATTCAAGTGAGCTGTTATGAGCTGAAAATTTAAAATCGCAAATCTAAAATTGAAATATGGCTTTAAGCAGAATATGGTCGGCATTTATAATTATTGCAATATTTGTTGCAGGTATAAAATGTTTTTTCTTTGGAGAAACGCAGATTTTTACCTGGATGATAAGTGGCAAAGCAGCAGATCCTGCTAACCCGCTTAAATTAGATGGCGTAATTGAAACCTGCTGGGTAGCTGTGGATATCTGTTTAAAACTGATCGGTATTTTAGCCCTCTTTATCGGGTTTATGAATATTGCAGAAAAAGCCGGTGGCATAAGGTTATTGTCCCGTATTGTTGGCCCGTTCTTTTCAAAACTTTTTCCCGAAATTCCAAAAGGCCATCCTTCTATGGGGCATATGATCATGAATTTTTCTGCAAATCTTCTTGGACTGGATAATGCTGCCACACCTTTTGGATTAAAGGCGATGGAAAGTTTGCAGGAGCTGAATACCAATAAGGACGTGGCTTCCAATTCGCAGATCATGTTTCTTTGTTTACATGCAGCCGGTTTAAATTTAATTCCGGTTAGTGTAATTGCGGTAAGGGCTGCAAATCATGCATCAGACCCTACGGATGTTTTTATTCCCTGTATGATCGTAACATTTGTGGGCACTATGACGGCGATGATCGTGGTTTCCCTTAAGCAGAAGATCAATTTATTTCAACCGGTAATATTATTATGGGTATTCAGTATTTCGGCATTTATTGTTTTGCTGGTTTTATACATTACCCGGTTAAATGCGGCCGGGATACAGCTTTTTTCGGGCCAGTTAAGTAATGGTTTGATATTACTGGTTTTTCTATTGATCGTTTTAGGAGGGCTCTATAAAAAGATAGATATATTTTCTGCTTTTGTTGATGGTGCCAAGAATGGATTTGATACAGCCATCAGGATCATACCTTATATTTTAGGAATACTGGTTGCTGTAAGCCTGCTTCGCACCAGCGGCACTTTTGATGCAGTTATTAATGGAATGAAACATTTTTTTGCGCTGTTTGGTGCCGATACTCGTTTTGTAGATGGTTTACCAACTGCATTGATCAGGCCAATGAGTGGGGGAGCAGCCCGGGGAATGATGGTGAGTACCATGACAGCATTTGGCCCGGATTCTTTTGCAAGCAAACTGTCAGGCATTTTCCAGGGTGCATCCGATACTACTTTTTATGTGGTGGCCGTTTACTTTGGTTCAGTAAATATAAAGAACACCCGTTATTCAATTGGCGCCATGCTGCTTGCCGACCTGGTGGGCATCATAACCGCTATTGGCATATGCTACCTGTTCTTTGGATGAAAAAATTAAAAATGATATAAAAAAAGCTTTCCGGTTTTGGAAAGCTTTTTTAGGACTAGTGATATAAAATTCATTTACCTGTTCGTAAAAGAAGATAATGCTCTTGCCTTGGGAGCACCTGTTATGTTTCCGGTACAATAAAAAGTATATACCCTGGAAGATGTAGGAAAAAAGGCTGTCGCTGTTGATGCAAGAATTGTTGCAGGTGCACTTACTTTTCTTAATTGTAAAGTATCACTGATAGTAAAAGTTGGCAGTTCAACAATATCTGAAGCATTTTTAAACAGTGTTCCTTTAAAGATCACCGCATTTAATCTTTTAGAAAATACTTCAAGTGTATCTGTACTGGGTATCATATTTAAAAACCTGGCTCTGAAATAGCCAACGGGTGCATTGGTTACCTGTTCAATATAAGGAAGTACAAACGGATTGGCAGGTGTTGGGTTTGGTAATGTATCTGCAACATAAAATGAGGTATATGTATTAGCCCCCAGGTCGTAGTTTCTATTACTGATTGTATCCCCGGCTAAAGTACCTGTTGTCCTGTTTAATATCACTTTAATATTTACAGCCAATCCAGGTGTAACAGCCACATAAGCCGGCGCTGTAGCAGCAGGGAAAAGTGCTGCATAGGAAACCGCAGTAGCATTTACTTTAACATCATTAACAAGGATATTAAAAGAAGGGCCTGCTGCAGGAGATGAAGCCGAAGGATTTGGCGCTGTATAAACATTAATAAACTTTAAATAAGCGAGGTTAGGGGAAGCATCTGCCTGAAGCTTGGTTATCGATTCGTCTTTTTTATAACAAGATCCGAACAATACTATACCAATAAGTGCTATCAGAGCTGTTTTTATTTTATTTATCATTTTAAATTTGTTTTTAAGATTATGGTAGAGTAAACCAGGGCTGTACAGTGTTATAGTCTGAGCTTAAAGCGCCAATCCTGGTCAGTTCAGGAATATTGTACAGGTATTCAGAATTATACCTTGGCCTGCACCTGTAAACTAACTTTCCATTATTGGTAGAGATCAAGAAAATACCGGAAGGTGGTTTAAAACCAGCATATACCTGGACACCTGTTGCCGGATCAATATCTGTATAATGATACTTACGCATATCTGTCCATGTTAACTGAACGCCCCAACCATATAATGCAATGTATTTTTGCAACATAACTTGCGACAACGTTAAACTGGTGGCTGCAAGTGGTACTACAAGCGGATTGGTGAGATAAGTACTTTTTACAGCAGGTGTGATCACGTTAGCGGTTCTTATCTTTTGCGAATAAGTTGTAGTAAGCATATCAAAATTAAGACTTATTCCATTTGTGTAAGCAGTAAGCGCTAATGGCTTGTCTCCCTTACGGTAAGCTGCTTCGGCAATAACAAATTGCATTTCCGAAGCCGTCATCATTGGCCATGGACTTGTATTTGAATAAAGATACCTGCTGCTGTCAATTACTGGTGCTGCAGTTGAAGAAGGTACGATTGGACCTGTTGCAGGAAGGACCGGTCCCCAAAAATTAAATGGATAATCATTTGTAGCCAGCCCGGTTGAACCTGCCCAAACAGTAAATCCTTTAAAAGTACCATTGATATTTTCACGAAGCATATACCATATTCTGGGATCACTAACATTTTTAAAGGCGCTGTCGTTATTGCCAGACATCAGGTCGGCAATGTAAGATGCCTGCCTGATAGTACCGATATTTCCACGGAATGGCCCAAAATAATTATTTACCGCAGATGTAAGACCACCGGCTACTTTAACCAATGCGTTATCTGCATTGGTTGCCAGGGAAAGATTGGCATATTTAATGGCAGAATCAGCATAACCTGATGTTACAAAATTTGATTTCCCACTCAGGTTAATAAAAGAGCGGGCCAAAATTCCATAAACAAATTTTTTCCATTTAGTTACATCACCATTATAAAAAAAGGCATCGCCGATAGCAAGGTTAGCCTGGCTTACATTGCCATCAGTTCTGTTTAAATAACTTAGTGCACGATGACAAATTACACGGCAACTGTCATAAAATTCTGGTTGGGTATCATAATGAAATTGAGATTGACTGGTATTAAAGGCTTCCTTTAATATGGCATCTCCATACACATTGCTTAATTCAAGCCAACCCCAGGCCCTTATTGCATATCCTACGCCTACATAATCCCATTTTTGTTGCTCTGCACCCCATTGGATGATTTTGTTTACATTTTGTCCCTGTCCATAATAAACGGCCCCCCAAAGTCCGCCTGTGTTATCACTGGCACTGGCGGGAGCTCCCGGAAAACCCATGGTGCCATACAGTTCGGTGTTGGTTTGCGAGCCCCAATACTGTACATACCGCCCAAGCAGAATGCCATCAGCCTGCACACCATAACCGGTACCTGCAGATGAAAAGAAAGCGGTAAAGCTTCCGATAACACCGGATAAGATACTTTCAATGGGCACAATAACCGGTGCATTCGGATTTAAATAAGCATCATCGATCTTTTTCTTGCATGATACAGAAAAAAGGATACTGAACATCCCAAGAAAAGTCAGCGTTTTAAAAATTTTATTTTGCATACAAAAGAATTTAAAATTTACAAATACAATTTAATAATTAAAAATTAGCACGTAATCCAAAACTTAAACTCAACGGCGTAGGTGTATTTCCCAGGTCAAGGCCGTATCCTCCCACACCTGAAGTACCGGGATTATTTGCATTTACAGCGGGATCAGCTCCCCTGTAATTTGTTGTAAGTATCAGATCGTTCCCCGTAATAAAAATACTCATGCCTTTTAAGCCTTTGATATGTTTGGTAATTTTATCAGAAAGCCTGTAATTCAAAGTAATGTCTCTTAATCTTAACCAGTTAACATCTTTTTGAACAAATTCTTCATCGGGCATTGTAGTGTAATAGGCACTTGCAAAATAGGGAATGACTACAATTGTATTTTTTGTAGGCGTGGCTGTATTTGCAAAAGCATCGTTAAATACGCCATCAATAACAATGGGTGTATTGCGATCGGCAGTTCTTGCACTCTTACCAAGACCGGTAAGTACCTGGTCTGTGCCATTATAAATATCTCCGCCCATTTTCAGGTCCCATAAAAAGCTTAAAGTCCAGTTCTTATATTTGAAAGTGTTAAGCGTTCCTAAATTAAAATCGGGAGTTCTGTCGCCGATAAGCTGGTTGCCGCCATTAACCAAAGGCAGGCCCGTTGCCGGGTTGATAAGAATCTGTCCGGCAGTATTTCTCTGGTAAGTAGAGCCGGTAATTGTTCCGGTAGAATTATTTCTTATTAATCCACCCCTTACATTTGAAATATAAGTATCAGAATTATAAAAGTCATTGAATATACCAATGGCATCTGGCAGGGTTAATACTTTACTCCATACATGGCTAAAATTAAAATTGATATTCCAGTTAAAATCTCTCCTTTTAACCGGTGTTAAGTTCAACGTAATCTCTACACCTTCATTACGAAGTGAAGAAGAGTTTGTTGTATTTAATACATAACCTGTAGCATAACTGGCCCTGTAACCCTGTGTAATCTGATTTGTACACAACGTATTATAATAAGCAGCGTCAAGCGTTATCCGGCTCTTTAAAAATCTCATTTCGGTACCAACTTCAAAAGTTTTCTGCCTTTCCGGAGTCAGGTATGGATTAGCATTGGTAAAGCCATACGTATAACCGGGTATTGTTGAACTGCTTTGATTGTTTACAAAAAATGACTGGTTTGAATAAGGGTCATTTAATCTTGCCGTATGTGCCAAAGAACCTCTTAATTTAAAATAGTCGAGGATATGTCCACTTTTTAAAACCGGTAATATGTCTGAAACGATAAGGCTTACACTTGCACCGGGATAATGATAATTTCTATTTTGAGAAGGAATAGGTGATGCAGATTCGAAACGGTGAGAATAGGTCAGGAATGCAACATTTTTATAGCCTACAGAAACTTCGCCAAAATATGCCAGTTCCCTGAAGATGATCTTGTTTGCTTCGCCAAAATAGTTTCGCAGTAAACGTGTCCTGGAACTATAAGCAGTCTGACTACTATCCCTTGGATTAAAATTGGTAATTACAGATCCATTCTTGTATAATTTGCCGGCAACCAACGAATCAGCAACATGGTTTCCAAATACACCATAAGCATCTGTTTCATAATCCTGCCACATGGTACCAACAAGTAATTTACCGGTAAATCCTTTCCATTCTTTTTTTGCACTTGCTGTTATTGTATGATTGTATCCTTTATAGGTTCTGTAATAATTATCCAGTGTACCTAAAACGGCAGCGGCTAAATAAAAAGATTGCGGGTGTATAAAAACATAGCCATCAGTTTTATAGGTATCATATCCAAACCGTCCGGCTATTGATAACCACGGGAAAGGATTTATATCAACACCAAGAGTAGCAACCCAACGTTTGGTTATATCGCCTGTGGTATTATTTTTAGCACTCCATAAAGGGTTATCAAAATCAGTATTATAATTTGCATTAAATAGTGTCAGTTTTCCTCCGTAATCATCCTGGTAGTTTCTGATATCATTATTGGCAGGCCATTGGTATAAACTCATCAGATAAGAAGAACTACCTTTTGTGGGTTTAACATTATCTGCATTGGAGTATGCAATAGAGGGTGTAAAGGAAATATATTTCCCTATTTTGGTAGTATTGGAAATTTTGAAACTATACTTGGTATAATAATTATTCGGAATTACGCCCTTGTTGTGTAAGTATTGTCCGGACACCCTGAAGCCTACATTTTTTGTTCCAAACTCCAATCCTAAATTATGAGTTTGCGAAAAACCGGTCTCAAAAAAATGATGTACATTATCAAATAAGGGAGTGCTGGCAGGCCACTTGGGACCAAATGAAGTAAATTGCCCTAAAAGTGGCGGGGCAGTAGGATTTCCATTACTTGTACCAGGCCCGTATTCATTATTTACAGCACCGAAGTTTGTAATTTTTTGCATACGGAAATTGTTATCATAACTTACAAGTATTTTTCCGTTTGTACCTTTTGCTTTTTTAGTAGTGATAATAATTGCACCGGCACTTGCCTGGCTACCATAAAGTGCAGTTGCTTCCGGCCCCTTTAACACGGTTACGGATTCTATATCATTTGGATTTAGATCTGCAATACGGTTGGTATTGTCTATGTTCCTGTTGTTTCCGTCAGAGGCAAGGCCTACGCCACTGCCACTGTAAGAATTTGAATTAAAGGTTGTGTTATCAGTAATAACACCATCTACCACAAATAAAGGCTGGTTTGTGCCCGACATGGTATTAAAACCCCTTAAGATAATACCCGAAGAAGCACCCGCTGCACCTGTTGTAGGTGTTACTGTCAAACCGGCTACTCTGCCCTGCAGACTGTTTACAAAATTTTCCCTTTGCGTTTCGGCAATATCTTTTCCCGTTACACTTTGGGTAGAATATCCCAATTCCCTTGAACTTTTTTTAATATCCATTGCCGTTACTACTACTTCACCCATGGTAACATCAGTTGCAGTAAGATTGAAATATAAATTACCAGCATCTTTTACTTTTAGTTGTTGGGAAGTAAAATTTACGGAGCTAACCACCAACACATCTCCTTTGTTGGCAGTAATGGTAAAGTTTCCGTTCGCATCGGTTTTGGTTCCGGCTTTTGAGCCTTTTACCATCACTGTTGCACCTTCCACTGCTTTTCCATCTTTATCATTTACAACCCTGCCCGAAATACTCGTTTGTGCAAGGGTGGTTAATGGAACCAGGAAAAACAGAATGGCAATTAATCTGTTTGCAAATTTTCTCATACTAGCGTGTTTTGGTTGTTTAAAAATATTTAAAATATCCTTGGTTATCAGAGCACTGTTATCCCTGCAGCAATATAAGGTTGCAGCATGGGATGATCATTTGGTAATTCGGTTATCAGTATATCAATTTTTTCAACACCACAAACCTTTATAGGCTGCATGGTATTTATCTTTTCAGAAATCGTAAGGCAAACAACTTTTTGCGAAGACTCGATCATGGTTTGTTTAAGTTGTACCACATCCCAATCACTGTCGGTAATGCCATGCTGTACATCAATGGCATTAATACCCAGGAAACACAGATCTGGTTTTAATGTTTTTATCCTGGCCAGGGCATCGGCGCCAAGCGTTATTTTTGAATTTTTAGATAATTTATCCCCAATAACAATTACTTCAATATTGGGGTGATGCATATATTCAACTATTGCCGGAATACTTCCCGAAATAAATGTTGCCGTTAAATCAGGTGTTAAAGCCCTTGCTAATTCTATAATGGTTGTTCCGCCACCGGTTAATACAAACATACCATCTTTGATAAGCTTTGCTGCTTTTTCAGCAACTATTCTTTTATTGTTTTGAGCATAAATTTTTTGGGAAGGGTAACTGCTATTGTTGAAAGAGTGGGATAAGGCACCGCCATGAACCTTGATCAATTTGCCTTTCTCGTTTAATTCCTGCAGATCCCTGCGTATCGTATCTTCCGAAACATCAACTTCGGTACTGAGGGCATTAGACAGCACTTTATTATGCAGATTTACCTGGTGTACGATGTACGCCTGTCTTTCCCTTTTTAGCATTAGTTAGTTATTACATCTCAAATTAATGATAAAAATTGCACAAAGCAGCATTATTTGCATAATAATATTGCACATAGTGTGCAAAAACCTGCAATACCTGCAAAAATTACCTACATAAAATAATAAAAAGAGAGACTTGTATTAGTTATTTCTATTCCCTGTTAAAAGAAAATCTATTGATAGAATTAATTGCAAAGAGAGAGATTACCATTAATTTATTTTTTTGGTCTGTGTTTTTTTACCGGTCTTTTTGTGTTTAGCAACCTGGCATTCTTTTTTGTAAGTGAATCAATAGCCGGGGCAAGCTCTTTTACATTGCCGGATTCTTCTTCTTCAAGTTCAGTATAATAATCACCAAAAATAGAAGTAAGTATTTTAGCGTGGTAGACCGACCTGGTAAATTTATTGCCAATAACGATAATGGTAGCCTTTTCCTTTAGCAGGCGTATTAAAGACGAATTACTGCCATGCCACCAGCCATTGTGGTAAATAATTTTATTACCATCCGGAAAAATATTCATGCGCCAGCCAAGGCCATAATTGCGTATACCCGGTTTTTCATTACTGTAGGGAGCATAAGCCTCATCAAGTGTTTCTTTGGTAAAAATAAGGTTAGAAGATAAAGCCCTGTCCCAGGTAAGCAGGTCCCTGGACGTGGTGTAAATATTCTTATCGCCATATACCTGGTCCAGGAAATTAAATGTTTCCCGTACTCCTCTCCAGTTGTAGCTGGGTATGGCTTTTAAAGTATCAGCCAGTGAAAAAACATAACTGTTTTTCATTTGCAATGGAATAAAAAATTGTTGATTTATATAAGCTGCATAGGTTGATCCTGAAACTTTTTCAATCAATAAAGCCAGTAAAGCAAAATTGGTATTGCAGTAAGTAAAATGCGTGTTGGGAGCTGCAACATCCGGCAGTTCTGCTTTCCGGGTTACCAGGTAGTTCAATACATCTTCGTTGGTCATATACCGGTTTTTATCCCAACCCAGTGTTTCCATAAAATAATTGTAATTGGGCAATCCGCTGCGGTGACTTAGTAGACTCCTGATCGTTATACCCGGATAATTAAATGCCGGGAAATATTTGCTGAAGGCATCGTCAATATTCAGTTTGCCATCCTGCTGCAGTTTCAATACAGCCATAGCCGTAAAAGTTTTTGATATGGATGCAATGTGCATGGGAGAATTTTGCGTAATGCTGTCTTTGCCGGGCAAATGACCGGTACCATTATATTGCTCAAAAATGATCCTGCCGTTTTTTGCAACGATCATGCCTCCGTTAAATCCTTTTTGTTTTAAAACAGTATCGTACCAAAGCTGGCATGCATGCTGGATACGGATTGAATCTGCTGTGGAAACAGGCCCGGGTGCAGGCAGCTTCACTATGATAATGCTATCCTTATTTTTTTTATCGGCATTGTATGAAGAATTGCAGGAAGTATTGCTGAGCAGAAAGCTTAAGAGTAGAAGGCTGGTAAAACCCGAAAATTTGAAAAGCGTATTTATGAATAAAGGCATTATAAAATTTTAAGTTTTAGATAGAATATATTTGTGCAAAATACGCAGTAATCAGCATGGCAGATAAAAAAATAACCAGTTATCCAAAAGAAAAAATAAACATTCTTTTTTTAGAGAATATAAGTGATGTTGCCGTAAAACATTTTAATGCATCTGGATATTCCAATGTTAAAAAAATAAACGGGGCATTAAGTGAGGCAGAATTGATAACAGCCATTAAAGACGTACATCTTTTAGGGATACGGAGCAAAACACAGATCACAAAAAAAATATTAGATGCGGCTCCCAAACTACAGGCCATTGGCTGTTTTTGCATTGGCGTTAACCAGGTTGACCTGAAAGCTGCAACCAAAAATGGCGTTGTTGTTTTTAATGCACCTTACAGCAATACCAGGAGTGTGGCAGAACTGGTGATTGGTGCATCCATCATGCTGATCAGGAAAATTGTAGATAAAAACAAAGCTGCTCATGAAGGCGTTTGGATGAAAGAAGCCAGCGGCAGTTACGAACTGCGTGGAAAAACACTTGGTATTATTGGTTATGGAAATATTGGCAAGCAGGTAAGCGTGCTGGCCGAAAGCATTGGCATGAAAGTTATCTTTTATGATGTGGAAACACAATTGCCTTTGGGTAACGCCGAAAGCCGGAAAAGCCTGAAAGATGTGGTTGGTAAATCAGATATTATTACCCTGCATGTACCCGAATTGGCGAGCACAAAAAACCTGGTGAGCAAAAATGTATTAAAGCAGTTTAAGCAAGGCAGCATTTTAATTAATTATGCCAGGGGAGAAGTGGTTGACCTGGATGCGTTGCGTACATTTTTACTCGACGGGCATTTGGCCGGAGCCGCCGTGGACGTTTTCCCGGTGGAGCCGGAAAAGAACGGTGATCGTTTTGAATCTCCATTGCAGGGATTAAGTAATGTGTTGCTTACGCCGCATATTGGTGGCAGCACGCAGGAGGCACAGCATAATATTGGCGATGATGTGAGCGGTAAATTATTTAATTACCTCGAAAAGGGTATCAGCACCGGTTCTCACAGTATTCCCGAACTGGCATTACCGGCACAGGAAGGAACGCACCGCATTTTACATATCCATCATAATGTGCCCGGTGTACTTTCTGAAATAAATACACAGTTAAGTAAACACAAGATCAACATCCTTGGTCAGTACCTTAAAACCAATGACAGCATAGGTTACGTGGTATTGGATGTAAATAAGAATCTGAGTAAGAATGCATCTGACTTATTGCGAAAAGTAAAAGGGACTATTAAAGTAAGGATGCTCTACTGATTTTAAAGCGGCAGTTCAACTTGAACGGAAGTTCCCTTTCCTTTCTCACTACTGATAGAAAGTTGTGCGTTCATCATCTTCAGCAGGTCTTTTATAATGAGGTAGCCAAGCCCATTACCTTTCTTATTATCCATATTGGCAGATGAAACAATAAACTGGTCGGCCATTATATTTTTTATCTGATCGGTTGTCATGCCAACCCCTTCATCACTAACACTGATTGTTATTTTATTTTCGCAGTACAATGCATCTATTACAATACTTCCTTCATCAGAAAAATGTATGGCATTTGTTACGAGATTGTAAATTAAAATTTTGAGCGGTTCAAAATACTGTGTAACCTGCAGGGTAGGGCTGACATTACTGACCAGGTATAAATTTTTCTGGTGTGCCATTGAATTTAAAATACTGAATAGCTGGTTCAGCATTTCCTGTAGGTAAATATTATGTTATTAAGTTTTCAAAATTTATTGAAAATAACATACCTTTGTACTGAAAATTGTACAACATGAAACTCATTATAATAGGCGGGGGATTTGGCGGTTTAAGACTGGCCCGCAAACTCAGTAACAAACCGGGATTCGACATTACTTTAATTGACCGTTATAATTATCACCAGTTTCAACCTTTATTTTACCAGGTAGCTACAGCAGGACTGGATGCCAGTAATATTTCTTTTCCCTTACGAAAGGTTTTTCAAAAAAGCAAGAATATACATTTCAGGATGGCAGAAGTGTTGAAGATCGCAACAGCAGATAAAAAAGTTGTTACTGATATTGGTGATTTTGATTATGATGTATTGGTGATAGCAACCGGTGCCGACACTAATTTTTTCGGTAACCAGCAATTAATTGACAATGCCTTTCCGATGAAGAGTACGGTGGAAGCTTTGCAGTTACGACACCGGCTGCTGCACAATTTTGAAGATGCATTGAGTGTTACAAATGAACTGGAACTGCAACGTTTGATGACCATCGTAATTGTTGGTGCAGGGCCAACAGGTGTGGAGTTAAGCGGGGCCATTGCAGATATGAAAAGATTTGTATTGCCAAAAGATTATCCCGAACTGGATTTTACCAAAATGAAAATCTACCTGCTGGAAGGAACAGGTAAAACACTGGCAGCCATGAGTGAAAAATCAAGCAGTCAATCTTTACAATATTTAGAAAACCTGGGTGTTACTGTTTTAACCAACACGCTCTTAAAAGATTTTGACGGCAAAACAGTGCAACTGCAAAACGGCGGAACCATTGAAACAGCAATGGTTATATGGGCTGCAGGTATTAAAGGAAATGTGCCCGAAGGTATTAGCAGCGACCTTATCGCAAGAGGCAATCGCCTAAAAGTAAACAGGCATTGCCAGGTAAATGGTTTTGAAAATGTGTATGCAGTTGGAGACGTAGCTTACATGGAAGAACCAGCATGGCCAAACGGGCATCCGCAAGTGGCACCGGTAGCTATGCAAATGGCCGATATGCTGGTGAATAATTTACGCCGGCAGGAAATGAAAAGTGGTGAGGATAATTTTGAAGAATTTGTTTACAACGATAAAGGCAGCATGGCCACAGTAGGCCGCAACCTGGCTGTGGTGGATATGCCTAAACCAAAAGTGCATTTCGGGGGTTTCTTTGCGTGGATGATCTGGATGGGATTGCACCTGATGCTGATACTAGGTGTAAAAAACCGCTTCTTTGTATTCAGCAACTGGTTGTATAACTATTTTACTTACGATCAAAATCTGCGCCTCATTTTTAAAGAATTTTACAGAGAAAAAAAATAACCTGATGGCTTCAACGTTTTTAACTGCTGCATGGAAGAACCTGGTAATGGCGAATTACATTGTTGATCCTGCTGTGCTTACACCTTATCTGCCAAACAAAACTGAACTCGATTTTTTTAATGGTAATTGTTATGTAAGTCTTGTTGGGTTTATGTTTGCCAATACAAGAATACTTGGATTTAAAATTCCTTTTCACGTAAATTTTGAAGAAGTGAACCTGCGTTTTTATGTACGTTACCATGATAATGGAACATGGAAACGGGGAACAGTTTTTATTAAAGAGATCGTTCCTAAAGCTGCCATCAGTTTTGTTGCCAATACTATTTATCACGAAAAATATGTTACCAAAAGCATGAAGCATGCGGCGACGGAAACTGCTGCAGAAATTGCTATAAGTTATCAATGGAAACATAAGGGAATATGGAATAGCATTGAAGCTACAGTTGAAAAGCCTGCACAGCCAATGCTTTCGGGGAGTGCTGAAGAATTTATCGCTGAACATTATTGGGGCTATTCCAAATACAATGACACAATCACTTTTGAATATAATGTACAACATCCGCCATGGAAGATATATCCCCTAAAGCATTATAAGATCGATTGTGATTTTAGATCGTTGTACGGCGCTGCATTTGCAGAATTTACAAATGCAATACCAAATTCTATTTTTGTAGCTGAAGGTTCAGCAATAAGCGTGCACAGGAAAAGAAATTTATAAATGCTCCATTTCTTTTAATACTTTTTTTGCCCTGCTTTTAAAACCCGCAGATTGATGCGGCAACTGGTCTTCTATAATTAATTTCAATTCTGCTTTAATTTCAGGATATTGCTTTGCAAGATTACCTAAAACAGTCATGGAAAAAGCTTTGACCGCCATGGCTTCTGTAGGCGACTCCAGGAAGTTGAAACAGATATCCATCATTTCACCATGATATTTTTTTGGTAATACTATATCCTGCATCAAACGAATGCCGTTTCTTTTTACAGCATCATGTTCACCCGGCTTTTTAAGTTTGCCCAGTAATTTTTTCCAATGTTTGTTGATCAATGCAGGATGGCCTGTCACACAATAGCTCACCGGCCAGGCCGCTCTTTGCACCACCCGGTATTCGTCGTTTAAAAATAGATGGAAGAGTTCATCAAAACGTTGCTGGCTGTTACCAACCCAGTTCACAATCTTTGTACATTGTGCTTTGGAATGTTCCATTAATATTTCTTCTTTTAAGTTCACGAATTATGCGAATTACACTAATTACACGAATTTAGCAGTTATGAAGGAAATTTTATTTCAATTTGGTCTGGCATACGAAAATTTTCATGTTCTACCATTTGGTAATGGATTGATCAATCTCACCTGGAAGGTTGAGGATAAAAAGGGTGATGCAAAATATATACTTCAAAAAATAAACCGGGAGATTTTTAAACAACCGGAAGACATTGCACACAACATCGGACTTATTGGATTTTACCTGGAATATAATTTCCCCGGTTATCTATTTGCTTTGCCCTGTAAAAACATTTGGGGAGATTACCTTATTAAATGGGGCAATTCTGATTTCAGAATGTTTAATTTTATTGAAAATTCGCATGCTATTGATGTGGTTGAAAAGCCTGAACAGGCTTACGAAGCAGCTGCACAATTTGCCCGGTTTACAAAATTATTGTCAGGACTGAATACTTCAGCCTTAAAAATAACCCTGCCAGATTTTCATAATCTAACAATGCGTTACGGGCAATTTGAAAATGCATTGGAAACAGGCAATCCCGAAAGAATAGTACAATCAAAAGATATGATTACCGAAATCAAACAAAATAAAAGAATTGTTGATGAATACGATATCTGCAAAGCAAAATTCCCAACCAGGGTTATGCATCACGATACCAAGATCAGCAATGTGTTGTTTGATGAACATGACAAAGGACTTTGTGTAATTGATCTGGATACGGTAATGCCTGGTTATTTTATCAGCGATGTTGGAGACATGATGCGTACATATTTATGCCCGGTGAGTGAGGAGGAAAAGGATCTTTCAAAAATTATTATTCGTAAGGAATTTTACGAAGCCATTGTAAGTGGCTATTTATCAGAAATGGGAGCAGAGCTGACTGATATTGAGAAAAAACATTTCCATTATGCCGGTAAGTTTATGATCTATATGCAGGCCATTCGTTTTTTAACCGATCATTTAAATGATGATAGTTATTATGGCGCAAAATATGCCGGGCATAATTTTGTAAGAGCCGGAAATCAAATGGCTTTATTGCAACGCCTGCAGGAATTTAAACATGAGTTGTCAGCCTGCCTGTCCCGATAATTTCGGGGAGCCTGTCGAAGGCGGCTTGCACAATTATTCTTTATTTAGTTCAATTTTTTCTCCGACCGGATGTTCTGCTGTAAAAGTTAAACCCAGTAAGGCTGCCATCGTTTGTGCAAATTGCTTTTGATAGAATTGCTGCTTTGTTTTTACTTCTCCTTTTGCCTGTATTCCCGGCCCCATTGCAGCCATCCATATCTGGTAACTATCCTGTATTTTATTATTGTGGCTTGTCCATTCTTCTTTCTTTATATCGCCACGGCCATGATCGGTGGTTATAAAAATAGCAGTCTTGTTTTTATAAAATGGATCGCTTTGCACATAGTTCCATATATCCTGAATCCATTTATCAACCATGTTGGCTGCATTTAAATAATCCCTGTATTGACCGCTGTGAGCCCATTCATCGGTTTCGCCGTAAGAAATGTACAGTACCCTTGGTTTTTTGGTTTGCAGATAATTCATAGCACCATAGTGCGTAAATACATCAAGTACTTCTCCGTCACCGAATGGTTTGTAAGAATCTTTTGCCAATGTGTTAATTGTTTTTTCTATGGCATTAGCGTTCGCTCCTCCAAATAAATCAAAAGCAGAATACACGGGGAATTTGCTTCTTGCTTCATTAAATATTCTGTCAAATGCGTCCCATGCACCAAAAACAGCCACTTTGTTTTTATATTTAGATTGTTTGTTTAAAAACTCCAGCAAATTGGTATTGGGGTTTGGTGGATAGGAATTACTGTTAATCAATGTATCGGGATAACCGGTAAAAATTTCGTTATAGCCTGGGTACGAAAACCAGTATGGATTTGCATTGTTGATCTTATTCCCCAAATTTCTGTTGCCATATATCTGCCCGTTCTTTTCTACAATACTCCATAAAAACGGCATTATTTTTTTTCTTCTTTCCAGCGGATCTGCATCCCAATATTTTTTATAAATAGCAGCGCTGTCATCCTGGTTATATTTTGGATTATTGGCAATGGTACTGTCCATGCCTGTGAAAATTTCCTGCCAGCGAAAACCATCGGTTGTGATGATGATGATATTTTCGGCTGTTTGTGAAAAGGCAGTAACCGAAGACAAGGTCAGTAGCAAAAAAAATATTTTTTTCATACATGTTTATTATAGAATGAATGCTGATTATTCCTTCATGGCAAGGAGGAACGACGAAGCCATCTGCCAATAAAGATACAAATGCTCGTATTACCATTGCATTACTTCTTCCGACAGATCATTCCAGTGAGGATTTTTTTCGTGAATGAGATCCTTATGCATTAGTGCTTTATTGGGCATTTAAGACATTGTAAAGTGACTTTATTCTCAATTTGTTTAAAAATTCTTTGGCATCTGTAATATTGCTGAATGTAATTGTTTTTGTTTCACCCTTCTTTAAATCAAAATAATTATTTGAAAATAAAGCGTCATTATTTAAAAACGATAGGGTTACATACTTTGCATCGTTGGTCGTGGTTATTGTAATGGAATGTCCGGATAAAGTAAAACTAAATTCGGGTTTTAGCAATTTCAAATCCTTTGGATAAACTGAATCTTTAACCGGTAACACATCATCCCTATAAGCTTCTTTAACCGCATACCAGGCTGCTTTTGGCTGCCGGCTGTAATCTGTAATACTCCAACTTGTAACAGGCCAGCAATCATTTAACTGCCATAATAAAGTGCCCATATTTGCAGGAGACTTACTTCTTTGCACGGCAATACTATTTTTTAAAATATAGTACTGCATACATTGCGAAATGTAAGTGTAATCTTCCAGCGAAAGCCGGCTGAGCTTTGCTGAATCAATAAAATACCGGGTTAAATAATGATTAAGCTTTGTAAATCCATCACTTGCTTTTTGGTGTGCCTGTATCACCGGCGATTGCCTATACCTGTCGGATGAATCTGTAAAACTTTTGATCGTATTCCAGTTGGGCATGGCCTGCATACCATATTCACTAACAAAACGTCCGGTCTTATTTTCAAATGCTTCCCAATCTTCCAGTCCCCACCAAACACCCCAGTAATGACTGTCGCCTTCGGTAAAACTTTCGGTATGTCCCCAACCATTTTTTGGCGAAGTAGCAACATAAGGACGGGTGCCATCAAATTCATCAACCCACTTTTTTAAACTATCATTAAACAACCGTTTATAATCTTTCCAGACCTTTGCAGAATCAACTCCATGCAAATTAAACTGATCCTGCCAGCCCCAGTTATTCCAGGCTTCATCGACTTCGTTATTGCCACACCACAACACAATGCAGGGATGATTCCGTAATCTTTCAATCTGGTATTTCACTTCTTCCCGTACATTATTCATAAATGCATCATCGCCGGGATACATGCCTCCTGCAAACATAAAATCCTGCCAAACCATGATACCCAGTGAGTCGCAGAGATCATAAAAATCGTCAGACTCATATATACCACCGCCCCAGACACGCAGCATATTCATGTTGGCATCTTTAGCGCTTTGCAACATTTTCCGGTAATCAGTTTTTTGTAACCTTGGTAAAAAAATATCACCGGGTATCCAGTTGGCACCTTTGGCATAAATGGGTTTACCAGCTTTTTCAAAATAAAAGGAAGTACCGATGGAATCTTTTTGTTGGATGAGTTTTACATTATTCTTTTCAAAAGCATAGGTCGGACTAATTCTTACGCCATTCCATCCTTCCAACATAATCCTTTTCCAGATACCACATCCTACAAACTTCGGTCCCCAATCCCAGCCAAACTGAAATTGGGCTTTACGGACATATACCCGGTTGTTATCCGGTAAAACCAAAGGCAATTTTGCTTTGGCAATGCTGTCCACTTTATTTTGAGCCGATGCAAATTTGATTTGCAATAGATTGTTCTTCTTCATAATGAATGGTTTTACATTCACAGTCCAGCCCCGGAACATATTATTGGCTTGCAAAATTAATTTGCCATTCAGGTAAACATCTGCATAGGTGTCAAGACCATCAAATACCAATTCAATATTTTTCTTTGCAAACGTTGCAGCATCAACATTAAAAACAGTTTTGTATTCCCAATCTGCTTTATCGATCCATTGCAGTTTACTTTCATTATCTCTGTAATAAGGATCGGGTATGAATTTATTGGCAAGCAGATCGGTATGCACAGTGCCTGGCACTGTGGCTTTAAACCATTTGTTTTCTTTTTGATTTTTGAATTGCCAGTTTTTATTTAGTTCGATGGAGATGTTTTGTGCATTTGTCTGAACGGAGATCAGGTAGATTAAAAGGATCAAAAGGATCGAGCAGCTTTTCATCTTACAAACTTTTTAAGTTAGCCATGATGGTTTTTATTTCGTCCACATCAGCAGAAACAGATTTCAGACTCTCTTTCATCTTTTCATTTGCATAATTCATTGTACTGTCAATATTTATCCTGGCAGATGTATGAAATTCAACTGCACCGGTTTTTTTTGCCAACTCTATTATGTTATCTGATCTTACACCGCTACCCGGCATAATGATGATCCGTTCATCTGCCTGTTTTATTAATGCAGCAATGGTTGTTGTAGCATCTAATGCAACAGGCACTAAACCAGATGTAAGTATTCTTTCACAACCCAATTTAATGATATCTTCCAAAGCCTGCCTGGCATCTTTCACCCTGTCGAATGCCCGGTGAAAAGTAACACCCATAGGATAAGCCAGTTCAACCAACTGCTTACATTTTTTTGTATCAACCGTACCATCTGCCTGTAATATCCCGATCACTACACCGTCGCAGCCAAGATTCTTACAAATATGTACATCTGTTTTCATCACGTCAAATTCAGCATCGCTGTATAAAAAATCGCCGCCACGTGGGCGGATGATGGGGTATAATTCTATTTGTAAATTTTCCCTCGCAGCTTTTATAAAGCCATAGGATGGGGTAGTGCCGCCTTCGCCGGGATTATCACAGAGCTCAATGCGATGGGCGCCTGCAGCCTGGGCAAGGATGCAGCTTTGGATGTTAAAGCCTATTACTTCGAGTTTAAAATTCATGGTAATGTTCAATGCTCAATTTTCAATGCTCCAATAAAAGCCTTTGCTGAACATTGTAATTGAACATTGGTTATTGAATATTTTTAAATAAGAAATTTGGAGGGATGTATCATATTTTCTTTTTCACTCTTTACACTAAACACAAATCCTTTCTGTATAGCATAAGCACCGTACTGTCCTTTTTTATTCATGGCTAAAAAACCAACCTGCAAAGTTTTTGCTTTTTCTTTATCACGTTTCACAATTCTTTCTACAGCTTTTTTACAGGCCAGTTCGGGTGAGTATCCCTGGCGCATAAATTCAACTACCAAATGCGTTCCACAAATGCGTATCACTTCTTCGCCCACACCACTGCTGGTGGCTGCGCCTGCTTCATTATCTACAAATAAACCGGCACCAATAATAGGAGAGTCGCCCACACGGCCATGCAATTTAAAAGCCATACCACTGGTTGTTACAGCGCCTGATAAATTGCCGGTCATATCCATCGCTACCAAACCCATCGTATCATGATTAACAGTTCCATCCTCAAAAAAATTAGGCGCAAATGGGCCGTTCTGTTTTTTACCTGCCTGTCCTGCAGGCTGGTTCTCGATATTAATAACCGGTTTGTATTCACTTTTCTTCAGCCACTCAGCATACGCTTTTTTTGCATCGCTGGACAGTTCGCTACTTTCCAAAGCAAATCCATTTTCCACAGCAAATTGTTGTGCACCCGCACCAACTAAAATTACATGCGGTGTTTTTTCCATTACTTTACGGGCAACAGATACCGGGTGTTTAATTCTTTCTATACCCGCTACAGCACCGCAATTGGCCAGGTGATCCATAATACAACTGTCTAAAGTTACCACGCCGTCCCTGTCGGGGTAACCACCTAAACCCACACAGCAGTTGATCTCGTTTTCCATATACACTGCACCGGCTTCCACCGCATCAAGTGCCGTTCCTTTTTCAGATAAAATTTTCCAGGCCGCAGCATTAACCGGCATGCCACTATCCCAGGTAGAAATAACAATGGGCTTGGTTGTTTGATCAAAGCTGTTGGCGAAAGATCTTTTTGCATTTAATAAAGGAGCGGCGATTGCACCAACCTGTAAAAATTTTCTTCTGTTCATATATAAGCTATAGTTTAATGATGCATGGAAAGTTTACTGATCATTTCTGCGGATACCGGATCAGCATATAAACCAAAGGCACTCGTTATAACGCCCTTAATATTACCGCTTATTGATTCAACAGCATACACAACATCTTCATCTGCGGGATTACTGTTGCCTTCAAAACGATACACTTCAACAATTTCAAATTCGTTGGGATTGAGGCAGGTCTTATTTTCCGAACACATCAGTTTATCAAAAGCAATATTAAAATTTGTGGTATAGCCTCTTGCTTTTAACC
The DNA here is from genome assembly GCA_038226715.1 of Chitinophagales bacterium. Classification (GTDB taxonomy): domain Bacteria; phylum Bacteroidota; class Bacteroidia; order Chitinophagales; family Chitinophagaceae; genus Ferruginibacter. Next base: position 21,742 of record JBBRQF010000036.1, read on the forward strand.
CGTTTAAGGCAGCTACAACAGTATCATAAGATTCCATAAAATAAATTTTATTTACCATTACGCTAAACTACGTAGTACAGGTAAAGTTACGACATACGCATTGCAGTTCTTTTAAAAAAAACTAAATAAATGATGACTAAAATAGTTACAGATGCGGTAAGTAAAAAAGTAAACATGGCACCAAAATTAAACCACAACAAACCACAAAGGCTGCTGGCAATTAATGCAGCAATACTTTGCAAGCCGGTATAAGTACCAATGGCAGTAGCCACTTCATTTTTGTTAACCATATTAGTTATCCATGCTTTGGATATGCCATCAGTAGCGGCTGCATACAAACCATATAAAACAAACAGTAAAAAAAAAATGGCCAGGTTATTATTAAATGCAAAGCCAATATATACGGCAGCAAAAACGCTTAGGCCCAACAGGAATATTTTTTTAAGTCCGACTTTATCAGCCAATATCCCAACCGGGTAAGCTAAAATTGCATATACCAGGTTATAGAAAATATAAATACCGAGTATAGCTGTACTATCCAGGCCGGTTTCCTTCATTTTAAGCAATAAAAAAACATCGCTGCTGTTGAATAACGCAAAAAATAATAAACCTGTTACCAGTTTTTTGTATTGAGCCGGACTTGATTTCCAGTAATCCACAAAGGCAAACAATTTAGCCTTGGTTGGTTTAGCATGTACCAATGTAACCCGTTCTTTTTTCTTTTCTTTTATTAACCGGGTAAACAGTATCACTAAAATGCCCGGAACGACAGACCATAGAAAAAGCGTTTTATAATCGTCCGGATGATAATATAAAAATACCAATGCAATGGCAGGCCCGATCACAGCCCCAATGGTATCCATGCTCCTGTTAAAACCAAATACCCTGCCCTTTGTAGCGGGTGTTGCTTCGTCACTCAGCATGGCATCTCTTGCAGCAGTTCTTACGCCTTTGCCAATCCTGTCGAGTGTTCTGGAAAAAAATATCCATACCGGGTAAATAAATATGGCCATCATTGGTTTACTCAAAGCACTTAGTGCATATCCCAATTGCACAAATGGCAACCGCTTGCCCGAAAGGTCGCTTTGTTTGCCAAAATAACTTTTACTTAGGCCCGCCACAGCCTCGGCAATACCTTCCAAAATGCCGATCAATACAACAGTAAAGCCAATATGTTTTAAGAACATGGGCATTACCGGGATCAGCATTTCACTGGCTATATCATTAAATAAACTTACCAGCGATAGTATCCAAACTGTTTTAGTGATGATCTTTTGTGGAGAATTTGTCAGTGCATGCACATGCCTTCATTTTTCCGAATGTAGCAATTTGTTGGTACATTGCAGGCATAAAAAAATTAATTTGTTACCATTACACAAATGAACGCATCTACACATACCGTTCATTTTAAATTTGTAGCATAAAAAAGAGATATGGATAAAAAAAATAAAGCGGGAAAGAAATCTTCTCAAACAGAAATTGTAAAAGGCAGACTTGATATTTCAAAAAGCGGCATGGGCTATGTTATTGTAGAGGGTAATGAAAAAGATATTATAGTAAGACCTAATGACTTTAACCGGGCTTTTCATGGTGATATAGTAAAGGTTCAGATCAACAAAGGGGTATCTAAGGACAAAAGAACAGAAGGAAAAGTAGTTGATGTGGCAGAACGCAAACAAACCGAGTTCATCGGTAATATTCAACTAAATAAGAATTTTGCTTTTTTTATACCTGCATCTGAAAAACCGATACCTGATTTTTATATTGCTGCCGATAAATTAAATGGCGCAACAGATAATGAAAGGGTAGTAGTGAAACTGGTAAGCTGGGATAAATCGGAAAAGAAACCCATTGGCGAAGTGGTAAGCATATTAAAGTCGGAAGACGAGAATGATATGGCCATGAAGGAGATATTGATCGAAACAGGTTTCCCACTGACTTTTGATGCAGCGGTGCTGGCGGAAGTTAAAAAGTTACAGCAACATATTGCCCGTGAAGAGATCGCCAAAAGAAAAGACTACCGCGATATTTTGACCTTTACGATTGATCCGGTTGATGCAAAGGATTTTGACGATGCCATTTCCATACGCAATTTAGATAATGGTAATTACGAGATCGGCGTTCACATTGCCGATGTGAGCCATTATGTAAAACCCGGCACCCTGCTGGATAAAATAGCTTACGAAAGAGCCACCAGCGTGTATTTGCCAGATAGGGTGAATCCCATGCTACCCGAAAAAATATCGAATGAATTATGTTCTTTAAGGCCGCATGAAGATAAATATACCTTCTCGGCTGTTTTTCAGATCACCAACCGGGCCGAGATCAAACATACCTGGCTGGGCCGTACCATCATTCACAGTAACCACCGGTTTAGCTATGATGAAGTACAGGATATTATTGAAAAGAAAGATGGCCTGCATTATAAACCCATTGTTTTATTAAATGAACTGGCCAAACAATTCAGGGCAGAGCGTTTTAAGAACGGCGCCATTAATTTTTCCTCGCAGGAAGTGCGTTTTCAGCTTGATGAAAAAGGCAAACCCATCAGTATAGTAATTAAGGAAAGCAAGGATGCTCATAAACTGATCGAAGAATTTATGCTGCTGGCCAACAGGGCAGTGGCTACTTATGTTTCAAAAATAAAAGTAAATAAAGAGCCTATTCCTTTCCCTTACCGGATACATGATACACCCGATGATGAAAAACTGAAACCCTTTGTGGCATTTGCCAAAAAATTCGGATATACTTTTGATCTGCATGATGAACGTGCAGTAGCAGCATCCTTTAATAAAATGCTGAAAGATGTACAGGGCAAACCTGAACAACATGTACTGGAACAATTGGGTATCAGAACCATGTCGAAAGCAGTGTATACTTCGTCCAATATAGGCCATTATGGTTTGGGCTTTGAGCATTACTGCCATTTTACTTCTCCTATCCGCCGTTACCCCGATATAATGGTGCATCGTATTTTACTGCAATGTTTGGAAAAGGATCTAAAGCTGGATAAAAAAATGGATGAGCGTTGCAAACACTGCAGCGACAGGGAACGTAAAGCCATGGAAGCAGAACGTGCCGGTAATAAATACAAGCAGGTTGAGTTTATGAAGAATTACCTGGGACAGGAATTTGATGGAATCATCAGCGGCGTTGCTTCATTTGGTTTTTTTGTAGAAACAGTTGAACATAAATGTGAGGGTATGGTTACCGTGAGAGACCTGAGTGCGTACGATGATTTCAGGCTTGATGAAGCAGACTATGCATTGGTAGGTATTCGTACCGGCCAGAAGTTCAGGATGGGAGACCTGGTAAGGATAAAAGTGGTGGCAGCAAATTTAAGTAAGCGGCAATTGGATTATGAGTGGGTTACTGAGAAGAAGGGTATTACTAATCCGGGGTTAGGGAAGAAGGGCGCAGATACGAAGGGTAAAACTCCGGCTACTAATAAATCAAAAGTCTCACGTGTCCCGGTGGGCAAGCCAGCCAGTAAGCCAGGTAAAAAGAAAAAATAAATTTATAAACGGCAAATTCGCTGCATACGATTGCGTCTTTGTTTCTTAGTGGTTAAGATTATGCATTCATTTATAGAACTTTCCAAAAATTTTGAAGAAAAATTCAACATGCGGCATTTTCCACTTCAGCCGGAAACCTTGTACGATCCTGCACAGTACATTCTGAACCTGGGCGGCAAAAGAATACGACCGGTTTGTGTGTTGATGGGCAACCAGTTGTTTGATGATATTGACCCGGATGCTTACAATGCTGCTGCTGCCATTGAACTGTTTCATAATTTCAGTTTGATACACGATGATATCATGGACAAAGCGCCTATGCGCCGTGGCATGGAAACCGTGCATACCAAATATGGCGAATCAACAGCACTGCTCGCCGGCGATGTTATGTTTGTAAAAGCATACGAGTACCTTAATAAAATAAAACTTACCCAGTTACAAAAGGTTTTATACCTGTTTAATAATACGGCTAGTGCCGTTTGCGAGGGGCAGCAGATGGATATGGATTTTGAGCAAAGAGAAACCGTGGGTATGGATGAATATGTGAACATGATCACCTTAAAAACTTCGGTACTGCTGGCTGCCAGTCTTAAGCTGGGTGCCATTTTGGGGGGGGCAGGTGAGGGCAATCAAAATCATTTATACGAGTTTGGTAAAAACCTCGGTATTGCTTTCCAGGTGCAGGATGATTATTTAGATGCATTTGGAGATCCCGAAAAATTTGGAAAAAAAGTTGGTGGTGATATCATTGCCAATAAAAAAACTTTTTTAATGATCCATGCTTTTGAGACTGCAAAACCCGAACAGTTGGCCGAATTAAAATCTTTACTTATAACCAACCCCGATGATAAAGTAGCCAAAGTAATGCAGATATTTAAAGACTGCAAAGTGGATGACTGGGCGAAGGAATTAAAAAATAAATACCTGCAAACTGCACTAAAGCACCTGGAAGATACCGCAGTACTCTCTGCCCGTAAAAAACCGCTGCAGGAGCTGGCCGATTATTTGATGATGCGGGAGAGTTAGAACTGCTTTGGGGTTGTGGTTGCAGCTCAGGGTTAAAAAAATCTTCAAAGTTAAATGCTGTCAGGTTGAGCCTGTCGAAACCGGCTTATTAATAGAACTGCTTGCAATGAAAATAACCCACAATTATTTTGTTTATATAGTTGAATGCAACGATAAGAGCTATTATACAGGAGTTACCAATGATTTAGAAAGAAGATTATGGCAACATAATCATGAGGAAAATAAATTAAGCTACACTTATAAACGACGGCCTGTAATTCTAAAATTTTCCCCAACGCTTTCAGGATATTAACCACGCAATAGAATTTGAAAAATAATTGAAAGGTTGGTCTAGAAAGAAGAAGGAAGATTTATTTATAGAAGATTGGGAGGAAATAAAAAAGCTGGAGAAATCCAATTTTAAATCGTCTTCGACAAACTCTGACTGACAGCTCAATTTTGTAAGTGACAAAATTTTAAATTTTTGTTGCAAGTAAATTAATTTTCTTAATTTCCTTATTCAAAATCAAACCTAACTGTTATGTCCACTTCTTTATTCAGGAGAAAATCCATTTCTACTATTTTAAAAGATGCTGAAGCCGGAATGGGCGATGGCGATCATGTTTCATTAAAAAAAGTGTTGGGTGTACGTGATCTTACCTTTTTTGGTGTTGCTGCCGTTATTGGCGCAGGTGTATTCAGCAGTATAGGAAAAGCGAGTTTTGATGGCGGCCCGGGTGTTATTTACCTCTATGTTTTTACGGCCCTGGCCTGTGGTTTTGCGGCTTTGTGTTATGCCGAATTTGCCAGTACAGTGCCTGTTTCGGGTAGTGCCTATACTTATTCCTATGTTGCATTTGGAGAAATATTTGCCTGGATAATTGGTTGGGACCTGTTGATGGAATATGCCATTGGCAATATTGCCGTAGCCATTAGCTGGAGCGATTATTTTACCAACCTGATGGATAAAGCCGGTTTGCATATTGCCAACTGGTTAACGATGGATTACGTGACAGCTCATAGTGCTTTTAATGAGGTAACGGGTTTATTGGCTAAGGGCGACACTTTACAAACAGTAAGCCCGGCACTTGCCGATGGTTACAACGCCTGGGCAAATGCACCCGTAATTGGTGGCTTGCATTTTATTATGGATCTGCCTGCATTTTGTATTGTTTGCTTAATTACTGCGGTAGTTTTTGTTGGTATAAAAGAAAGCAGGTCGCTCAGCAATATCATGGTTATTATAAAGCTCTGCGTTATATTTTTAGTAATAGTGCTGGGGGCTTATTATGTACATCCCGAAAACTGGACACCATTTACGCCCAATGGATTTAGCGGTATTTTAAAAGGTGTTTCGGCTGTATTCTTTGCCTATATTGGTTTTGATGCCATATCTACAACGGCAGAAGAATGTAAGGATCCGCAGCGTGATCTGCCCAGGGGCATGATCTATTCGCTTATTATTTGTACCATTTTATATGTATTGCTGGCACTGGTACTTACCGGTATGGTTTCTTATAAAGAATTAAATGTGGGCGATCCTTTAGCTTTGGTTTTTGAGCAAAGAGGCCTGCATTGGATCGCAGGAATTGTGGCATTTAGTGCCATCATAGCAACTGCAAGTGTATTACTTGTTTTTCAAATGGGGCAGCCACGTATTTGGATGAGTATGAGCCGTGACGGGCTTTTACCCAAAATATTTTCAAAGCTTCACCCTAAATTTAAGACACCTTCTTTCTCTACCATATTAACCGGTGTGCTGGTAGCAGTGCCGGCCTTATTTTTAAATTTAAGCACAGTGCTTTCCCTAACCAGCATCGGCACTTTGTTTGCATTTGTATTGGTTTGTGGTGGTATCCTTGTATTGAACAATATGCCCCAAAGGCCCGATTCAAAATTCAGGGTGCCTTATTTAAATGGAAAATATATCATTCCGGCTATGTTGCTTGCAGCCATTGCTATTATTGCTGTTTATGCACCCGAACATTTTAAAAATCTTTTTACCGTAGATGGTTTGCCTATGTTGCTCTTTTGGCTGGTAGCCATTATTGTAACAGTATTTACCTTTCTGCGTAATTTTTCACTCATACCGGTACTTGGCCTCATCAGTTGCTTTTATTTAATGGCCCAGGAAACATACATCGTATGGATAAGATTTGTAGCCTGGTTGATCATTGGCCTGCTGGTTTATTTTTTATACAGCTATAAGAACAGCAAGCTTGCCCCAAAAAAGGAGGGCATGCTATAACAGTATTATTTTTTTGAGCCCTGCTTTATTAACTTTAATCAACATCGTTGCGTCGCACACTTGTACTTTTGTACCTTTGTGCGGCGCTTTTAATTAAAGGCACAAACAGCAACAAGTATATGAAATACCAACCCGGAGATAAAATTATAGTGCTGCTTACCGAAGAGGAAGGCAAAGTGCTGGAGATCATGAATGAAAAAATGGTGATGATCGAAGTGAAGGGCGTTAAATTCCCTGCCTATAACGACCAGATAGATTTTCCTTATTTTAAGATGTTCTCAGAACAACGTAAGGTTGAAAAAAAGAAAGTATTCATCGACCAGGTACAAAAAGAAAAAGCCAGGCCAAAAACAAAAGAAGGAAATGGTGTGCTGCTTTCTTTTATTCCTGTTTTTGATAAGGATATTTTTGATGATGATGTTGTAGAAAAATTCAAACTCTACCTGATCAATCAAAATGAAACAGCTTATACATTTACCTACAATTTAATGATCGGCGGCGAAACTGATTTCCAGTTAAAGAATACAATTGAAGCCCTGAGCGATTTTTACCTGCACGATGTGAAGTTTGAAGACCTGAGCGACAGTCCGCGGTTTGAATTTGAATTTGCCTTAAAAGAACCCGACAAAAAGAAAGCACCTTATTTTGAAACCTCTTTAAAATTAAAAGCAAAGCAGTTATTTAAAAAGATTGAAGAGATACAATTAAAAAATGAACCGTCTTTTGGGTATGTGCTGCTGGAAGATTACCCGGATAAGGTAGATGAAGAAAAAGTTGATCTGAGCAGGCTGGGCAATGCGGGTTACCGGGTTTATGATGCCGGAAAGATCAGGCAAAATATAGAACCCGCCAGGACAGTAGTTGATCTGCATATTGAAAAACTAACTGACAGTTGGAAACACTTAAGCAATTTTGAAATACTAACCATCCAGTTGGAAGCGTTTGAAAAATATTATGGCCTGTCGGTGGCACATCATCAGCCTTCTTTGACCATCATCCATGGCGTAGGTGTTGGTAAGCTCCGTGATGAGATACATGATTTACTGCGGTTAAAACGCGAAGTAAAATCTTTTGTAAACCAGTACAGTCAACAGTATGGCTATGGCGCCACTGAAATATATTTTGAATACAAATAACGGTATGCTGCTACCATGTAAGAAAATTCCCGAACCTCATGTCGTTTAATGAACTCCTTATTTATATTGGCTTTGTTGTTGGCTTTGCTTTAACGCCCGGGCCTAACATGATGCTGTATCTTACCTATACGTTTGAATACGGCCGCAAAGCGGGCTGGGCAACAGTTGCAGGCATTGCCAGTTCTTTTGTTGTGCATATTACCGCAATTGCCCTGGGATTAACGGCTATACTTATTGCCATGCCACATGCACTGGATGTATTGCGTTATTGCGGCATTGCTTATTTGGTTTATCTCGCCATTACCAACCTCAAAACGGTAACCTGGAAGACTGGTACCGGCGTAACTGAAAATAAAGGGTTGGGAAAATTTTATGTAAAAGGATTGATAGGCAACCTGTTGAATCCCGGAGCTATGTTTTTATATTTTTCGGTATTACCCCAGTTCATGCATCCGGAACAAGGGCATTTACTGCTTCAAAACCTGAGGCTGGGCGGTATACAGATGTTGTGCAGTTTTATAACAAATTGTATGGTTGTTTATGTAGCAGGGTTTGCATCGCAATCTTTTTTTAAGAACGAAAAATATCAACGGTGGGTAAGATATACCATGAGTTTTTTGATTGTATTGTTTGCGGTTAAGATGCTATTCTTAAAATTTAAATAGGGGACTGACCCATTTACCTGAAGTGCCCGGTAACCGAATAGCAGACCTTACTATTGATCCGCTTAAAAACCTCGCCGTTTATTTTGCGCAGCCTGCGTAGTTTACTTTTATCCAGTAACCTCCCTTCACTGTCGAAATATTGCGGTTGCGGAAAATAAGTGAGTACATAATATTTTGCATAGGAGAAAAGGGATTTCAATGCAACCGGTTTAATCGACATCAGGATAAGCGTTTGCTTTTTTTCATCAACATAGTAATCCGTATGATTGATCCAGGTACAGCGGATATCATGCATTTGCCTGATCAGGGTGTTGATCTTTGCAGCATTTAAATTATAGGCAGTAAGTGTATCGGCCAGGCGGGGTTCATCTATACCAAATTCATAAATATAACTCAGCGTATCTGTAATGATCTCCAGCGAAATAGTTTTAAAATCCCGATCGGTAAACCCAATATTAAATGGCCCCTGAGGATACAATGCTTTATAAGATTCCTCGATCCTGTCGAGCACTTTTTCATTTTCGTAATAATATTTTGTTGAAATATTTTTTGGTGAGCAGGAAAAAAATAATCCTGATAGTAATACTATAAATAATATGCTGTTATGCTTATTCAATATTTGCTTCTTTTTTTGTAAACCAGGTTATACCAAAAACAATCCTTTTAAAAAAAGCTGTTGATACCTGCAATTGCGTTTTATGGCCATAATCCCAATAGGTAAATGTGATCACATCATCCTGGATACTTATTTTTTCGGCAACAATAAAATGTGTGGGAACACCCAATTTAATCCTGATATGATCTTTTTTGTGAACGATGCGGTTATTTATGAAAAGCACTACAGTACCGGTTTTCATTCTTTCATTGATATAATTGTATAAATTTTTTACCCGTGGCCGCATCAGGTCGGCACCTATTGCTTCCGAATCATAATGAAGTAACTCCCTGGTCATCCGGTTGAATTTGGCATAATTAACCGAGGCCCAGAAACGGTTTTCATCACCCGGATCAAAACGCCTGTTAAACATATTCAGGTAGCCTTTAAAATGATCAGCAAGGCTCAAGAACCACATTTGCTCTGCAGGGTTAATATCAAGCAGACCCTTGTATTTAAGATCGCCCGCTTGCTGTTTTATGGCAGGTGAGGGGTCAAATAAAATATTCCGGAATTTTGCTTTTCCTTCAAGGTATAATTGCATTAATAATGTAGCGTAACCCAATGGATCATCCTGTAAAAAAAGGTATGTTAATGCTCCATAACCGCAAAAATTTGTGCCGCTCCCGGGATAAATACTTATTGGGTTATGAATATTTATTTTTAAATTTTTTAGAAACAGGGCAGGTTTTATATTGGGCCAGTATGTACTTGGTTTAAGTTCACTGATCTTTTCAACATAGGCAATAGCCTGCTGCTGTGTAGAAGTTACCGGGCCATCTTGTTTTACATTTGCTGAACCGGATGCATCAGCAAGTGCAGGCATACCCATAAACAGGATATATGCTATAATAACCGGCTTAATTAACCTTAAGAGAGCTGCCTGTGTACAAATTTTCAAATGCCTGCTGTTTATTGCGAAAATAGTGTTTGGGATTTACAATTGCCGTTAAATAATATCACCTCAACAAATTGCCTGCCAAATAGTTTTCCTTTTGGAATGTAAGGAGCAGTAAAATTATATCTAATAATAAAAAATTAACAACTTACCGGTTAAATAGGAGTTGCCGGCTGTACGTTCAATGTTTAAACACTGTATATTTGCGATTCATTATATACGATTTATACGTATTTTCAATTATGTTAACAACAAAAGTAAACAAGCGGTATAAAAAATGGCTGTTGGCATTATTTGTGATTATGTTGGCCGCTGGTGGAGTTACCTGGTATCTCTTTACTTTAAAATACGAAGATACCAAAGATGTTAAGGCTGATTATACGGTTAATGCCATTGATTTTATAAAAGAGTTCAGGCAGGATATGACCGGTGCCAATAAAAAATATTCAGAAAAGATCATTGTGGTTAACGGAATTGTATCAGCTATTGAACCTGCTGACACAACCATGAATATTAAAATGATCGACACGGCCAATAACGGAGCCTATATCATTTTTGCATTTCAACAACAACATCTCAACGAGGCTAAGCAGATGAAGGAAGGGGATAAGGTATCAATTAAAGGCAGTTGCAGCAACGGATCTTTCAGCAATATACTGGAAACTGAATACATTACTTTTAAACGCTGTGCCGTAAACAAATAATTTAAACCTAAAAATAAAAATCAAACAAAAATGAAAAAAACAATATTATCATTGGCATTAGTGCTGGCAACAGGTTTGCTTTTTGCACAAAAGAAAACAACCACATCGGCCAGCATTAATTTTGATGCAACAACCAGCCTGGATGCTTTACCCAAAGCCGAAAACAAAACAGTTATTGCATCGCTTGATACAAAAAGCGGTACCATAGCTTTTGAAGCTACAGTAAAGAGTTTTACGTTTGCGAACCCAAAGATCCAGGAGCATTTTAACAGCACAGGCTGGATGGATAGTGACCAGTTTGCTACTGCAACTTTTAAAGGAAGTATTGTTAACCTGAAAGACGTAAAATTCAATAAGGACGGTGTTTATCCTGTTAATGTTACTGGTGACCTTACTATTCACGGAGTTACTAAAGCTACTGACGCAAAAGGAACGATCACCGTATCAGGCAAATCTGTAAAGACAAGTTCAGATTTCAGCATTAAACTGGACGATTATAAAGTAAATGGCGGAGCTATTGCAGCAGGCAAGGTTGCTAAAGAACCTAAAATTACTGTTGTTGCTGAGTTTTAATTAAAACCACTTTAACATAAAAAAAAGCTTTTGTTCATGGAACAAAAGCTTTTTTCGTTTTAATGCTTTTCTAATTTATTATACCGACTTAAATTCTTCTTCAATTATTTCGTGGAAATCTTTTTCACTTTCCATAACCCAGACAGGTAAATTTTCGGTGGTGATCTTCCAGTTGCCATCAACCATTTCCATATTGAAAATGATGCGGTTTGCCCTGGCATCAATTACATCAACAGTAAAGGGGCCTTCCAGTTTACCATTTGATTTTCTGAAATTGAATTCTTTTAACTGTCCATCACATTTTATCAGTCTTGTAAACTGTATGTTTTTTACATACTTTAATTCCATCAGGGGTTCGTTTAGGGCAAACTTAAGGTTTTAAAGGCAATTGAAACAGATTACAAAGTTAATAAGCTGTAAAATGTTAGTAAAATATGCTTCGGGCCTGTTTTGGCGGCTATTTCCGCAGTCTTAGATTTTACCCTGGAATTCAAATAAATGGTTGCCGGTGCAGCAGCTTGCTAAAAAGATCCCGGTTTGTAAAACAAAAACCGGGATAATTATATAATATTTTAAATAGCTCAATGCAAAATAAAACTGGCACCGTAATGGTACGTTTTTCATTATCCGGTCCAATAACTTTTACGAAGCATTTTCACAATTGAAGCGGCATCTGTTTTTTTTACAGCAACGCATTAAACGGCTGAACCGCTTTCTGCAATTCTTTTTAATTCCTGCAAAACAGGATTCTCTTCGCCCTGTGGCGCTTCCTGCACTGCGCCCGGCCTGTTGTCATCCTGTATTATTTCAAGAGTTGTATGCCCAGCTCCGGGCGTTAAAACATAGTTCATGATAAAATAGTTTTCAGGCCTGTCTTCAAGCCCCGGCCTTGCAGCAAACAAACTATACTTTATAAGTTCGCACGGTGTTACCGTTAACACTTTACCCCATTGTTCAAATACCTTGTCTTCCCAGCGGGTTATAAATCTTATATCGCTGCCCGTTTGCCAGTTTGTGTGCAGTTCACTGCCGAATTGCCAAAGCTTTACCAGTTCTGGTTTTGTAAGGGTATCCCAAACCTGCTGCGGCGAAGCATTTATGGTAATGGTAGAAATATTTGTAGCCATATCATTAATTTATTTTTAGTAAATAATTTTACAAATGCTTATTCCTCCTGAATTTAACACCGATCAACCTCAAAAACAAAAATAGTACAGGTAATAAAAACAGTAATGAATACAACTGAAATTTAATCCGCCAGTATTTACCTGCAGCAAGTTTTGTTACCCCATTTACTTCCGTAGAATTTGCCCAACAGATAAACGCATCTGCCATTGGTAATTTGCCAAACAAATACTTTTTTTCTTTATCGTTTCCTGTAGTAAAACCAAATGTTTCAATGCTGTTCCTTAATCCAATAGCTGTTTCATTTTCTTTCATTAAGCACATGGTGCGTAAACCAACAATAGAGGCGGGGCCGCCGATCCCAAAAATGATGGGGCCGGAGTCAACATCGCCCTGGCCTTTACTTCCTTTTTTGTATTGCCGTATGCCCGGCAAGCCTGCCCGTGAATCTAAAAACAGTTTTTTATAAATTGTAAATTGTTGGCTGCAGAAACTACTATCTGTTTCAAATAAAAAATTCTGAATCAGGCTTTGCGAAGAGCCCTTCGCATTTTCTGTTACCCGTAAATTTACCGGATCAAAAGCATATGGCATTAAACCATCCGGATCGGTAAACTGCTTAACTTTTGATATCCACAACGCTATGCCTGCTGCATATTCCGGCTTAAAAATCTTGTCATGATTTGCCAGACAGGCAATACAAACACTTACATCTGCAGGCCAGGCATAACCTTTATAAGATTCCGGGTAGGGTGAGGGAGACGAATCAATAATAGCAGCGATCGTAATACAGGATGTTTCATAGGATCTTATTTCTGCACTGTCGCGGTCAGCAGGTCTTTCGACTGCTATTTTTTTTCCCAATAAATAATTATTCCAGCCAATATAAAAAGCACCATAGGGTAATGCAAGCTGCTCCTGAAAAGTACTTCTTCCTTTTTCTGCATTTATTTCATTGTACGAAAACTGAATTTCTTTATGGCCCTCTTTAAAAAGCTCCGAGTCCTTATCAACATATTTTAGCAACTCACACCAGGATAAACCGTACAGCGCATGCATAAAAACAAATCCTTCTGGGTAATATTTTTGCATATCATCAGCCGCTCCTTTGTGCATTTGCACTTTTAAAAACTGTAACTGGCTGAGCAGGTCAATATTCACTTCATCTTTTTCAATTGTAGCAAAACGGGGAGAATAGTACAAACCGTGGTTAAGATAAATGATGAAGCTGATGATCAGCAGCAGAAAAATCCCCCAAATTATTTTACCGGTTTTTTTAATGATCTTCATTAAGGAAATTCCTGATTTTTTGTATAATAGGCATCAGCAATATTTAGATACAAGATAACAAAAAAATATGGGCGCAAAGTGAAGGTTAATTTACAGTATTCCCAGCGCATCATACAATATCGAAAACGATTTTAGTTTTGCAGCCATATCATAAATATAGGTGGCGACCATCAACTCATCAATGCCTGTTTCTTCAATAAAGGCCGAAAGGCTGTTACGCAGTGTATCCCTGCTGCCCGTAAAAGTACAGGACAACATATTATTGATGGTAGCCTGCACTTCCGGTAAATCATAAGCAGCAGGTAATTCGCCGGGTGGCATCAGGGGTTTTCGTGTATTGGTAATTATGCCAATAAACATATTGAGTAAACTGGTTGAGAGAAATGCCGCTTCTTTATCAGTATCGGCAGCGATCACATTTACGCAGGCCATCACATAAGCTGCTGCCAACTGTTTGGAGGGTTTAAAATTTTTACGGTATATATCAATTGCCATGCGAAATTGGGCTGGCGCAAAATTTGCGGCAAAGGCATAGGGCAATCCCAACGCTGCAGCCAGGTATGCGCTATCGGTGCTGGAGCCCAATATCCAGACCGGTATATCCAAACCTTCTCCGGGGAATGCCCTCACTTTGGCATTACTATTTTCTTTACTAAAATAAGTCTGCAGTTGTTTTACGTCCAACGGAAAATCCTGTGAAGTTTCAATATGATTGCGACGCAATGCCAAGGCCGTTAACTGATCAGTACCCGGGGCTCTTCCTAAACCCAGGTCAATTCTACCGGGGTAAAAAGTTTCCAGGGTTCCAAATTGCTCCGCCACCTGCAGCGGACTATGATTGGGAAGCATAATACCACCGGAACCTACACGAATGCTTTTTGTTTTGCCGCCAACATGGCCTATCAACACCGCTGTTGCAGAGCTGGCAATATGTTCCATGTTGTGGTGCTCTGCCATCCAGATACGGTTATAGCCCAATGATTCTACATGTTGTGCGGTTGAAACGGTTCCTGCTATGGCTGTACCTGCATTACCACCGGCTGAAACTACAGCCAGGTCCAATACAGATAATGGTATTTTTTTCATACATCAGATTTTAAAGACATTGAATAAAATAAATGCACATCAATTTTTTAATTACGCAAAGTTAAACAGGAATAATTATGCGTAGTGGGTGATATACTTTGGGCGTATTACAGATTGTTTAAGGTCACCGACTGTCGGAATTTTACAAGCCAAGCCGCATTTGAATCATGATACTTGAAAATCCAATTTTTTTATATGCGCTAATTGCCGCCAAATTATCAAAATATACTTCCAGTCGTAATTCGTTTATATTTTTAGTTAATGACCAGGTTTGCAGGGCCTCTATTATCTTTTTATTTATTCCTTTTCCCCTGTATGCCGGCCTTACATACATAAAACCAAGATAGGCGTGTTGAGGATGCTTGTGATACAATTTAGATTCTTCTATCCGTGCATACCCCGATGCTACAACCATACCATCAACTTCTGCAACTATCAATTCTATATGGTCAGCGTTGATCATTGCCGGCAGATCATAATAATTTATATTACCGTCTTTTAATGTAACATCAAAAGGACGTTCAGCCGCAATTACTCCCTGTTCAAATTCAAGAAGCATTTCCAGGTCGCTATTGGTTGCAGTTCTTATTTTTATTTTATCCATTGCTGTTTTATGCGTTTATTTAAATGTTGAAATTTTGCATAGGCATTTATATTTGTTTATATGACTTTAAAGATTGCACCAACACAGCCCCAAAAACCTTCCTTAGCCAAATCAGTTGACACGTAATTTTTATCAGTTAATTTCATCAATTTCCCCGCATAAGGCGCATCAACAACCTGTAGCGAATATTCAATGATCGTCCAGTTATCAGCATCCTCATATTTTACTTTAACTGAATGCTGGTCTATCCGGCACCAGGAAAACTTAATTTCATTTTCTATTTTTTGCTCATTCCAATAGGTATAGTTACCTGTACTATCTTCATTAAACTGAAATGACCATCCCCATATATAATGCAAGCCACTTCCATCATCCAGGTCATTTTCCCATACACCGATCAACTCATCTTTTTCTTCAGAAATATTTGAGGTTTGCTTTTTTGTATTGAAAATAGGGAATATTTTTTTCAGGAATTTCAAATGGGGTTATTTTTTACACTAAGTTATGTTTTTTGTAAATTTTGGATAAGCCGGAAATCTGAGTTTATTAAACCCGGTCATTATCAGGCTGCCAAAAACCGGGTTGCCTGTACGTCGCAGCATACAGGCATTTGGTCGCATGATTTAAGACATAGGCTAGAAGCAGGGGTTTCGTTAGTGTCGTACTTTGAAAAGTTGTCAGCCTGAGCTTGTGGAAGACGGGTTACAAACTAAATTGGATTTTCGCCTGTTGGGGTTTTAGTTTTAATATCTTTATTTTTGTACCTGCTTTAAAAACCGGTAAACATGTATCAAAGATTTACTTTCCTTTTAGCTGCCTGCTTTATTAGTTTATTTGCAGAAGCGCAAATTCCAAAAACGGTTGCTGCACCTGCAGCCAGGAATGTTTATAATTTTACTACCATCAACCCCAACCTGCAATATGTTTTTATAGAAGATAAACCTGGCACATTGCACCCGGAGGTGGGTGATGATGTAATGTTGCGTATGATCGGTATTTGTAACAACAGGTTTATGTACAGCAGTGCCGGTTTAAATAAAGGTAAGCCCGGTGCATTCAGTTTAAGTAAGCCTGCTTTTAAAGGCGATATTATGGATGCCCTTAAGCTGATGACATCCGGTGACAGTATTATTTGTTTTGTAGATGCTCAGGCCCTGTATGATCACTTAAAGAAAAAAATGCCCGATTATATAAAACCCGGCGATAAAATTCAGTATAACATCAGGCTGGTATCTATAAAGCCTAAAGCGCAGGTTTTAAAAGAGCAGCAGGATGCTATGAAGAAAGCCATAGATGGATTGGAGCCAAATAAAAATATTGATACCTTCAAGCAAAAAGCAAAGGGGAATAAATAATAAGGCATAGAAAATAAATGGCATTTTAACGCTAACGCTCTCTGTTTTTCTCATTAAGTTGTAATAATATTTTTTCTTTCGCAGTTTGCCATTCGTCATCGAGTATACTAAAATAAGCGGCATTCCTGGATATTCCGTTATCCTGTATTTTATCTTTGCGCAGTATACCTTCAAAGCTGGCGCCGATCTTTTCTATAGCTTTGCGGGAGCGGGTATTGGTATCTTTTGTTTTAAGTTGTACTCTGATGGTCTTTAATTCTTCAAAGCAATACGTTAAGAGTAAAAGCTTACATTCCAGGTTTACCGTTGTTCCCCAAAATTCTTTTTTTATCCAGGTCCAACCAATTTCTAATTTCCTGTGCTCAGGATATATCTCAAAAAAGCGGGTTGAGCCTATAAGCTGCTTTGTTGGCTTATGATAAATTACAAATGGGTATTCTTTACCGTTTTCCCTCTCGGATAAAGCTGTCTGGTAAACCCTTGTAAAGGTTTCTTTGTCTGAACAGTCTGTCGGAATGAGTTCCCAAAGCATTTTATCGCTGGCCACTTCATACAAGGCTTCCAAATGTTCATTTTCCAACGGTACCAGATCCACAGTTTGTCCGGATAAAATTATCGGATGCAGGAGCCAGTTTTTTTTCATGCTGTGTTTGTTATTTATTTCTGCAATTAACGGAACTTTTATTTAAGCACGGAACCGCTTTTTATTTCAACCCTGTCAACTTTTATATGCACAAATGTAAAACCATCAGGGTTTCGCATTTGATGATTCGATAAAAAAGTAAAAAACTGGATTTTATGATACTGTATAAAGAGCTGGCTCAATAGCCGGCTCTTTATGTAAATTAACAATAGCCTTTACCAGACTGAATTTCAGCCTTTCTTGACTTACTTATAATTAACATTATGTTAAATAGAGTAAGAGCAATAGAAAGACTTGTTAACCTATTACCCCGGGGCTCACCTGGTAGAATAACCTCTCAAGATATCCTCATGCTTCTTATAGAAACATTGGAATTTTATCAATATAAAAACTAAAAAAATGAAAAATATAATAAGAATTATCGAAGCCATGGCTAAATTAATATTTGCAATTTCGCTGCTGATGATTATAATGGCTGTTTTAAAATCACTAAAATAATCTTATAAAAAACGGTCTGCTTAAATTGGCAGACCGTTATCATAATTCAAAAAGAAATCTTTGCACCAAACTGTTTGTTCATCTTTATAATAGTATTATTCGCTTTTATGCGATGATAAATTTTCCCCCGGTTAAGGATTCCGAAACTTCCCATAATTTTTTAGCCACTACTTCATCATAAGATGCAGGTATTGATGCCACGATTCCTGGCGCCCCTTTTAATTCTTTAAAACCTGTTGGCCCAAAATATTCGCCGCCTTGTACATTGTCATCCAAAGCAGCCATCAATGTTGGCAATGCTGCCTTATCCGCCGCATGCATAAATAAAGACGTTACAGGAAGTAACATATTGTAAATTATTTTCGGAAAGTTTTGCCAGAGGTTGGTATTAGATAAACCAGGATGTGCTGATACCGCTATTACCTGGCTGCCTGCTTTTAGTAAACGGCGCTGTAATTCATAAGCAAACATCAGGCAGGCTAATTTACTCTGACTGTAAGCACCCCATTTGGAATAATTTTTTTCGGCATTCAGGTTTTCAAAATCTATTCTGCCGGTTCTGTGTGCATTACTGCTTAAAGTAACAATCCTGGCCCCTGCTGTTTTATTAAGCAAGGGAAAAAGCAAATTGGTTAACAGAAAATGCGCTAAATAATTAACGCCAAACTGGCTTTCAAAACCATCTTTGGTTTTTGCAAATGGCGGGATCATTAAACCGGCGTTTTCTATCAGCAGATCCAGGCGGTTATATTTGGTTGTGTATGCTGTTGCAAAATCACGAACAGATTGCAGGCTCCTTAAATCAATTTGCATGATCTCTACATGTGCAGTTGGTACCTGTTGTAAAATTTGTAGTCTTGCTTTTACCGCTTTCTCAATATTCCGGCAAGCCATAATTACGGTTGCTCCTTTTTGGGCAAGGGCAAGACTGGTTTCATACCCCAAACCAATGTTTGCACCGGTTACAATAGCGATGCGGCCTGTTTGTGTTGCAACATTATCTAAATTAAATGCCATTATTTTTTATTGAAATGATGATATAGCCTTTGGTAAAATAAGTTTGCCACCTAAACACAGAAGCACAGAATTTAAATTGTATCTTTCTGTGCTTCCGTGCCGCTGTGGCAAAACTATTCCCAAAGGGAAAATATTTATTTCATGCTTATCAACTTTCAGCCGGTTCCGCTGAATCATTTTCTTCTGTTGCAGTATCTGTACTTTCGGTTCCTTCAACTGCAATGTCGGTAACAAGCGGGTTGCCATCTTCATCCAAAACAATGGCTTCCTCAACCTCTTTTTCATCAAGTTGTGTAATAGCTGCAATTTCATCGCCTTCATCAACACGTATCAGCTTAACACCCTGTGTTGCCCGGCCCTGCTCACTTATCTGGTTAACCGGCATACGAATGGTGACACCGCTTACACAGGTTATCATCAGGTCTTCTGCTTCAGTAACGGCCAGCAATCCAACCAACGAACCTGTTTTAGCAGTTACGCTAATGGTCTTTACCCCCTTACCACCACGGTTGGTGATGCGGTAATTGGCTTCCCCCGTTTCGGGATCATCCAGGAAAGTACGCTTACCATAACCGTTGGCACTTACCACCAACACCGTTTTTGATTTATCTTCTTTATTAACACAAACCATACCCACCACTTCATCTGTTGCATCATCAACATCAATACCGCTTACACCAATACCACCGCGGCCTGTTGGTCGTACTTTCTGCTCAGGAAAACGAATAGCCCTGCCGCTCTTAACGGCCATCATGATCTCGCAATTACCATCAGTAAGTTTGGCTTCCAGTAACTGGTCGCCATCTTTAATGGTAATGGCGTTAATACCATTTGTACGTGGGCGGCTGAAATCTTTCAGTTTTGATTTATTGATGATACCCTGTTTGGTACACAATAAAATGTAGTGGTTGTTTACATATTCTTCATCATCAAAATTCTTCACATCAATGATAGCTCTTACCTTATCATCTGGCGGAATCATGATCATGTTCTGTAATGCCCTGCCCTTGCTGGTTTTATCGCCTTCAGGTATCTCGTACACTTTTAGCCAGAAGCACCTGCCCATTTCTGTAAAGAATAATAAGGTATGGTGTGTGCTGGCTACAAATAATTTTTCAATATAATCTTCCTGCCTGGTGCTGCTGCCCTTGGCACCGCGGCCACCACGGCGCTGCTGGCGATATTCTGCTGCCGAAGTACGTTTTATATACCCGAGGTGCGAGATGGTAACCACCACATCTTCATCTTCAATCAGGTCGAGCATATTTATTTCGTCGCCTACATAAACGATCTCCGATTTACGCTCATCACCAAATTTTTCTTTTACTTCCAACAATTCTGTTTTGATGATATCGTAACGCATATCTTCATTGGCAAGGATCAGTTTCAGGTGTTCTATCACCTTCATGATTTCAGCATGTTCTGCACGGATCTTATCGATCTCCATACCGGTCAACCTTTGCAAACGAAGTTCCAGTACAGCTTTTGCCTGTATCTCACTCATACCAAAATTAGTCATCAAACCATCCTGTGCAATGTTTGGTGTAGCTGATTCACGGATGAGTTTAATAACCGCATCCAGGTTGTCCAGCGCAATGATATAACCTTCTAAAATATGGGCACGCTCTTCAGCCTTGCGTAATTCAAACTGCGTACGGCGTACTACTACTTCATGCCTGAACAAAATAAATTCGCTGATAAGGTCTCTCAGGTTTAATATCCTCGGCCTGCCTCTAACCAAAGCCACATTATTTACACCATACGATGTTTGTAATTCTGTTTGTTTGTAAAGATGATTAATAACTACCTGTGCCACCGCATCTTTTTTCAAATCAATTACAATACGGGTACCTTCTTTATTATTGCTCTCATTATTTACATCCGATACGCCTTCAATTTGTTTATCGTTAATCAGGTCGCCGATCTTGGCGGTTAGCATATCCCGGTTAACCTGGTAAGGCACCTGGGTGATGATGATCTTTTCCCTGCCTGTTTTGGTAAGTTCAATATCTACTTTACCTCTTAGCACTACCCTGCCACGCCCGGTTAATAAACCTTCTTTAACACCTTCAAAACCGTAAATAACACCACCGGTTGGAAAATCAGGGGCTTTTACATACTTGATCAGTTCCTCGCAGGTAATTTCTTTATTTTCAATATAAGCGATACAGCCATCAATAACTTCGCTTAAGTTATGTGGCATCATGTTGGTGGCCATACCCACGGCAATACCACTGCTTCCGTTTACCAGCAGTTGCGGAATACGCGTTGGTAAAACCATCGGTTCTTTCAATGAGTCATCAAAATTTAATTGATAATCCACGGTCTCTTTCTCAATATCTTCCAGCATGGCTTCGGCAAACTTTTGCATACGTACCTCTGTGTAACGCATAGCAGCCGGCGGATCCCCATCTTCACTGCCAAAATTACCCTGTCCGTCGATCATCTTATAACGCATGGCCCAGTCCTGCGCCATACGCACCATGGTATCGTAAATGGCTTTATCACCATGCGGGTGATATTTACCCATTACCTCACCCACGATACGGGCTGATTTTTTGTAAGGCTTGTTGCTGGTATTACTCAACTCACTCATCCCATATAAAACACGGCGGTGAACAGGTTTCAGGCCATCCCTTACGTCGGGTAATGCACGTCCAACGATCACACTCATGGAGTAATCGATGTAAGAAGTCTTCATTTGCTCCTCAATATTAACCGGTATTATACGTCCGCGGTTGTTTAAATCACCCCCATCCAATGGTTGGTTTTCTTCGTTTAAATTGTCGTTATTTTCCATAATTTTTTCCCCGTAATAACCGGTGTGCGAAAGTACCGGTTTTAGCCCGTTATTCCGCATAAAAAAGGGTGTTTTTAGCGGGTACTTTTACACATATTTTGGCTTGCTGTGGAGAAGATATTTTGAACTTTTATAATTAGCCGCAGAGGCGCAGAGGTGCTGAGTTTTGGGTATCTTATTTCTCTGCGTCTTTGCGCCTCTGCGGTTATTGTTTCTCAAATCATTTAACTTGCCAAAAACATTTTACTTGAAAACGATTGTACTCATTGGTGCCGGAAAATCGGCCACGGTTTTAATAGATTATTTAATTGCAGAAGCAGAAATCAATAACTGGAAATTTATTATTGCAGATACTAACCGGGAACAGATCCTGCTAAAGACAAACAATTCAAAATTTGCCGAGGCGGTACAGTTGGATGTTACCAATGAAAAACAAAGGGGCGACCTGGTACAAAGAGCCCATGTGGTTATCAGTATGATGCCCCCTGCCCTGCACTTTTTGGTTGCCAAAGATTGTGTAGAGTACCGTAAACATTTACTAACGGCTTCTTATTTAGATGATAAGATGAAAAGTTTGAAAGATGAAATAAGTAACCGGAAATTATTGTTCATCTGCGAGATGGGATTAGACCCCGGTATTGATCACATGAGTGCCATGAAGATCATTGATTCAGTAAAAGCAAAGGGCGGTAAAATAAGCTCTTTTAAAAGTCATTGTGGCGGATTAGTTGCACCCGGGAGTGATGATAATCCCTGGCATTATAAAATAAGCTGGAACCCACGAAACATTGTGATGGCGGGACAATCGGGCGCCGTGTACAAAGAAAATGATCAAATAAAAAACATCAGTTATTATAACCTGTTTGATTGCTCTAACGAAATTGTTTTTGACGGATTGAAGAATCTTGCATTTTATCCTAACCGCGATTCACTAAGTTATATACCAACTTATAAACTACCCGATACGGCCACTTTTTTAAGAACCACGTTGCGCCATGTTGATTTTTTTAAAGGCTGGAATGCGGTTGTACATGCGGGATTAACAAACGAAACAGAAACAATAAGTGTAAGCGGTTTAATTTTTTCAAAATGGGCTGCACCAATTTTACCTTTTGTGAATGAAGCCAATAAACTGATGTTAGATTACCTGGGTTTATTTGATGACAAACCAGTTCCGGCAACAGCAAAAACATCAGCAGATATTTTACAATTTTTGGTAGAAACAAAATTAAAGATGGCGCCGGCGGATAAAGACATGATCGTTATGCTGCACGAATTTGAATACGAACTTGACAACAAAACCCATCAGCTAAAAAGCTGCCTGGTTGTAAAAGGTGAAGATAGTCTGCGTACAGCCATGGCTAAAACAGTTGGATTACCATTGGGCATTGCAGCAAAGCTGATCCTGGATGAAACCATTAAGCTGAAAGGCTTGCATATTCCAACCGGAAAAGAAATATATGAACCCGTACTTAAAGAGCTGGAAAATGCAGGAATACAATTTACCGAAATGATGGACTAAAAAATCAATGATGAAATATGCCTTTTTCAGCATCTAAGATCATATTATCACGATTGGCGATTATCAGGTTTTTATATTGGTTTACTTTAACCCAGTGTATTATCCAGCATACAATAAATGCAATATTTGCAAATCCCCCTATTACAGGAATAAAGCTGCAAAGACGTAAAATATTCTTTGAACTGCCAATTCCGTAACTGGGTTTTAATTCTTTAGTGGGAATATTTTAACGGTAACATTCCAGTTGAAACGATCCTGCGATCCTGTTCACCACAAAAAACATCCATACAAAATTAAAAATGGGAATTAATGACAGCCATACCTGTCCGGGTGGCATTAACCTGTTTTGTTCACTTACCGCTTCCAGTGCTTTTTGTAAGCTGATAAAATAAAAAATGGTTGGAATTAAAAGCAATACAAGCAGCAGCAAAACAATAACCGCAGAGCCTCCATAATCATTAAATTCGTACATAAGGATTAATTATATCATCAAAGAAAAGAAAAATTAACCAACCGTTAAAATTCTTCTTAGTTCCTGCACACCCGCAGTTGCGGGCATTTCAATAATATGCAGGTTATTTTTTTTTTCTGTTGCAGGAATCTTTTTATCAATAATGAATTTGGGAATAAATTCAGGCGTATAATACAGCAGCGATGCCGCAGGATAAACCTGCAAAGACGTACCTACCACAACAAAATAATCGCAGTCCTTTAAAACGGCCGTTGCTGTTTCCATCATGGGTACAGCTTCCCCAAACCAAACAATATGCGGACGAAGTTGCTCACCATCTGCCGCCATGTCCCCGAGTTTAATATCGCCGCGGATATCAAGGATATTATCCTCGCCTGCAATACTCCTCATTTTAAATATCTCACCATGCAGGTGTAATACTTTTGTTGAGCCTGCTCTTTCGTGCAGGTCGTCAATATTTTGTGTGATGATGGTAACCTCAAAATCATGCTCAAGTTCGGCCAAACCAATATGCGCAGCATTAGGCATTGCTGCCGCTACATCTTTACGGCGTGCATTATAAAATTCCAAAACCAGTTGTGGATCCTTGTGCCAGCCCTGCGGTGAAGCAACTTCATATACATCATAACCATTCCATAAGCCATCACTGTCACGAAAAGTTTTTAAACCGCTTTCGGCACTGATGCCGGCACCTGATAATACGACAATATGTTTTTTATTTTTCATTGAAATTTTTCTTTCCGTGATTTAATTTTTCTATGGTAATCAATAAGCGCTTTTGCCCTCTTCTTTTTTAGCGCTGAGAATCCATTCTGCATATTCTCTGTGATGGGTAAAAGCCAGCGATTCAAAATTTAATCATAAGTTTGGCAGATAAAAGCTTTAGCATAAAAAAACTCCATTAAATATGGAGTTTTTTTAAATATCTATGTACAAATTATTTGCCAACCGGCTTATAATAACTCAGTGCTTCAGGCATCAATTCCTTTAACCTGGCTATTCGGTTTTCATCTGCCGGATGTGTTGATAAAAATTCAGGTGGCTTTTGTCCGTTCGCTGCCGCTGCAGCCATTCTTTGCCAGAAAGGAATGGCCTCATTTGGATTATATCCAGCCATGGCAGCAAAATTTAACCCAAAATGATCAGCTTCATATTCCTGGTTGCGTGAGTTGGGCAACAATACAGCAATTTGTGCCGTTGGTGCAAATACACTGGTAAATAAAGAATTATATTTTGGATTATTGGCCGTGGCTATATTACCCACAATTTCCAGTCCCTGTGCTAATGCGCCCTGGCTCATTCTTTCATTTCCATGATGCGCTACAGCATGGGTAATTTCGTGCCCCATTACAACAGCCAATGCGGCTTCATTTTGTGTAATACCCAGCAAACCGGTATACACTACCACTTTGCCGCCAGGCATACACCAGGCATTTACTTCTTTTGAATCTACCAGGTTAAACTCCCATTTATAGCCATTAAGTTCACTCGCCAATCCTTTTTGGGTATAATAATCTGTAATGGCTCTGGATATTCTTAAGCCTACCCTTTTAACCATTTCAGCATCTTTATTGGAACTGCTGTTCACTACTTTATTTTGCGAGAGAAAAGATTGATATTCCGTTAAAGCCTGTTGTTGCAAAGTTTCTTCGCCAAACAAAGCCAGTTGCTTACGGCCGGTTACAGCATTGGTAGTACAGGCTGCAAAAAAGGAAACTACCGCCAGGAATGTAATAATTTTTTTCATTTTAGTTTGAGTTTTATGAACTTGGGTAATCAATTGGCGTACCAATCTTGGTTTTTGTTGTAATTAAACAAAAATTACAGTAAATTTTATGATATAAACGGGGAAGTTTAAATTAATCGTGGTTTCTGCGTGATTTCCGCCTGTCCCTGTGTTTTAAGATCGGGATCCGGCTTTCAACACCACGAAGTATCCTGCCAATATTTTTCTGATGGGTAACAATAACCAGCAGTGCAACTATTAATGCAAATACTCGGTATAGTACTTCATGCTCATTCCATATCCACAAAACACAAATGGGAAGAGATAAAGCTGCCAATATAGAACTCAGGGAAACATAACGTGTTAAATAAAGTACTAAAACAAAAATACCAATGCAACTGATAGCAATTATCGGTTGAATGGCTAAAACCATTCCCAATAAAGTAGCAACGCCTTTGCCACCTCTGAAATTAGCAAAGACAGGAAAAACATGTCCCAACACAGCGGCAATACCAAGTGCCAGCATCAGGTTCGTTCTTTCCAGGTCATGATTAAGATAAAAAGGAAGAAAATTATACAACAACACTGCGGCCATACCTTTTAAAATATCAATGACCATTACCATAGTACCGTAACGTGACCCTAAAACCCTGAAAGTGTTGGTAGCACCCATGTTCCCGCTGCCATAATCCCGGATATCTATACCGAAAAACTTTCTGCTTATGATAAGTGCCGTCGGTACTGAACCTATTAAATATGCA
>JBBRQF010000037.1:0-46972 GCA_038226715.1 Chitinophagales bacterium
CATAAAAAGGATTTTATTTTTCCTTGTTTTATCTCAAATTCAAAGCATGATCTCTAAAATATCAGAAGGTATTACCATAAGCGTGGAAACATATTACCAACCTGAATACAGTAATCCTGTTAACAGTGAATTTATGTTTGCTTATCGTATCAGTATTGAAAACAACAATATATTTCCGGTAAAATTGTTAAGCAGGCACTGGTATATTCACGATAGCAACGGAAGCCTGCGTGAAGTTGAGGGTGAAGGCGTTGTAGGTATTCAGCCACAAATTAACCCTGGAGACTCTTATCAATACGTGAGCGGATGTAACCTCCGTTCAGAAATTGGTAAAATGCACGGCACTTATCTTATGGAAAATATCAATAATAAAAAATCCTTCCATGCAGTTATTCCTGCTTTTGATATGTGTGCTCCCTTTAAACTGAACTAATTTAACCTTTTAGTACCTTATTTTAACTTACCTTTAAGCGTTCAAAAACAGGCAATCTCAAGCTAAAATCAAATTGAAATTTTTTAGCTACAGGTGATTCTGTTAAAGAACCAGTGTTCTGATAAAACCGTAAATATCAACCATGGCAAAAATTACTTTTTCAAACAGCAACAACGATTTTTATCAAAGTTTAAAAGCTTCTGTAGAAGAATATTTTGTAACGAATAAAATTAAAAAGACCGGTGACTGGAGGTTGTATATCAAAACCATAACCCTCGTTACTGTTGCTGTTGCTATGTATGCCTTGTTGATTTTTGCTCCTTTAACCAACTGGCAGGCATTATTAAGTTGCGTGGTATTGGGTATTGCTTTTGCGTCAATTGGATTTAGTGTAATGCACGATGCCAACCACGGCAGTTATTCTACCAATACTAAACTGAATGATTTTTTAGGATTGAGTTTAAATGCGCTCGGGGCAAGCTCCTATCTATGGAAACAAAAACACAACATCATACATCATACTTATACCAATGTAGATGGTATTGATGATGACATTGCCAAAAGCCCCATCATCCGCCATTGCGAATCGCAAAAATGGGTACCGGCTCATAAAGTTCAATACCTGTACCTGTTGCCGGTTTATTCCTTATCAACTATTTTCTGGATATATATAATGGATTTTACCAAATATTTTTCGCATAAAATCTTTACAACAGATGCTTGGAAGATGACCACAAAAAATCACATTATTTTTTGGGTAACAAAAATTTTATACGTTACATTTTATATTGTGTTACCAATGATGGTATGGGGTTTTTTACCCTGGCTGGTAGGTTATTTAGTGCTTAATGCAGTAATGGGATTGATTTTGTCGCTTGTTTTTCAACTGGCGCATGTGGTTGAAAATACAGAATTTGAACATGTACCCTTAGATGCATCAAAACATATTGAAACCGCCTGGGCTGAGCACCAGATGAAAACCACGGCTAATTTTGCGATGGGTAATAAAGTTATTTCCTGGTTTGTTGGTGGTTTAAATTATCAGATAGAGCACCATCTTTTCCCCCGTGTAAGCCATGTGCATTATCCGGAGATCAGTAAAATAGTGATGGAAAAAGCTAAAGAGTTTAACCTGCCTTATAATAAATACGATACCATGTCGGAAGCTGTTGCCTCACATTTCAGGGTAATGAAACAACTGGGTAAAAAACCTGAACAGGCCCTGCAACAGGTGCAGGCCGCTTAGCCCCGCTTATTTACTACATACTTTTATACTTGCTAAGGCTTGTATTTTGCCTGCTGAAAAATTGTTTCAGCATCCGTAGCCATTAATTCTATCAAACTTGTTTTTGGATTTTTCTGCATGAATTTTTTTACGATCTGCCAGCCTGCAAAGCTGCCAATATTACCCGGCGATGCTTCTCCCAGTTCCTGCGTTTTTGGCCCTTCGCCTATGTAGTTTTTTATGATATTATTATCGATTGTCTGTAAAAAATTATTCTGCACAAACAGATCCCAAACAGCCGCTTCATGCTCATATACTGCTTTCAATTGTTCTTTGGTGTAACCGATCAATTTATACTCTTCCGTTTTTGGCAATAGTTTGCTGAGAATAAATAAACGTTTTCCTTTTTCTACCATTTGCTGTACCAGCGGTTTGTCATCCATCTTCTCGGGGTAAAGATCATTTACAATATTCTTCATGCAGTTTATAGCAATATAACCGGGCTCAAACCGGTTGCTGATATAGTCGGGATATGTTTCCTGCACGAATGCTGATTGGTATAAAGAGAAATTTTTGCCCAAATGATGTTGCAGTCCCACCAGGATGGCATCATCGGTAAGTATGTCGCCGTAACCATCAAGCGGACCTATGTAGGTAATAAGTCTTTTACGGTCTTTGTAAGCAGGAAAATAATATTTCACAAACTGCAACCCCTTCTTTATCTCATTTTCATAAGGGCTAAAATCTTTAAAAACAATTTCTGCCGTATCGTAAACATGCCTGTATGCCGTGGTAAAGCCGTGTACATAATCAGCAGCACTATCGGCACTCCATTTTGGATCAGTATTTAAAATAGTTGACAGGAAGTTCTCTCCAAAGCCCGGGTACCTGGATATTGTCTTATCTAAGTTGGCTGTATAATTTGATGAATCAATAGTAAACAGGTCTCTTTCAAAACGCATGCTGGTTAATTCAACTTGTATGTTTGAAACATCGGGTGTTTTATCTGCATTACTACAGGAGAATAAAACGGCTAATGTGATAATGGAAAAAATGTATTTCATGATTTTTTGATTTTGCCACGAATGGCACAAAAAGAAGTTTTTGCAAATATCTGTTTTTAAGCTGTTTTTTTGTATTTATTCGTGTTAATTCGTGCCATTAGTGGCGTATTTTTGTACTATGAAAATTTTCCTGGCGCAGCAAAACTATCACATCGGCAATTTTGAAAGCAATACACAAAAAATTATTGATGCCATAGAAACGGCAAAGCAGCAGGGCGGAGATCTGATCGTTTTCAGCGAACTGAGTGTTTGCGGCTATGCTCCCCGTGATTTCCTGGAGTTTGAAGATTTTATCAATAAAAGTTATGCAGCCATTGATATTATAAAACAACATGCCGATACAATTGGCGTTTTAGTTGGCGCTCCTGATCGTAATCCTGTGAAAGAAGGCAAAGATCTTTTTAACGCTGCATTCTTATTGTACCAAAAAGAAGTGAAGGCCATTGCACATAAAACCTGTCTGCCTAACTATGATGTATTTGATGAGTACCGTTATTTTGAACCGGCATATGAATGGTCTGTGATGGAATTTAAAGGAAAAAAATTGGCGGTAACTATTTGTGAAGATATCTGGAACCTGGGCGATAACCCACTTTACCGTGTTTGCCCGATGGATGAATTGATGAAGCAGCAGCCGGATGTAATGATCAATTTATCGGCGTCGCCTTTTGATTATACACATGATGAAGACCGCAAAGCAACCATAAAATCGAATGTAACCAAATACAAATTACCACTGTTTTATTGCAATGCTGTTGGCAGTCAGACAGAAATAGTTTTCGACGGTGCTTCACTTGTTTTTGATACGTTAGCAAATCTTTGTGGAGAGTTGCCACGTTTTGAAGAAGCGCTTCAATCTTTTATTTTAAATGATGATGGAACTATCGATGCGCCAATAATTGAGCCTGCAAGCCGTATGCCCGATAAAGAACTAAGCCCGGCTTTTTTGGAGGAAGATCTGAATATTGAAATGGTTTATAATGCCATTGTACTGGGTATAAAAGATTATTTTATCAAGATGGGTTTTACCAAAGCCATACTTGGCAGTAGTGGGGGTATTGATAGTGCTGTAACACTGGCACTTGCCTGCGTTGCATTGGGGAAAGACAATGTGAGAGCGGTATTGATGCCTTCGCAATATTCGACAACGCACTCTGTAAGCGATGCAGAAAAATTGAGTAAAAACTTAGGAAACCCTTACGATATTATCCCGGTTGAAAATATTTATAATAGTTTTTTAAAGAAACTGAAACCTGTTTTTAAAGATCTGCCTTTTAGTATTGCCGAAGAAAATATACAAAGCCGCACACGGGGAAATTTGCTAATGGCTATCGCCAATAAGTTTGGTTATATTTTATTGAACACATCCAACAAAAGCGAACTGGCAACCGGCTATGGTACGTTGTATGGCGACATGGCAGGCGGTATTGGTGTTTTAGGCGATTGTTATAAATTACAGGTGTATGCGTTGGCAAAATATATCAACAGAAATACCGAAATTATTCCGGATAATATCATCACAAAACCACCAAGCGCAGAGTTGCGGCCCGGACAAAAAGATTCAGATTCATTGCCCGATTATAAAATTCTTGATAAAATATTATACCAATATATTGAACGCAGGCAAGGTCCTAATGAAATTAAAGCGCAGGGTTTTGATGCAGCTTTAGTTGACCGTGTTTTAAAAATGGTAAACGTTAATGAATATAAACGTAACCAGTTTTGTCCCATTATACGTATTTCGCCAAAGGCTTTTGGAGTTGGGAGAAGAATGCCGATTGTAGGAAAGTACCTGAGCTAGAAATATATGAGTTGCATTTGATTACACGAATTTTTACGAATTACACGAATTGGTTTAGTACAGTTTTAATTAGTTTAATTCGTAAAAATTCGTGTAATTAAAAAAATACTGATTATATTTTTTCCACCACTACCGCTGTTCCATAAGCCAGCACTTCATTAATACCGGCCATCACTTCATTGGCATCGTAGCGCATATTAACGATGGCGTTAGCGCCACGCTCATTGGCATGTTGCAACATTAACTGGTAAGCTTCTTCCCTGGTTTTTTCGCAAAGCTCTACATAGATGCTGATCTTACCGCCAAACATGGCCTGGAAACCACCACCAATATTGCCCAATAAACTACGGCTTCTTACCGTTATGCCTCTTACAAGGCCCAGGTGTTTGGTAATGCGGTAGCCTTCCAGCGAATTCGATGTGGTTATTAACTGTTGATCTATCATGATAAATTTTCTATTAAAGTTAGATTGATTTTAACAAAGTTTTGCACCCTTCATAAAAACGGCTAAATTTTTGTTCTGCATAGTTCGTATTTTGCAGCCTGCCCAAAAATGGGCCCTGATAAAACAGCATTAAAGCCGAATAAAGAAATATTGTACAAGAGTGCGACGCCAATGAAGCTCACCAAAGCAATAAGGCCGGGCTCAAAAAAATTAAACCTATGGTTCAAACATCTGAAGACATCCGTTTGCTGAACGAAAAAATTACCAGTGCATCCGGATTTGTTACCCGAATTAATGATGAATTAAGCAAAGTGATCGTTGGCCAGCAAACCATGATCGAAAGGTTATTGATTGGCCTGTTAAGCAACGGCCATGTATTGCTGGAAGGTGTGCCTGGATTGGCTAAAACATTGGCTATTAAATCGCTGGCGCAGGCGGTACATGCCGATTTCAGCCGTATCCAGTTTACACCCGATCTGTTGCCCGCCGATGTGGTGGGTACGATGATCTACAACCAGTCGAAAAATGAGTTCATGGTTCGTAAGGGACCCATTTTTTCAAACTTTATTCTGGCTGACGAGATCAACAGGGCACCGGCAAAAGTGCAAAGTGCCTTGCTGGAAGCCATGCAGGAAAGACAGGTAACCATTGGCGATACAACGTATAAACTTCCCGAACCTTTTTTGGTATTGGCAACACAAAACCCGATCGAACAGGAGGGAACCTATCCTTTGCCCGAAGCACAGGTTGACCGTTTTATGTTGAAGGTGGTGGTAGATTATCCAAGCAAGTCGGAGGAGCAACTGATCATCCGTCAAAATACTTTAGGCCTGAGTTTTCCGCCGATAAACCCGGTTGCATCAACCAGCGAAATTTTAACCGCTAAAGAATTGGTGCGACAGGTTTACCTGGATGAAAAAGTAGAGAACTATATTCTGGATATTGTTTTTGCAACACGCTACCCCGATAAATATAGTCTGCCTAAGCTTACCCCATTGATAGGTTTTGGCGGATCACCAAGGGCCAGTATTAACCTGGCACTGGCAGCAAAAGCGTATGCATTTTTAAATAACCGGGCTTTTGTTATTCCCGAAGATGTAAGAAGTATCAGTAAAGATGTTCTGCGTCATCGTATTGGATTGACTTACGAAGCCGAAGCAGAAAATGTGAATGTAGAGCAAATTATTAATGAGATTTTAAGAGGAGTAAATGTGCCATAAGACATGTTGACCGTTGATCGTTGTTGGTTGATCGTGTGCGAAGATGATTCATGCAAAATTTAATTTATGAAAACGGATAAAGATTTAGATGCATGGAAAAATCCGATGCAATTAGTTAAAGAGGTTTACTTGCTGACCAAAAAATTTCCGAAAGAGGAACTTTACGCTTTAACATCACAGACAAAACGAGCAGCAGTTTCGGTGCCATCGAATATTGCAGAAGGATTAGGAAGACAATATAAAAAAGACACGTTGCAGTTTTTGCATATTTCCAGGGGTTCTTTATATGAATTGGAAACCTTGCTGAATATTGCTGTAATGGTTGAAATAATAACAGAAGAAGAATTTAATAAAATTATACCTGCATTAGAAAAAGCATTGCAGGTTTTAAACGGCTTTATAAATTATAAACAAAAAGCTGATCTGAAATAAAGGCCGGTCAACGAACAACGATCAATGAATAACTTCTTATGGTTCTGACAACTGAAGAAATATTACGCAAAGTCCGGGAGCTTGAAATTAAGAGCAGGAAGATCACCACGCATTTATTTACGGGTGAATATCATTCTGCTTTTAAGGGAAAAGGGATGAGCTTCAGAGAAGTGCGTGAATATTATGCCGGTGATGATGTGCGTTTTATTGACTGGAATGTAAGTGCCAGGTTCAGTCACCCTTTTACCAAGGTTTTTGAAGAAGAAAGAGAATTGACCGTGATGTTGTTAATTGATACAAGTGCGAGTAATTTATTTGGTACTGTTGCCAAACAAAAGAAAGACCTGATCGTGGAAATGGGTGCTGTGCTTACTTTTAGCGCCGTGAGCAATAATGATAAAGTGGGTGTGATCTTCTTTAGTGATAAAATAGAAAAGTATATTCCACCAAAAAAAGGAAGGCAACACGCTTTATATATTGTAAGGGAGTTATTAACTGTGGAAGCTAAAAAACAGGGAACCAACCTGGATGATGCTATTAAATTTTTCAGTCGCTCGGTAAAACAAAAAAGTATTGCTTTTATACTGAGCGATTTTTTAACCACTGGTTATGATGATGATCTGAAAGTGATAGGCAACAAGCATGATGTGATTGGTATACGGGTGTATGATAAGATGGATATGCAATTACCCGAAGCCGGCCTGTTGCAGGTGCAGGATGCAGAGACAAATAAAACGGCCTGGATCGACAGTAATGATGCTGTAGTACGTTACAATTACCAGCAACATTTTATGCAGCAGAGTGAATTGAGTAAAACTTATTTCAGAAAAGCAGGCGCTGAGTTATTGCATGTACGTACAGATGATGATTATGTGAAAATATTGCAGAAATTTTTCATTAACAGAATATAGAGGAGGTTGACCGTTGTCGGTTATTCGTTGACCGTGTGCGAAAAGAAAGACTATTTTTTATAGAGGTCGGACAACGAACAACAATCAACTAACAACGACTTAATTGAAAGTATACATGACGAAAAGAAAGATCTATTTGAATTTGATGTATGCCGGATTAACAATCTGTTTTAGTTTTTGCGTGCAGTTCATTTTTTGTCAAACACCGCAAACCATTACCGATAAAAAAGATATTTTAATAGGAGAGCAGATAAAGCTTACGATAAAAATCCATATTGAACCTACAGAAATACAGCTTAATGTAAACAGTTTAAACAGGTGGCTTGTCATGCCCGACTCCATTCCTCATTTTGACATTGTGGATACAGGAAAGCCTGATACCACCAATTTTAAAGACAATTCCAAAACCATAGAACAAACTATTACCATCACCAGTTTCGATTCGGGCAGGTGGGTGTTTCCGGGCCTGCCTGTTGAGTTTGCCAAAGCCACTGGTCAACCGCCCCAAACTGTGCAAACCGATTCTTTTTATGTAAATGTTTCTTACGCAGCGGCTGACAGTACAAATGAACTTCGTGATATAAAGCCAATCATCACTATTTCCATTACCGATTATTTCTGGTACTATATTATTGGCGGTGGGTTACTATTGCTGCTGCTGATTTATTTATTGTACCGGTATTTTAAAAAGAGAAAGCAGTCAGCACCTGCAATAGCGCTTTCAAAACTTTCGCCTTTTGATGAAGCGATGGAAGAATTAAAAAAACTGGCGCAGTTAAATTTGCAGGATGCAGGGGAAATAAGATTGTATCATATAAAGCTTGCAGCCATATTTAAAAACTACCTGGGCCGTAAGCAATCTAAAAACCTGTTAAACAAAACAACTGGCGACCTTTTAATAAACATGAAGGAAATGAATTTGCCGGCAGAAGCTGTTTCAAACCTGGCCACAGCACTGCGTTGTACTGATGCGGTAAAGTTTGCCAAATACCTGCCTTTATCAAATGAAAGTGACGACAGCCTGCAAAAAATAAAAGAAACCATTAATTTAATTGAAACATCTAAACCACTAAACTGACCTTGCTCTTCGACTACTTTAAAAATATAACTTTTGGCCAACCTTGGGTTTTGCTGTTACTGATACTGGTACCGGTGATGATTGTTTGGTACGCTTTAAAAAATAATAAACGACAGGGAGCCATTATCATGTCAGATATTTCTGCCAAAGGGTTATCCTCCTGGAAAACAAGTTTCAGGCATTTGCCCTTTGTATGCAGGTTACTGGCGGTCATTTTTATCATAGCAGCCATAGCCCGGCCTCAAACCATGTATGAAGAACAGAATGCCGAAGGCGAAGGCGTTGATATTGTTTTGTGTATTGACGTGAGCGGCAGTATGACGGCGCAGGATCTAACACCCAACAGGCTGGAAGCAGCAAAAAATGTGGCCATTGATTTTGTAAATAAAAGATTGACAGACCGCATTGCTATTGTTATTTTTTCGGGCGAAAGTTTTACGCAATGCCCGCTTACCACCGATCATGCGGTATTAATATCGGCCATTGAAAATATACGCAACGGTTTACTGGAAGATGGTACTGCTATCGGCTCGGGCCTTGGCACCAGCGTTGACCGCCTGCGTACGAGCAAATCAAAAAGTAAGGTGGTTATTTTATTAACCGATGGAGAAAATAATGGCGGATTGATAGACCCGCAAACAGCCAAGGAAATCGCCAAAGCCTTCCAGGTAAAAGTGTATACTATTGGTGTGGGTACCGATGGGTTTGCACCACAGCCGGTGAATACCCCCATGGGCGTAGTGATGCAGAATGGCAAAGTATCTATTGATGAAAAATTGCTGACACAGATCGCCGCAGAAACGGGCGGTAAATATTTTCGTGCAAAAGACAATGCCGGCCTTACCGGTATTTATGATGAAATAAACAGCCTTGAAAAGTCAAAGGTGGAA
This sequence comes from Chitinophagales bacterium, assembly GCA_038226715.1. Classification (GTDB taxonomy): domain Bacteria; phylum Bacteroidota; class Bacteroidia; order Chitinophagales; family Chitinophagaceae; genus Ferruginibacter. The sequence continues at coordinate 9,500 of JBBRQF010000037.1, forward strand.
ATATCTACCCGCACAAAATACACTGAAAAATTCTTTCCCTTTGTTATTGCTGCACTGGCATTGCTGTTTTTGGAGATGCTGCTGAAGTTTACGGTGTTCAGGAAGTTCCCATAAATGAATCGGGACGTTGGAGCGGCCTGAATCATTTAGCTAACTTCCAATTCTATTTTTGAAACTGTTGCTGAAGTTTACAGTGGTTAGAAAATTTCCCTAATTAGTGTAATTCATTTTATTTCGTGAAATTTGCCCCCAATGAATGCAACCGTATATAAAAGTACCGGCAACTGGTATCATGTAAAAAATGATGAAAGCATCCAGTTTAATGCCCGGCTATTGGGTAAATTTAAAATTGACGGACTTACCAGCACCAATCCCATTGCAGTTGGCGATTCGGTTAATATAGAAATGGAAAATGAACTGGAAGGCTCGGTTACCATTACAGAAATAGGCAAACGTAAAAATTATATTACCCGTACATCGCCGGCCAATAAACACCAGCACCATATCATCGCTTCCAATTTAGATCAGTCGCTATTGTTTGCCACACTTAAAGACCCCAAAACATCGCAGGGTTTTATCGACAGGTTTTTGATCACTTCCGAAGCTTATCATATTCCATCTATCATTGTTTTTAATAAGAGCGATCTGTATCGTAAAAAGGAAGAAGACAAATTTGCTGAAGTCAAAAGTATTTATGAAGCTATTGGCTACCAGGTTTTATCTATGAGTATTGAAAAAGGAGATGGCGTAGAAATAGTGAAAGCGTTGCTGAAAGATAAAGTGACTTTATTAAGCGGACATTCTGGTGTAGGCAAATCAACTTTTATTAATGCAGTTTTTCCGGAACTGAAATTAAAAACGCAGGGCGTGAGTGACTGGAGCGGTAAGGGATTACATACAACCACCTTTGCCGAAATGTTTGATATACCCGGGGGAGGAAAAATAATTGATACACCAGGTATCAGGGAACTTGGACTGGTTGATATTTCAAAAGAAGAACTGTCACATTATTTCCCCGAAATGCGTGCCTTGATCAATGATTGCAAGTTTAATAACTGCATGCACTTAAATGAACCCGGCTGCGCTGTTAAAGCCGCAGTTGAAGATGGGGGTATACACATGGACAGGTATATCAGCTATTGCAATATCCTGGAAACAATAAATGAAAAAAAATATTAAAGCTTATGCGTGTTATTAAAATGGTTACCCTGCTGATTGGCATACTTGGTTTTTACCAAAGCTATGCCCAAACCGATGCTTTGGTATATGCAGATAGTCTTAGTAAAGCAACAGGACTAACTTATATGAATATGTTGGGCACAAAGGTTTTTATTACCAAGCCTGGTAAAAATTCTGCAATAAAAAAGAATATAAATGTTGTGGAAATTTTTAACGACAGCGCACAGGTAACTGGAGAGATCAATGTACTTGAAATGCCGGCTTATGCAGTTGTAGAACTACCTGCTTATGCATCTACATCATTTAGTATACAAGGTTATACCGGTAAGTTATATAAGAAGAAGAACGCTGAAGCAACTGTCTTAACATTCTTCTTTGAAGCCGGAGAATCTAAAGTATTAATTGAGATCAGTTTTATTGGAACGGATAAAAAAACAGAAGAAAATTATACCAGCCTTTTAAAAAATGTGCGCTACGATAAGCATATAAAAGTGCATACCCAGCTGCTTAATTTTTTGGCAAGATTTACGGTTGATGCAGCCGGTTCCGGTTACGACCTGGTTGGTGTAACCAGGGGTGCATATTGGTATGCACCAAAAGGAATTAAGCCTAAAACGATCAGCGACCCGCAGATGTGGATCACCGAGCACAATACAGCCAATATTAATGAACTGCGGTACATGGATATACCCGCTGTTCCTAACGGCGTAATAACTGATAGTATTGCTAAAAATGTGGAAGAGCCGGTAATTGATGGCTTTAAGGTGTATACAACTGTCATTTATATCGGTGTTGCGCCTAATCGGTTAATGGTTTACCAGGCCGCACGTACAAATGGTATAATAACGGTTGTCATGACTGGTGTAACCACATCTGATTTTGAAAAAAACAAGGCATTGTTTAGCAAGATGGCTAAAACAATTACTATACGTGGCAATGATGAAATAAAGCTGTTTGATAAATAAAGGTTGTTCGTTGTCTAGCTCTTTGCAAAATCAGTTTCTGTTTTACGCAAACGGTCAACGAATATCGGTCAACGAACAACGTCAATAAACCCTATGCTCTAAAAAATGAGCTACTTCCATTACTGCGTTATTATTTTTTGAGAGCGTTTGTCGCTGTTGCGGATAAATACTCACCCCGTTGAAGATATTGTAGTGTAATGTTAAGAATTGCCCACGATACTGAAAATCCCAATCAAGTGTTTCTGCATCATCTACCTGGTTAAGGAATTTAACTTTCAGGTCTTTTGAAAGTGTGTTGGCAATGGCGTAAAATTTTGAAATGCCGCAGTTGTCATCTATCACTGCTTCGGAAGAACCATTGCTGGTTTTAAGTTCGTAACACATAGGTATTGGGTTTATAATTGGAATATTGGAAATTAATTTTCAGAAAAACAGCAAGCTTATTGACCTTTATAACTCTTTGTACCCCCCTTATATTTTGCATTCTTCTCTGCTTTTATTGCTTTCTCATCACCTGCCAATATTTTTTCGGCACCCACGTTTCTGCCATTGGTAGGACAGCCAACCTTATCTTTTTTACCAAAGAGTTTGCTTATAAAGCATCCGCTCAATAAGAAAGAAGCCATTACAACAACGAGTAAAAGTTTTTTCATGTATTAAAGATAATATTTTTAATTCAATGTTGACCTCACCCCAACCCCTCTCCCAAGGAGAGGGAACTCGAAGGGGGAGTACAATCTTCAAAATTACCCCTCATTCACAGTATATTCATTTGATTATTTCTATATTAATCAAGCACTAACTTCGCTACGGTAACTCTCCCCCTTCGGGGGAGCTGGAGGGGGCTTTAAACCACCCACTGTACATCAAATAATTCTCAGCGATCCGGTTTATTTCGCCGCTGATAAGTTCCTGGCTAATATCTTTTACCTTCCTTGCAGGTACACCGGCATAAATACTTCCCGATTCTATCTGCGTGTTTTCAAGTACTACAGCGCCTGCGGCGATAATGCTGTTGCTGCCAACCACAGCATTATCCATTACAATGGCACCCATGCCTACCAACACGTTATCATGTATAACGCATCCATGTACAATTGCATTGTGCCCGATGCTGACATTATTTCCAATATGTGTTCCGGTTTTCTGGTAAGTACAGTGAATTACGGCTCCATCCTGCACATTTACCTTGTTTCCCATGCGTATAATATTTACATCGCCCCGTAACACGGCATTGAACCAGATACTGCAATCATCGCCTGTTACCACATCACCAACAATGGTGGCATTGGGTGCAATAAAACAATTGTCGCCAAATGTCGGGAGTATTCCTTTAACAGGTAAGATAACAGGCATATTTTTAATTTTTATCTCTTCCCCTCTTGAAGGAGAACTGATGGAGGAGATTGGTTATATAATTTATGTACCGGGCTTTAGTAACTATTTTTAGCTTCATTGGCGTCGCACACTTGTACTTTGTTACTTTATTCAGCAAAGAACGCTGCTAAATTAAACAGGTTTTATTAAAAAGGAATTCCAAACAACACATAAGATTGCAGCTTTTTGTTTTGATCGCTGTACATGGCGCTCAGCTCAATTGGCCCGATCGGTGTTTTGTAGGAGAAGGTTAAGGCATAGCCACTCATCGCATCTTTACTGGAAGTTGCATTTTTTTTGGTTGCAAAATCTTTTACCAGTCCGTTGATGCGCCCGGTGATATAAATATTATTGCCTGCGCTATATCTTAGTCCAACCTGCAATGCGGTAACACTGGATGAATTAACCGTAGCTTCTTGCAACCCTGCAAACCTTACCTGGTTCCTGAAACTTCCATTAAGTCCCCCAATTAAAAAATTATTCAGCGGGTTTGGTCTATTGGTAAAATTAACACCTGCCTGAAATTCAGATAAGAAGATAAACCTTTTATTAATGGGCGTAAATAAAGAAGCGTCCAGCAGCAGCCGGCTGTAATTATCGAAATTCAAATTGGAAGGGATAACCGGAACACCATTCTGGTATTGGATAAGCGTTGGTTTTTGGTTGTATACCTGGGCCAGTTCTGCATTGATCTTTAAGCCTCTCACAGGAAAAAATATCTGGTTAAGATTATTGTATTTTACATACAGGTAACTTTTAATATCGGTGAACCTGCCCTTGGTTTCGGTTACCGAACTTATAGATGGGCTAAAACGAATGTATTCAAATGCGGTTCCTATGCCAACTGCTATCCTGTTGTTGCCACTGTTTTGAAAATTTAAGAATCCCTGCGAAAAATTTTGTTTGTAAGCTCCGTCTAACTTAAAATCCTGGTACGTGTTTATCGTCTGATTATCGAGCCTGAAACCGGCAATGAAAGCCACATTTTTAATACGGCCCAGGTATTGAAAATGTTCTGCTTCTATCTGTGTGCTTTCGCCTATCGAAGCAGAGACCATACTGCGTGAATTGGGAATGATGAAATCACGGGTAGTTAAATTTACATTCACATTAATGCCGCGGAACCTGGTATAATATAAACCGGCTTTTAAATAGGTGTTGGGATTTTCTTCTGCTGAAAAAATGATCTTTGCAGTATCTGTTGATACCGGATCAAGTGTATAGCCAATATTGCCATAGTAACGTGAACCAATGGCCCGGCGGATGCTTTTATTGATCTGTGCAGCAGTATAGTACTTATGGTCATCAAAATTCATGAGGTGAAAGAAAAAAGTAGGTTTTGTTTTTTTAAGGCCAAGTACTTCGTATTCTGTAATGAATACTTTTTTGTTTGTAACAACGGTTTCATCTTTTACTGTTGCTGCACCCAGGGCATTAATACTGTCGGCTAATTTTTTAAATACCGGGTAATATTTGCGACCGGTTTCAATACCTGTTTCCATAATTTCCGGTCCGCTTGCAAAACTACCGGCATTGTAATCTTCCATCGGCATGTGAATGTAGATATTGGTAAGCGGTAACTCTTCCTTAAAATCGTCAACTTCTTTAAAAAAAGCCATCTGCAATAAAACATCAACAGGGGTTTTAATTTTATCAATTTTAGAAAGCCCATTGGTAACATTACTGCCGATCACAATATCGGCACCCATTTCCTTCACATTCTTTACCGGGAAATTTCTTACAAGCCCGCCATCAACTAATTTTTTATTATTACGCGTTACTGCCGAAAAAACAGAAGGGATGGCCATTGTGGCTCGTAAAGCGGTAATAATATTACCAGTATCCATCACCACAAGGTCGCCTGTTTCCAGGTCTGTTGCCATGCACTTGAAAGGAATTTTAAACTTATTAAAGTCGCGGATATTATACACATGAAAAAAGAGTTCAGAGAACTTCATGCTCAGCTCCTGGCCGGTGATCACCCCCGTTGTTAACCTGATCTTGTTATTGATGAACGGCAACTCAACAGCAAAGCGGCTGTACTGGCCCTTTTCTTCCATGGATAATGTTTTCAACGATACATTGTTGGAGAAGAGCAAATCAAAATCGATGTCTTTTCGTAAGCGCTCAATATCATTGCCACTATATCCCGATGCATATAGGGCACCTACAATAGCGCCCATGCTGGTTCCGGTTATATAATCAATTTTAAGCCCGGCACTGTCGATAGCTTTTAAAATGCCAATATGCGCCAAACCCTTTGCCCCGCCACCACTCAGCGTAAGGCCAATTTTTGGACGGGCATTATTATTTTGCGCAGATAGGTAGCCGGTTAAAGTAAAACAACAAAAAAATGTGAGCAAAAATTTCATTAAAAAAACGGTTAAAAGATATTGCTGGGAATTCAGTGGACAAATTACGAATTATCTGCTTTTTTATTTTACGATAAAAGTTAATTTTTTCTTTTTATGCGATTATGTCTAATTGGTATTAAAATTTAACCCATGATCGGTTGGGACACCGACCATGGCAGATGCCATGGTGGGTGTCTTCATACGCCATGACAATTTAAAATGCAGTCAGCATCAATAAATACAATTTACAGGTTTTATTTTGAGATAGCTTTATTTTGCAGGATATTAAATGATATGACCAACCGCCAGCTTTTTTTAAATCATGTGGGACAAACATCAGATGCGCCGCTCTGCCTGGAAATCGTAAAGGCAGAAGGATGCAAACTGTTTGATGCTGATGGAAAGGAATATATTGACCTTATCGGCGGTATTAGTGTTTGTAATGTGGGGCACCGGCATCCCAGAGTTATTGAAGCCATTAAAAAGCAATTGGATGATTACCTGCATATCATGGTGTATGGCGAACTGGTACAAAGTCCGCAGGTGCAGTATGCCAAAATGCTCACGTCGCATTTACCAGCTTCGCTCAATTCGGTTTTCTTCACAGCCTCTGGTAGCGAAGCCACGGAAGGTGCTATGAAGTTGGCTAAAAGATCTTCGGGCCGCACACAAATCATCTCTTTTAAAAATTCTTATCACGGCAGTACACAGGGCGCATTAAGTGTGATGGGGAGTGAATACTGGCAGCAGGCTTTTCGGCCATTGCTACCCGATGTGTTACAAATGAACTATAATTCATTTGAAGACCTGGATAATATTACGGAACGAACGGCTTGTGTTATTGCTGAAACCGTGCAGGCCGAAGCGGGTGTTTTGGTACCAAAAAATGGTTGGTTGAAAGCTTTAAGAAAAAAATGCAACGAAACAGGAACATTGCTGGTGCTTGATGAAATTCAATGTGGTTTTGGCCGTAATGGAACGCTCTGGGCATTTGAACAATTTGAGGTAGTGCCTGATATTTTATTGCTGGGCAAGGCATTGGGCGGTGGTATGCCGTTGGGCGCATTTGTTGCCGATAAAAAAATTATGGATTCCTTAACGCATGACCCGGTGCTTGGACATATCAATACATTTGGCGGCCACCCGGTTTGTTGTGCAGCAGGAATGGCTGCTTTCCAGGTTTTGCTGGATGAAAAACTGGTTGAATCAGTTGCACAAAAGGAAAAACTATTTCTTACTGCTTTAAAACATCCCAAAATAAAACAGGTAAGAAGTCTTGGTTTGATGATGGCTGTGGAGTTTGAGGATTTTGACATAAATAAAAAAATAATTGACCAACTGATCCTCCAGGGTGTTTTTACCGATTGGTTTTTATTTGCGGCAAATTGTTTTCGTATTGTGCCACCGCTAACCATAAGTGAAGAAGAAATTACAGTTGCCTGCGACAAAATTGTTGCTGTGCTGGATAAACTTTGAAAACAATAATAAGAATAAATTTTCTGCGGCTTCGCAGTGGTTAGTAGAGTTAGCCCTAAGATACCTAAGGGGAAGTTGCTGCGCAACTTATTAATTTGCCACAGAAACACGGAAGCACAGAAAAATACAGTCTCAATTCTGTGTTTCAGTGCCTCAGTGGCAATTTTAGTTTTGCTTTCGGCAAAACCTTAGTGGTTAAGTTTATTGTAAATTGAAAAATTCCTGATGAAAAAATTCACTAAAAGGATTCTGTATTTTATTGCGGCATTGGCTATTATTTATTTACTGCTCTTGATCCCGGATGCGAAAGAAAAAAAAGCCAACATAGAAACGGGTAAAAAACCCTTTGCCTGGAACCGTGATGCACAATGGTTACAGATGGAAGAACTGTTCAGGCAGGCTAAACAAATGGATAGTGTAGAACTGGATTCGGTTATAATGACCCATCAAATAATTGCTCAAAATATATTTACTTTTCTTCAAGAGAAAAATTTAAGTGCGCAGGATTCTACCTGGACATTTATTGAGAATAATTTTTTTGAATTGGCTTCATTGGTTGCTGTCCATCAGGATCAAATGCCCTGGATGATCGATTATTACAATGCAGTTCGTAACCTGGTAAAAAAGCAATCGCAACTATGGGATCTCAATGATCCGGCAGCGAAGAATACAGTGTACTCTTTATTATACGGTATGCGGGCTGCTGTTGAGGAAGTGCTGCTACAAACTAAAGGTTTAAATTTCCCTAAAGCTATGTTGGTCAATAATGAAAGGTCTGCAACGCCTGCTACTTCTATCTTTGGCATTGAAGTGCATAGCGGCGACCTGTTGGTTTCAAGAGGTGGTGCTGAGGTTTCTGCGTTGATATCAAGGGGTAACGATTACCCCGGTAATTTTTCGCATATTGCATTAATTTATGTTAATGAAAAAACGAAGGAACCGTTTTTAATTGAAGCCCATATTGAAAAAGGAGTTGCTGTTTCTTCCATTGCCCAATATGAAAATGATAAGAAACTTCGTTTTATGGTGATGCGGCCCAGGGCTGACTTACCAATGCTGATGGCTGATTCGATGTTACCACAAAAAGCGGCTAAGCGTATGTTTGATGAAGCCGGTAAGCGGCATATACGGTATGATTTTAAAATGAATTTTAATGATACAGTGGAAATGTTCTGTTCTGAAGTGGCATCGTATGCTTATCGTACCAACGGGTTGCAGGTATGGAAATATCCATCTACTATTTCATCGCAGGGCGTAGTAAACTGGCTGCATGATTTTGGTGTAGAAAATTTTGTTACCCAAATGCCCTCCGACCTGGAGTATGATCCACAACTGGCTGTGGTAGCCGAATGGCGTGACCCTGAGACCTTGTTTAAAGACCATATTGATAATGCCGTGATGGATGCGCTGCTGGAAAAAGCAAACAGGGGAGAAACGATTGATTACAATATCTGGCAACTACCCGTTGTAAGGGTAATAAAAGGTTATTGCGTAATTAAAAATCTGTTTGGTAAGATTGGTATGATACCGGAAGGTATGAGTGCCACCAAAGCGTTAAAGAACCAAAGCTTTGTGGCTATGCATGTTGAAGTTAAAAATAAAACCATGCAAATGGCCGATAAATTTATTCAGAAGAATGGCTACAGGCCACCTTACTGGCAGTTAATAAAAATGGCAGATGAAGCCGCAAATAAAAAATAAAGCTTTGTACTTTATTAATCCGGATGATAAACACGCTCTGCATTTTTATACACCTTTGCTTTATCCAGCGTCATTGGTTTGAGTTGCTGTTTTAAATACATTTCCACCTGGTCATCAAAATGTTTATTACCCGGCTTTGCACTGGCACCATACATATTGATACTTTCAATTTTGGGTAAGCCTTGTTTGGCAAAACGAACAAACATAATAAGTCCATCTCCGCCAATCGATTTTAGTTTTCCATTTGCCATGGGTTCTGTCCACTGCGGCGAAAGTAAATCGGGAAAACCACCCAGCGGCCATTCTTTACCACCCCTTACTAATTTTTGAATATCACCAAGCTTTAGATCTGTAGTGCCAAAATTAGTTTGCATATAACTGTTTACGTACGTGAATGTTTCAACAGCTTCCTGTTTTGTAATTGCCCTTGGTGCCTGGCCTGCCAGTTGTTTTTTCAGGTGCTCGTATATCAATACAAAAATGGCTGCGCCTTTGCTATCTGCATCGCCGCGTTTATCCCAGTTTTTAAAAGTTGTAATTAAAGGCGCCAGTACAGGATATTCCTTTTCATTTAATAAAAACAGCGAATCCAGTTTGTAGGGATACTGCATAACAGGAGGCAGTTGCCTGTCAAATTTTATCTGCTTAAATTTCTCGTAACTCAGTTTTTCTTTTTGTGGAAACAGTTCCATAAAGCGCACACTGCGGTTAAGATTATATTCTTCCCAACCATCAGTTTTAGCAAATGAAGATGCCTTTAAATTGTCTGCCGGCGCAGTTGCCAAAAAAGAAGAATGGTTGGTATTGAATAAAAAGCCGCTTTTTGGATTAATGTATTGCGGCAGTTCTTTTTCGGGCCTGAATGCTGTCCATAAAGTTTTAGACGTATTACCAGGCACTGTTTTTTTCCAGTTATAATCTAAAGACCCATCCCTAACCGGCATTAAAGCATTGTTGATATAAAAAATAGTATCGTACCTGTCGGCGTACATAATATTAAACATACTCAACTCCTGCCTGTTAAGTGCGGCATAAAACTCGGTAAAATTTTTTGCCTTATCCATCTGGTACCATTGATCCAATACGCCGATCTTCATGTTGGCGCCAAGCCGCATGGAAAAAAAGCCCTGTTCATTTTTCATGGTAGCGCCGTACTTACTCCAGTAAACTTTTCTTTTTACATTAATGGGGATGCCTTTTATTTTAAGCTTAATTGTTTTTACTTCCAGGTCAAGCCACTGCCCGTCAAATTTATACTGCAATGGATTGGCTGGATTCATCTCTAATTGAAATTCATCTAACCTGTCGCAGTAGTTTACGGTATGTGCCCAGCCCAGGTTTTCATTTACACCATGTAAAATGCAGGGGCCGCCGGCCAGTAATCCGCCTGTAATATTTAAACCTTCTTCGCTGCAAAGATGGGCTTCGTAAAAAGCCTGTGGGCCTGTGTTTGGCTGGTGTGCATTAATTAAAAGAAAAGCTTCGCCGGTTGTGGTTTTTGATGAACTGATGGCAGCTGAATTACTACCTTTTTTATTCAGTTCAGGCGCTTCCCATTCTTTGTTATTAAATATCCGTATCAGTGCCTGGTCGGCTCCATTAAAAATGGTTAAGGCAAATACTGATGAAGAAACATACTCTTTTGCCGTAACCGGAAAAATTCCTTTGTGTAAAATTTCTTCCGGATGTTTTTTTGCGTAATCATTCAGTCCCTGCAGGTAACCATCTATTAGTTTTAAAAAAGCAGGGGTAAGCGTATTCCATTTTTCTTCGGTTATTTCCCGGCAACGAAAAAGCGCAAAGGCATAATCTCCCGCTGCACCTTTTTTACCCTGCACACCCGCCATCAGGTTTTTTGCGGGTAGAATAATTTCCTGCATGCTTTTAAAATCATCTTCTGCTTCGGCCCAGGCCAGGCCATAAGCTACTTCAGCATCTGTTTTGGCAAAAATGTGCGGTACGCCAAAGGAATCACGTACTATATCTATGTTGGCAGGATTTATTTTTGTTTGAGAAAAGCTGCTGTAAAAGAAAAGAAGAAAAAAAACAAGGATATTATTTTTGTTCATGCAGTATAGGCTGGGTTAATGATAAAAACTTCAATAGCATGCTAAAGATATACAGTAAGAGCGAGTGTAGCCGTTAACCTGGTAAATATTTTACCTGATTAAAATAAAATACCCGGCTTCTGACTGTGGCTGCCCGCCATTAAATTGATAGTTGCAATGGTATGTATAACCACCAACGGGTTGTGGCTTACCTTTAAAATTGCCGTCCCATCCGGTAGCAAGATTATTTGTTTCAAATATTTTTTGGCCATAACGGTTATAAATAACCAATTGGTAAGCTTGCAGTGGCCTGAACGTAGAAGCTTTAAAAATATCATTACGGCCATTGTTATCAGGCGTAAAGGCATTGGGTATAAAAATAACCTGGGCACAATTTTTTATAACAACATTGCTGCTGGCTGTAAGTGGGCAATCAGCCAAACGCTCTGCTTTAATCTGGTAACTGGTTGTTTGCAGCGGATAAAGCAATAAAGTTTTATTTCTGATTATGCCATTACCTGCAGGTTGCCAGGTAATATTATATACGTCAGGCGGTAAAACAATAAATGCGGTATCGTAGCGGCAAATGGTTTGCGTAGGTAAAAGCACAAAGGAAGTATCGGTATTGTTTACGGTAATACTGTCTGCAGATTGCAGGCCACAGTTATCTGTACCACGCACTTTATAAAAGCCGGGTGTATTAACCCGTAAAGAATCTGCGGTGCTGCCATCCTGCCACTTGTAAGCAACAAAGCCCGGCCCGGCTTTTAATACAATGGTTTTGCCTGGGCAAAGCAGGCTATCGCGGTTAATAATTTTTAGTACAGGCGATGGTAGTACAGTTACAAAAAGACTGTCTTTAACCACACAATCTGTAATGGCAGCGTGTAAATAACCGGTAAACGGTTTTTTAAAACTGATGGTAATAGCACTGTCGCCTTCGGTGTTTATAATGTTTACAAAGCTGGTATCCATTTGCCAGTCTAAATTTTTAAAGCAGCCACTGTTTTTACTAACCGTGTACCGCACCGGTTTGCCCAAACAGGCACTGGCAGGGCCTTTTATATGCACACTATCACAAAGGCTAACAATTTTGCAAACCAGTTCTTTGGTAACAATGGCGGTATCTTCAGTATATGGCACATCGTTGCCTGTAATAAGGTTGGTTAATATATTATCCCAGGTAAAGGATTGTTTGGTTAAGCCAAAAGGGTATGTTGTAAGTATGCTGGTATCTTTACCAAAGCAGCCCAAAGTACCTGTTGGTGCAAAATTACTTATACGTGCATACTCAGTTACCTGCTTACCGCCCTGGGGGTAATGAAATAAAAAATGCAGGTTTTGCTTATCATCTAAATTTACAGAAGTACTGTAAATGGTTGAAAAAACAGATGGGATATTAAATTTTCGACTTCGTAATATTTTGTCATCCTTACCAAAGGTTACAAAATATTTATCGTTATGTTTAAATAAGTCTTCGGTTAAAAAAGCATGTTGGCTCTGGTTATTAAAATCGAAATACATATCCTGTTCATCAAAGGGTATATTATCCCTGTAATAGTAATTATTTAAGGGATTTAGATTTTTATCTATCCGGGAATTAAAAACAAAATGAGAATTGCCAATATTACCAAAAATATCTTTAATTGCTATGGTTCCGGTAAGCGAAAGGCTGTTATCCGGATTAGTATTCATAAAGCTTGTTATAGCACCCTTTACCAAAGTATCAGCAATTGTTTTATAAGCATTGCTTTCGATTACACTTCCATCGGCATCATTTAATCTGGTAAGCACTGTATAAGCATCAGTTAAAATTCCTCCTGGTTGTTCGGTCATGGTGGCAGCAAACACTACGGAATTATTATTAAAAACTGGAGCATAACAAACCCCACCAATTTTGGGTAAAATAACCCTGAAACCCTTACTCCATAAAATATTTCCATCCAGGTCTAATTTAGCAATTACATTATAGTAACCGGAAGTTTGCTGCGGGTTAAAATAAAACAGGGCATTAAAGTAAATAGCATTATTGGTTACTGAAATATTTTTTGTTGTAAGATTGCTAGCAGCATAAGCCCGATGATTTTGACTAAGGCTAAAACGTTTTATCCATTGTACTTTGCCATTGGTATCTAATTTACTAATCAGCAATTCGTTATTATTGACGGTACCGACCCAAATCCCTGTACAAATGATTGTTCCATTAGGACCTTTAAAGCTATTTAAACTACCCCCATTCATGTAAATCTTTTTGGCCCAAATCATGCTATCGCCCCAGTTGGTTTTTAATAAGGCAAGTCCCACATTTAGCCCTTCCTTAAATGAACCGGTAAAAATATTTTTACCGGATGTATCAGTATTATTATATAAAGTGGCACCTTCATTACCAAAAATATACTTAATCCTTATGCTGCTATCGGCACAAAAAAGCTGTTGGCAGTAAGTTGTACTTACCACCAACAGCAAAAAAATTAAAGAAAATATACTTTTTAGGTTCATAAAAACTTTGAGTGGCAGGCTATAAAAGAGGTTTGGGTAAGGTACTTTTAACTAGTATAAATTTTTACACTAAGTTAAACTAATTAATATGAAAAGTGAAGCTTAGCGCATTTACAAAAAGAATTTTAAAGCTTAAACACAAAACCTGTTGGTTGTATTAATTGAAAAGGGAAATTATAGGATTATAAAAAAATAATTTGCAAAAATCAAAACCAAAGGTTTACTTTGTATTTCAAAGTGCTTTTTTATGGATACATCCCATCAACCATTGGAAGATCTGCAACACATCAAAAAGATGATGGAACGCAGCAGCCGTTTTATAAGCCTTAGCGGACTAAGCGGCATTTCGGCCGGCGTATGTGCTTTGGCAGGAGCCTGGTTTGCCAGCCAGAAAATTCATTGCTGGGTAAAAGGCGATTGCCAGTTGAGCAACCTCATCAGTTCTGCAGGTAATGAGCTGATCAACGACCTGTTCTGGATCGCAACCATCACTTTTATCGCTGCTTTTATTTCAGCTTTTATTTTCACTTATTTGAGAAGCAAAAAAAATAATACACCCATGTGGGGTACCACAACCGTGCGTTTGTTTTGGAATATGGTAATACCAATTACAGTTGGCGGTATTTTTTTGATCAGGATGATGCAGATGGGAGAGTATCAACTGGTGGCACCAGGTTGTTTAATTTTTTATGGACTGGCATTGGTTAATGCCAGTAAATATACTTTGGGCGAAATAAGGTATTTGGGTTACGGACAAATTGTGCTGGGGCTTTTTAATTTGTGGTGGATTGGTTATGGCCTGCAATTTTGGGCCATGGGTTTTGGTGTGTTGCATATTGTGTACGGGGCAATGATGTGGTGGAAATACGAAAGGAAATAATATAAAGCTCAATGAAAAATCCAATACAAAATCTTAATAAAGTTTTTGACAGCCGCATCCGGCTGGGCATTATGAGTGCCCTGATGGTGAACGATGCGGTTAGCTTTAATGAATTAAAAGAGCTGCTGGATATTACAGATGGCAACCTGGCCAGCCATTTAAAGACACTGGAAGAAAGCAGCTTTATTAAATTTCAAAAAGGATTTATAGGGCGTAAAACAAATACTACCTATACCATAACAAAGACAGGAGAGAAGGAGTTTAAACTGCACCTGGATGCATTGACAAAAATGATCGGATCTGTAAAGTAATTTTTTTTGTACTAATACTTTGAAATACAAAGTACTTTGAATTTATGTATAAATCTATAAAAACAACCCTGATATTTCGTGGTGTATGGTTTATAGCCACTATGCTCAATACCATTTCACTTTGTATTATCAGTTCGTCGCTCACTGCTGTCCTATTATTCAGAAAATAAATTAAAAACAATGCATAAATTATATACCATATTGATCAGGCTGCGTTCTGATGTATTGGTCTTTCTTACGCACAATATGGCGCTGCCGATGTTAAAATTTATCCGCAGGCCGCAGGTTTTTCCTTTTTCGGCTATGGAGCTAAAAAAATTGCCTGCCGGAACTTTGGGTTTTGACCTGGTCTGTTTTTTAGAAAGAAAAGACCTTAAACTGCTGCCACATTATGCCAGGCATGATATCAAACATATTTTACTGCAGTACGATACTACGGATGAGGGTGAAGTTTGCCTGCAGTGTTTTATGCTTGGCAATGGCCATCTTTCTTTTCCTGTGGCAGCAACCGTGCTATATGGATTTGTAACCATGCCTGAGTATTGGAAAAAATTCAGCAAAGCTTACCGGCGCGGAAGAAGCAGTACAGTTATTAAAAACTGGTGTTGGTTTTCCATTTTAAAGGAACCCACTCAATCACTCATCCATAAAATAAATAATAATGCAAAAAATTAATTATACGCTCACGGGCTATTGGTACTGTATTCAATTATTTGTTATTCAACTTTTAAAAAAATGAACATGAAGACGCCCACAAATAAAAAGCACCTGACCAAACCGCTTCTTACATCATCTCTAAAAAATAAATAATGAAACAGAACTGGTTTAAAAAAGCAGGATGGCTTTACATTCCTGTACATCCATTGGGATTTGTGGTAAGTATGGCAGCCATAATCTTTATGGTACCCATTGTTATGGCAGTGGTTCGCAACGGGCATTCAGTATCGGACGACCTGTACCAGGTTTTTGTATTTGCTTCCTGCACTGCTTTTTGGTGGAAGTGGGTGGCGGAGAAAACTTCTAATTAAATGCAGTAGTAACTACGGTTTAAATAAATATTATGAAATTGATAAAGTCTTTTGCTTTTGCATGGAATGGAATAAAAACCTGTTTCGTTAATGAATCCAATTTCAGGATACATACCATACTTGCTGTTGTTGCAATAGTTTTTGCAATTGTGTTTAATATATCAGTCTGCGAATGGATGGCTTTAGTCTTTTGCATTGCTTTTGTTATAACTATGGAAATGATGAATACGGCCATTGAGAAATTATGCGATGTTGTTCATAAGGAAGTACATCCGGGTATAAAAAAGGTAAAGGATATAGCCGCAGGAGCAGTTTTGGTTTCGGCCATTTGTAGCTTAATTACAGGGTTGATCATTTTTCTGCCTAAAATAATCACCTGTTTTAAATCGATATAAAATTGAAAACATCTTTTCAAAAAATATTGCTTGCTTTTTTTGCATTTATTGGTTTGCTGCTGGCTATCCGGGTTTACTACACCGGTAAATTGCTGTACCTGTTTTTGATATGGAATATTTTTCTTGCCTGGGTACCATTTATTATCAGCAGCCTCTTTGAGCAAATGAATAAGCAGCGTATGTGGAAACAGGCTGTTATCTTTTGCTGCTGGCTTGCATTTTTTCCAAATGCCTTATATATCGTTACAGACCTAGTACATCTGCAAATGGAAACTACAGTCCCTAAGTGGTTCGATGCCGTGCTGTTATTTTCAGCTTCCATTGTAGGTTTGATGATGGCCTTTATTTCATTATACCGTGTTGAGAAGTACTTACAAAACCTACTGCATAAAAACCTACTGCCTGTTTTAATTATGCTGTTCTTGTTTTTAGGTTCCTTTGGTGTTTACCTGGGAAGGTTCTTACGATGGAACAGTTGGGATATTATCACTAACCCTTTTCAACTTGTATTATCAATAGGTAACTGTATTGCTTATCCTTTGGATCATATAAATACCTGGGTTATTACTATTGTTTTTACAATACTTTTTTACCTGTTATATATTGCTGTAAAAAAAATGCCCGGCTATATAAGCCAGGCAAAAGAGAGGTAATATTTTTAACGGATCTAAAAATCCAATCCTAAAGCAACATACATGATCGGTTTGCCCTTAAAGAAACCGCTCATTGGCCAGCCTGCATCAAACTTTATAAAGTAACCAAGTAAGGTACTGCGGGCACCAAAGCCATAACCCCCTGCAAAAGGACCAACTCCTCCCGCTTTAATCTTTACAGTAACGGGTCCCGGAACCGGTGGATCAGAACCAGGCACCGGCGTATTATACGAAATAGTTGGCCGTTTTAATTTATCATAAGCGCCATTCCAGGCAGTGCCAAGGTCAATGAACTGTATGATCTGAAAATTATTAAGGAAAGAATTATTGATGGTGCGGTTAAAGAAAGTAGAAACAATAGGTAACCTGAACTCGCTGTTTAATACTACCGCATTGTTGCCATTGGCTGCGTTTTGTATATAACCACGCATGTTTACCGCAAGACTTTGGAAAGCATAATCCACATCAGTGGCTGGCTTGTTGCTGCTGTTATAATATCTTTCTTTTACCAGTGCCCCATTTGCATCATATTTTTGATTTGGTCCCAAGGTCAGCCAGCCATCAACACCACCCAGGTAGTAGATCAGCTTTTGATTACCCCAGCTAAAATCACCGGCAGCCCTGCCTGCCCAGATGAAGTTGCGGTAAATAGGATAGTAGTAACGGGCATCAAAACCCAGGTTAAAAGTAGATGGGCCATCAGAGAACTGAACTTTGTTTACCTGCCTGTTGTAATCAAAATAAATTTTATAACGTAAGCCATTCCAGATATTCATGGCCGGGTTCATCGAATTATCATAAATATATTCCAGCTTGGTGGTAGAGTATAATTTTTTCTGATCTTCAATGGTTAAAGCATTTGTATTATTTGCGTTTCCCTGAATTACAGATTTATCAGACCTGATACCGGTTGTTAACCTGATGCTTTTAGTTCTGTCAAAAGGATAACTCACATTAACCTGGTAAAGGTTGGTAAATACCTTGCCCGGAGAACCGATGATGTTGCCGGCGGTATCCGGAATTCCAAAACCGTAAGAAACCACATTGCGGTAATAAGTAGCACCCCAGTCGATCCTGCGTTTATAATTCTGGTAGCTCATCAGCCACTCATTGTCTTTTAAGTTGGTACTTATTTTAAAACCACCTGTTATACTTACATCTTCCATTAACTCGGTAGTGCCCAGCCTGATCAGTCCGCTAATAGGTGATCCGGAATTAAGCCTGATAGGCCCTGACTGATCGGGGCCACCATAAGGTTGATACCGGTTAACTAAAACACCTGTACTAAATCCGGCAGATCCATAATCAACTGAAAATTTTGGTGGCTTATACCTGAATTTTTTTATGGTTTTTAATACATCATATTTAGATTCTGTTACGATGACCTCTTTCCCGGCAACACTGCTGTCTTTTTTCTCATTGGCAAATTCTGACTGAAAAAAGTCATCATCTTTTTTAGCAGGGTTGGCAGCAGCAAGTGCTTTTTTGCTGACAGCAGTATCTTTATATTCGCCCATCAGTTTCTTCATATAGGCAGTGGGCTGTGCTGTAACATTTCTGCGACGCAACACGTTATCATCGATCTTTAATTTGTACAAAACCTTTTCATCGCTTTGGCGGGTAACTTCACTTACCTGGTTGTTATCGCCGGCAATGCGGGTTTCGCCTAAGGTACTCTGGTAATTTGTGAGCGGGAAACTATAGGCCGAATCGGAGGTAATAGAAATTACCGCTACCGAATCAACATCTGTTTTCTTAAATACACGCAAAGTACTGTCCACTTCCCTGGCAGATGGGTTACGCAAAATTTCGCTGCCAATTAAAACCAGGGTATCAAGCCCTTCTTTTTTGGTAGTAAAAAAACCTGCATAGCGGTTGCCAATACCATTCTCATCACTTACAAATGTAAAATGGTTTTCGTTGTACTGCATCGGACTGCGGGCATTACCATATTTTAAATTCGTTAACTGTGTTATCTGGTTAAGTTCGGGCTTACCGCCAAAGTTGGTAATTAAAAAGATATTGTATTTGCTATCACTTGGTAAAACCTTGTCGCTGCTTTTAGCAGCAGGATTGGGGCGGTTACTACTAAAGATGATACCCGTTTTATTCGGGAACGCAACAAAAGATGCATCCAGGTCATCATACACATCATTGGTGATCTGTTTTACTTTTTCATTCTGAAGTTCCAGCGTAAAAATATCGGTATGGCCGTTTTTAACAGCCGTTATTAAAAGTGTATTGCTGTTAAGCATGTACTTCATATCCTGTACCTGGTCAAATTCTTTGGTAAGGTCTATCTTGTATTGCTTTTGACGCATTACAATATCATAAACAAAGAGGTTCAGTTTTCCTTCTTTGGTATATAAAACAGATACCCTTGTTCCTTTAGGATCCCATGCCATCATGGGATAATTGGGATTCATTTCATTTTTATAACTGCGTATGCCGTATTTAAGCAGTGTCTTGTTTTCATATTCATCATTGTAAATAACCCGTACAATGCCTTTTTTAAATTGCGTTACAACATAAGAATTGTTACGCTTAACGGGGTTTACATTAAAACGGAAATAATCAAGCCTGCTGTTGATATCAAAGCTCTCAACCTGGCTGCCTTTGGGATAAGATTTTCTTCTGGAAACATCTTTTGAATACTTATCATCCTGGTATTCCATAAAATCGGCCAGCACTTCTTTAAATTTCTTTTTACAAACCTGCAGGCAGGCTTTGTTTAAATTTTTATAAACGGTTGACAGGTATAGCAGGTAAGTAACATTCTCTTTTTTATACTTCTCTTCAACATAAAACCAAAAAGCATGGCCTGCGATCTCTGGCTTTTTAAAAGCGAACTTGGTGAAATTTTTATAATCGCCACTCAGTATTTCGCTTTTCAATTCATCATCCAGGTCGGTGCTCCAGTTTTGAGCCAGGTAACTTATATAACCATCGGTAAGCCATTTGGGCAGGTCAAGCAGCGCCTGGTTACCTGCAACTTCACCGATATCATCGCCAAACAAACGGTTTTCGGTTAACACCTGGGCAATACCATGACGAACCTGTAAACGTAATTTCTGGTGATCGGCTTCAAAATAAACCACCATTTTATTATTAACCAGTTTGGTGCCACCGGTATTTTGCCAGTCAATACCCAATCCTATATTGCTTTGCTGCATCTCGGCAAAATCATTGTATAACACAATATTGGCACGGCGTTGTAAACTATATTCGGCTGCAGCTTCCAGCTGTGTTAATTCCTTTTCGGCACTTTGTGCTATAAATTTGGCCAGTTCTTCCCCGTTTTGATGATAATAAACATTAAAATTTTTGGTTTGATAATAATACCACTTGAATTTTTTATACTGAACCCTGTTCTTGCCAAATTCCACGGAATTAACCTGGGCCAAAGCAAAATAAGAGCTGCTTAAAAGGAAAAAGGAAATTAGAGTTATTCTGCTGAACTTTGCCATACGTTAAAGTTGATATTGAGTATTAAAATTACTTTATTCGGCTTAATGATAAAAAAACAATTTAAAAGCCATTATGTTAAAAATAAAAACCTTTCTTTTCAGTCCCATACAGGAAAATACGTATTTGCTGTATAATGAGTTTAATGATTGTATAATTATTGACCCCGGTTGCTATTTTCCTGAAGAACAGGATGAGCTGGAAGGCTTTATTACACAGAGTGGTTTACAACCTAAGTTGCTGCTTAATACCCATTGCCACCTTGACCATGTTTTTGGTAACAAATTTGTTGCCGAAATGCACGGACTTACGTTGCAGTTGCACGAAAAAGAGAAGTTGCTGCTTGATTATGCCCCTGCATCCGGTTTGATATATAATATGCCTTTTGATAATTATGCCGGAGCTTATATCTATTTAAAAGAAGGAGATATTGTAAAATTGGGAGAGGATGAACTGAAAGTGATAGAAGCACCTGGACACTCCCCCGGCCATATTTGTTTTTATTGCGAAAAGCAAAATTTTATCATCAGCGGCGATGTTTTGTTTAACCGAAGCATTGGCCGTACAGACCTGCCGGGTGGTGATCATCAGACTTTGCTGAAAAACATACGGGAAAAATTATTTGTATTGCCGGATGAAACGGTTGTTTACAGCGGCCATGGGCCTGTTACTACAATTGGGATGGAGAAAGCCGAAAACCCTTTTTTGAACTAACCTGAACACAACCATAACCGAATAAAAAACTTAATTATTGTTTCAAAACCTTTTTTAAATTTTAAAACACGCATTATGGAAAAGTTTGCATTATTGGCCAGGGTAGAAGCTAAACCCGGTAAAGAAGCTGTTGTAGCAGAATTTTTAAGATCTGCATTGCCGCTGGCAGAAGCTGAACCAGATACCGTAAGATGGTATGCACTTAAAATAAACGAAAATACCTTTGGCATTTTCGACACGTTTGAAACCGAAGATGGCAGAAGTGCTCATTTACAAGGGCAAATTGCTGCCGCATTAATGGCCAATGCAGCAGAGCTTTTAGCAAAAGACCCGGTAATTGAATTTGTGGATCTATTGGCAGTCAAGTAAAACGGATCTTTAACAAACTGGTAGAAACTTATCATCAATAAATGGAAATGCTGTAAGCAGTAAGCTTGCAGCATTTTTTTCTTTAAAAATTATTTGAGTACTTTACTGATCGAAATCTTTAATGTTAATATTGACAATGTACATTTTTAATTACTGACTATGATACAAAACAAATTTTACGCATTCATTTTATGCTTTGTGGTTGCAGCATGCATGTGCCCGTCAACAACCACTGCCCAGCATGCACAAGTAAGGAGCCAGATTGAAAGTGATATGCAAAAGAAATATGCCGATTCTCAAAGGTTGAAAGGCAAAAAAGAACTGGATAAAATCACTTACGAAAATGATAAGCGTTATAAAGATCCAAAAAATAAAGTCCAGGCTACTATTGCTTTTGAAACCAAAGAATTTAATAAAAAAGGTGAGGAGAAAAAGACATCTGTACAAAAAATGATCTTTGGCAAAAACGGCGAATGTATTGTGATGAATGAGGGCGAAAAGAACGAAACCTGGATGATCTATAATTATGCTGATAAGGCCAATTATGTGGTGGATGTAAAAAGCAAAACTGCCATGAAAATGCCTTTGATCAATATGAAAAAAATGGCTGAAGCGAGTGCAAAAAAAGAAGATGAAAAGAGTGCCGCCACTAACACCAGTTCCTGGAAGGCAACCGGAGAAAAGCAGAACATCAACGGTTATAACTGCACAAAATATGTTTACACCTATGATGAAAAGAGCAAATTTGCTACTATGGATTTTTGGATGACCGACGAATTAAAACTTGACCTGGGCGATAATTATATGTTTGGCGCAAGGTTAAATGAATATAAATATTCAGTAGATCCTAAGAATAAAAACATGCCACATGGATTAAATATCCGTACTGTTATGTATAATAAAAAAGGAGTGCAGGTATCGCAGCGTGATTTAAAGAGTCTTCAAAAATCGGCAGACGAAACATATTTTGATATGGGCAAGTTTAAAGTAAACGATATACTGAGTGGACTTTAATTTTATCTTTTAAGTGAGCTGAAATCTTTTAAACATTTATTTAGTCACCCTACTTCCATTTGTAAGGTGTGTTTATTTTATGGTGATATGCATAAACAATAGGATCTGCCGTTTATAAGTTAGCTATGTTGGCACTAAATTTTCCATGTAAAAAGCCTCCTACAAGTTGTTTTTTACCAACATCCAGTGTATACACTCTTGTAAAAATGTAGCCTTGCATAATATTATTTTCAATAGATTTAATAACAACATAACCATTGCAAGGGGCATCGCTTTTATCACCTTTTGCACTACCATTGTTGCCACAGAAACAACCTTGTACTAAATCTTTTATAAATCCCACACCAGTTGCTTTATCACTTAACTGATAAGTACCAATACCCTTTCCTTTAAATGAAAATTCGAATAAAATATTTTGGATTGCTTTGCCAGCGTTATTTTTAGGAAGCCTTCCATTTTCCATTTGCAACGTAAACCCTTTTAGTTTAACTGCGGTTAAATCATTTTTAGGATCGTAGTATGCCATGGCGTTGCTGGTAATAGCAGTTAAATTAATCCCATTCGCTTTTTGAGCCGCATCAACAGCAGCTTGTGCCTGAGCCAATTTAGCCCTGGTGTCAGCGTCTAACGATGCAGCAACCCGCGGGTCCATTCCCTGCATGGTTGGTACTACCATGCCAGTCTTTGCCTGGTTGGTATATTTTTGATTGTTAAATCCGGCCTCGGGTAAATTAACAACAACGGCAGTATTATCATCCACAAAATATAAAGTTTGTAACAATATTAATTTGGGCCATTCTTTGTTGTTGGGAAGCAGCTCTACAGAAATAACCATCACCTTATCTTTTGGTGCAGATGCCGGAGCTGTATAACTATAAATCATTCCTTGTACAGGTGTTAATGTTCCACCACCCTCCATAATTTTCCAGGTGCCTGGCTTGTAAGGTGCAGGTACATTGGGGTCGCTGCCATCCGGAAGCGGGAAGGTGGTAGGCATTCCCGGCAAGTCGCCGTCTTCCCCTTCGTGCTTTGGATAAACTGTAATTTTAACGATCAACGAAGCAGCTTCTTTGGGTTCCAATAAAAGTTTATCAGCTTCTATAGAAATCCGTCCTCCTCTAAGTGCTTTAACCAGATCATCGTTGCTTGGCTTTGTGTTTCTTTGTGCAAAACTGTTGGTGCTAAATAAAAAAAATAACACAACCTGAATGCAATAGAATATTTTTCTCATTATCAATTTATTTTTGATTGCCCGTTAACCATGGTTATTATGCTGTTGCAGGTAATGTCTGCATTGATGGAAACACCATCAGTTGTTTTCCCTTCAATATGGGCGATCTTGCTTCCGCCATTCTCAACAACGGTTAGTTTTCCACTGCCTTGCTTTTTGCCGCCTATGGAATTATCGCTGCCGTTAATTTCATATGTATTGCCTTGTAATCTTTTTCCAAAAGCTACTGAAATATAAAATTTATCTGTTCCTGATTTTGCGGCTTCATAATCATCTACCATTAATTGCAGGCTGCTGAATTCATTATCAGCTTTGCCACCCACCGAATATTGATTGCCGAAAGATTTTTCGCCGGTAAGCCCCATACTGCATGTGGCTTCAGCAGAGTTGGCCGAATAACTTCCTGCATTTGCGCCACCTGTTAGGGTAACTTTTATCTGTGTGCCAACAGTACCCGAACTGATAGTTTTTTCTGTTTCTGTTTTTGGAATTTCTTTTGTTTCTTTTTTTTCACTTTCACTGCTATTGCAGGATAAAAAAAGCACTGCTGCAATAGGAATAATTATTTTTTTCATTTTTTTCATTTTTAAACATTAAGGGTTGTTATATTCATTTATAATATTCCACCAAACTCTATTTTGATGTGATTGTTCAGTTATCATGGCATAGAAATACTCCTTATTCTTATTCCTGATTTTTTCGGCTAAAGCCGGTTTGTCGGCAACGATGTTGCTAACCTTACTGTCGAATTTTGGCACAAATTTATTGTCGCTGAACTGGTATATTTTATCATCTTTTGTATTAGGTAACTGAACAAAATAAACTGTTTCGTCTTTATACTCTATAAAGCCCTGGCCATTTTTTGTATTGGTATGACTATAATATTCGTACATCGCCATTTTGCTGCCTTCTGGCGTAAGCCGCTTTACCATTGTTTTTACGATGGGCGTATTTACTGCACCGCCGGCACCTAAAAATTTTGGCTCATAATAACTATTGCCCATTTGAAATCCCATAACTTCTTCCGGTTTAAAATACTTATCCTTTTTTGAGCCGTTCTCAAAAAAATGTATGCCTATCTCGTTATTAAAACTCCAGTTCTTTTTTGCAAGAAACAGCCTGCCATGTAATGCGGTTGACTCATTTATATACAATACGGCATCTTGTGCATATTCAATACTCATAGGTTGATTAGGGTCAAATGTTACCGGCCGGTTAGGGTCTGTATTGATGGCTATGTTGGTATTGTTGGTGTTATTGGTGTTATTGCCGTTTGTATTATTACTTTGATTCCTGAAATGAAAAAGCGACACGGTATTGTTATCTGATTGAAAAGAGTTTGGCGGCTGAAAGTTGGATGAGTATCTTGCTATAGTAGAAATTCTGGCATCGCCAAATGTTGCCTGCGCATTAAAATTGATATTATTGAAATTGCCCGCAAAATTATGATCAAGCGAGGCTGCTCCAAATGTAAGCGGAGCACTGTTCGTGTATAACTGTCGTCCCGAAACTAATGAGCCAACAATATTTCCATCCACATATAAGTTGAATGTTTGTCCATTGTTTACGGCGGCTATATAATGCCAGTAATTATCATTAATACGAATGCTGGTTGATAAAAATTGCTGGTCAGTATTTAAATTAGATAAGCCTTCAAACATGCCGATATAACCGTTGTTTAGCGTAATGCCAAAATCGCCGGAATTATCACCATTGGTTTCGTTACCGAAAAGATATGGCCGCTGCCAATAGGTGCTGTTGCTTTTACTTTCGTTTGTTTTGACCCAAAACTCAACTGTAAAAACAGCCGCGCCATTCAGCATGCCGGATTGCATAACTATTGGCTGGCCCTGTTGGTTATTATACTGGGCATTGGCTGAAAAAGCGCACGCTGCCATTATCAATGAAAATAAATATTTCATATAGTTATTATTATTTGGTAATTAAATTTTGCAAGGCGGTAAAATCAATATTGGCAATGGCTTTATCCATTAAATCTTTGCCGCCTTCCATTTTTATAATGATGTTGTAAATTGATAGGTTATTGACATTTGCCGGGTAAGCAGCATTGGTTGTTTTTACATCAAAGCCTGCTCCATTGTTAGCATTTGCCGGTGCTGAAAAATTTCCAAAATAAATAGCCTGCCGGTTGCTTAGCCAACTTCCGTCACTATCTTTTATCATAGGTGAAAAAATTTCAAAGGCAGTGCCTTTAATATTATGCGTTACCACTGTTTTACTTTTATCAGCTAATTTCAAATCGGTCTCCGTTTTATTACCCGGATTAAAAATCAGAGTTATATACAGATTGTTTTCTGCTTCTAGTTTTTTTATATCGGGACTGTTACTGCTCATACTGGTCAATGCTTCAGTTACGGCTTTGGTATATTGCTCCATCGTAATTTTTTTTGCCTCAGCCAATTTGTATAAGGAATCCATTTTTGCAGCCTGTATCCTGGTATTTGCGGCAGCATCGCTGGTTACACCCATTTCTTCGCCACTCAATGTATGCATAAAGCGCAGGCCAAACCTATCATCGTTGCTAAACATTTTTTTGTGTGCATTTAAATTTACAAGGCCATTATTGTAGAAGTCGGTACTGCAATAAGGACGATCTTTTGCCGGTACATTAATATCCAGACAACCAGCCAACATGCTGATAATGATATTGCCGGTTTTATCAACGTTGGTAAATAAATTTGCCATAGCTTTTTGCACGGCATCAAACAATTTGTGGTTTAGTGCAGCCTCACAGGCTGATGCAGTGCGTACCTCATTTTCACCATCAATTACTTTTGCATAAATAGTTGGGTCGCAATTGCAGCCTGGCAGCAAATCACTTTTTGCATATTTTGGATCCCGGTAAAAATGACCGGTGCCATTGATTGTGCCAGTAGCAATTACACCAGCATAGACTTCAGTGCTGCTTAGTACAGCAGCGCCGCTAATGGTAAACAAAATTTCGGATGAAGAAATGCTGTTGATATGTATGTGCATTGGCTTGTTGGCATCTCCGTTTTTTGGATCGTATGTTGGCGCATTAATTACATTTTTATTTTGTTGCAACGACACAGAAATACTATCGTTTAAATTATAAAAATCTATGTCGTTTTCAATTTGATTTAATGTTATAAATGCCACGCCTTTTGCTTCTTCTTTCCTGTCGGCAAAGCCTGCGTCTGGCTGTTCATTAAAATGTTTGTAATTGTTAACAGGGTTTATAAACCAGTATCCATGCGGGTTTTCGAAATTAAACAGCGGTTTGGTAAATGATATGGTAACAGGCTTTACTTTACCATTTGTAGCGGTAAAGCTGGCTGTAAAACTGCCTTGTTGTGCCGTAATATTTTGAGCGAGGAAAATAAGAAATACAGGTATAAATTTTTTATATCGTTTCATAGATCTTTATTTACAGAGATGTATCTTTTCAAAGCTACCATCTCGTGAAAATTATTTTATAACTTCTAACACTACGTTTTTAATAACTGCTTTACTGCCCTGGTGTGTCTGGCCATTTGTGTTGCTTACACTAAAATCAAAAACCAGTTCGCTGTTAATTGTTTTCGGGGCTTTGAAAATGGGGTTATTTGTTTCATCGCTAAAGTTTACCAGTAAAGTTTTGGTAATATAACCATTTGACGCTTGTAAAATATGTTCTTCATCTTCTGCAGTTCTTAATGTGCCATTCGCCTGGTCATCACTATTATTAACATTGCCACTGAACTCCCCGCCAAACCTGAATATATCATCGCCTGCGGGTATAAATTTATAGGTAATCGTAAGCTGTACTTTAGCACCGGCAGGCACTTTAAATTTTAATCCATCACTGATGTCAACAGATGGCCGCCAGTTTTCTAACTGCCCTTCGGTACGGCATTTGTTTTTTACAGGCAACACGATGCTGTCTTTTGTAAGTACCACATTTTTACAATCGGGGGCATTGTTGGTATGCCAGTTTAAAAATGGGAGAAGCGGTATTTTTTGTGCAAAACATATCGTCGTAAACAAAATGGTAACTCCGCTGAATAAAAACTTTTTCATTTTTTGTAAGATTTAAGAATCATCAAAACGTTATCGGGTTAGATTGCAAAGTTGTTGGCGAAGTAATTTCGAGCTTTAACGTTCTTTGAGGATTGTGTGTTACATGGGCACGTTCAGTAAAAAGTAAATCGGTGCCGGTACCATTTAGCTGTAAACTGCCTGATACAACTGAAGGAGGGATAGGTTGACCACCAGCACCGATGCCAGGCACTATTAATATCCATTTGTATTGAACAGTACCAGTGCCTATGGAATTAATAGTGGCTTTAAAATAATTTTTTGTAGCACCTGCGCCTCCAGGAGCATATACGGCTGAATCTACAGACAATGTTACATTGGTAACATTGAAAATATGCACAGGTACATTTGGTTGCTGAACAACTGTTCGGGGCGGTATATTAGCTTGCGGTACGTTGTTTGGATTTATGGTATTCTGTGCTTTTGTTTGTATCGAAAAGAAAGAAGCAATGGCGATTGTGAATGCTATTTTTTTCATAATTATTTATTTACATTTTGATTTAAAATGAATAGAATTTGAACTCTTGTGGATCGTGGCAGTATTGATATTAAGGGTTAGAAGTCCATTGAAATTGCTGTTAACCAACCATTCGTAACTAACCGTATCATTTCCTTTGCCACTTAGCGTTACGTTATTTTGGTTTACTGTAGTGCCATCACTCTTATCCCATCTTAAGTTTACTGTTTTCAGCTGCCCTGCAGAAGTTATTACCGCATTAAATTTTATTTTATGCGGGCAATTCCCGCTAAGCGTAGAGGTATCAACTGACAGTACAACCCCGGAAATGGTTTGTGCTTTTAAGCCGGAAATACCTGTAATAAATAGTAATAGAAATAAAATTTTTATTGTTTTCATTTTTATTCTTTATTTAATGTTTAATGATTAAAAAAGTATTTGTGATTTTGCTTGCTGAATTTATCCTGATGTTATATAAGCCTGATGGAAGACCACTCACATCTACTGGTAGATTTGTGTTTGTAAGTTGTAATGCCCTTATAATTTTTCCGTCAGCGGCAATTATTTCAAGAAAAAAATTTTGCAGATCATTTTTTACCATAAAATATTTATCTGCCGGATCGGGATATATTGTAACAGGTCGCTGGCTGCTTTTAAAATTTACAAGCTTCACATTGCTATAGGAATAAGTGCCATCCAGCTCAACTGTTTTAAGCCTGTAAAAATTGTATCCTTCTGCCGGCGAAAAATGTTTGAATGCATACGTGCTGCCCAAAGGATTATTTAAAGGGATAAGGGAGCCAATCTTTGTAAATGAAATTCCATCTGTACCGTAGTCTACTTCAAAGCTCCGGAGGTTTTGCTCAAAGCTCGTTTGCCAAGTAACATTTACAAACGTATTTGCTGCTGCAGCAGCAAAACTAAGCAGGCGCAAAGGCAGCGTGCTGACTATTCTAAAGGTATCAAAAGCATTCACGCTCCATTTATTCCTGCTGTCTAAAGATCGTACATTCAGATAATGCAATCCAACGGAAAGGCCAGTAATATTTGCCGCAAAATTTTTATTCGGGATATCAGCCGCAGCCGTTACTGGAATATCAGTAGCACTAAAATATCCAGGGTCTGTATCAATATAATATTCGATCTTAACTATATTTACTGGTGCAGCTGTTTGCGGCCCTGCCTTAAAAAAATAAGCATAATTGGTGATGCTCCATTTTCCATCTGCATCTAAACTGCGGATAAATATAACATGAAAGCCTGCAACCACACTGCTTATATCTGCATTAAAACTTAATCCGGAAATAATTGTAGCAGGAGAAAAGGTTATCGGTTGTCCGCTTCCTGCTCCCGGATCAGTATCAATAAAATATTCCATTTTTGAAACTGTACTTACCGAAGCCCCCACATTATTTTTTTTATAGAAATATTGGTAATTGGTAACGCTCCATTTTCCATCTGCATCCAGACTTCTTATAAATAAAACATGAAAGCCATTGGATAAAGCACCAATGTCTGGATTAAAACTTATGCCGCTTATCTGCGTTGCAGGCGTAACAGGAATGTCTATCGCACTTCCCATTCCGGGATCTGTATCAATAAAGTATTCTACTTTTTGGACAGTGCTTACAGACGATGTAACATTACTTTGTTTATAGAAATAAGTAAAATTGGTTTCACTCCAATAGCCTTGCAGTTGCCCAACTGTAGTGCTGCTGTGCGTTCTGACATATAGGGTGTGAATTCCATTACTTACCGATGCAATATTTACAGTAAAGGGAAAAACAGTTACAGCGGGTGCAGGTGGTATAGCTATTTTATTGGCTGCCTGGCCAAAGGGTGCAATATTGTCTACGCCAAATTCGAGTGAATCAATATTTTGCTGCGCACTTGTTGTTGTAAATATCAATTGCATACAAAAAATAAATAAAATATTTTTTACGCAGATAAAATGAGGTGATAATAATTTGTTGATCATAACTGAATTTTTATTTAAGCATTCAGTGCTATTAATTATTCGCTCTTGTGCTAACAGTAGATGGCAAAGTGTTGCCGGTAGCATTTGCCGGAACTGATAGCTGATAAATTGTTGGGATTGGCGGTATCATGGAAAGAATATAAGGGTTGGCGCCGCCATAGGCCCCTATATCCACGCCTCCTGCACCTGTGCCAATTGCAGGCGATCCTGCTACAAGTTTATACTGCCCATCGGGTGAGGAACCTGCAACAAATACACTGGCAAAAGTGGAGGCGAAAATATTTCCGTTAGTCCCAACAAAAGTTGGATTATTATATTGCACCCAAAGATTATTAGTTACATTAGAAGGATACCCTGCATCATATAAAGTTGTTGTTGAAACCCCATAAAAAATATTATTGCTTATGGTTGCATTATCAAAAGTACTGCCGCTGTTTGGGGGATTGCCATTACTAAAAAACGTATTGTTATTAACAGTTACCTGGTAGGCATTTTGGTTAATTATGATTTGATTGGTACGAATAATATTGTTGGTAAGCACAAAATCAAATTGTGTAGATGATGGCTGAATATACATTGCTCCATTACCAACATTCAGGTAACATTGATTAATTGTAATATGATTGGATGTGCCGTTTACTGCTAATCCCGACTCAATGTAACATCTTTGTAATGTGATATTTGCACAGGATGTTATAGTGAAATCTGAGTTAGTTAGGTTGATTTCAAACACCGATCCATCCGAACCAGGGTTGACCTGGATGGCACTTATATAACCTGCATTATAATGAAATTGTAATCCTGGATTTTGTGGTAAAAAATAACCAAGGCCTATCCAGGTTAATTTTTTTGTGGTTGTCAGACTACCATAGCTTGTTGGCGAAGATTCAAGATAAATAGTATCATTGGCAGTAGCTCCGTTGTGCGCTGCCTGTGCAGTTGTAAAATCTGCCATAATACCAGGCACATTATTTACACGCCATATTTTTGCCTGGGCAATTATAAGAGATAGGCTACATACTGCTAAAAGAATTATCTTTTTCATTGTAAGTTTTTTTTAATTATTTAGGTTAAAATTTATTTTTTTACAAACTCCACTCTTCTGTTATTGGCTTTTCCTTCCATGCTGTTATTATCACTAATGGGTTTTGCTTCGCCATAGCCTTTTGTAGTAAGCCTGCCAGCATCAACGCCCATGGCAATCAGCTGGTTCCTTACAGCATCGGCCCTGGCCTGTGATAATTTTAAGTTGGCAGCATCATCGCCATCACTGTCTGTATGTCCACCTACTTCAAATTTTACTTCCGGGTTATCTTTCATTATTTGTACAATGCCATTTAAAGTGCCCATACTTTCGGGCTTAATACTGGCTTTGTTTACATCGAAGTTGATGCCGTGGGTTATAATCTTTGTATCAGTAAATTTTTTGCCCAGCATGTTCATACCAGCGCCTTCGGCAATACGAACATTTGCAAAAATAAGCGGGGCCTCCTGACCACCAATGCCACCAAAGCCAAGTCTTGCCGGGACTAAGTTGCAATTTGGTACAGTTAAATTTCTTACATTATCAACATATACTTTTATTTGTTTGCTTTTATAGGCAATACTTATGTGGTGCCATTTGTTATTGTAATTTTCGCCTTGCAAGCCTTCTGCATGAGCACCAAAAAGACTTTTTTCGTTGCCATCAGCATCGACAAAATTTACACTAACCCCATCGCTATTAAGGCAAATATTTCCTAAATCGCCCTTGGTTTCATTTTGTAAATAAACTTTTGATTGATAACCTTCATCTTTTTTATAGGTATCAAATTCAAGTGTCCACTCGTTTCCCAAATAAGCTTTCTTTTTCATTAAAGTGCTTACCCAGCCAGTTTCTATAATAAGCAAAGCAGTTTTTTCATTAAATTTACTTACAACAGCTTGTCCGCTTTCGAGCTCCCAGTGTGCAGGAAATTCGCCCAGCTGGTCGGTATTAAAATCATCTTCAAACAGTACTGTTTGGCCGGGAATGAAATCGTAATTCTGATAGGCTTTTAAAACCGCCGGTGTTGCAGCAGGAGTTGTATCTCTTTTTAAATTTTGATTAACTGTAATGCTGTTTAAGTTTTTATTTGACTCACCGTGAGCAGATAAATAAACCACAGCAATAAGTACCGGCAGAAATATTTTTTTCATACAAATAAATTTTATGTAAAAGTGCTGCTTTGATTGTAGCTAAACAATCACAAAAAAGTGTTAGATGAAAAACCGGCTATTGTATACCATAAACTTTGTTGAGTGCTTCTGTACGACTTTGCACCTGTAGTTTTTCGTAAATGTTACGTGCATGGGTGCGTACGGTTTCAATGCCAATATTCATTTCATTGGCTATTTCTTTGTAGCGAAGCCCCTTGGCAAGGGCTTTTAATATTTCTTTTTCCTTGGGGGTAAGTACATCAACTTCGTCAATAGAATTTTTACGTTGAAAAGAAGCAATCACCTTACGGGCAATTTGCGTACTCATGGGGCTACCTCCATTCACTACTTCAGTTATGGCATCTAATATTTTTGAAGGAGCCGTTTTTTTAAGCAGGTATCCGCTGGCACCAGCTTTCAGCGATTCAAATATATTTTCATCATCCTCGTAAACCGTACTCATAATAAATAAAGTATCCGGGCATTTGTCTTTTATCTGCCTGATGGCTTCAATGCCATTTATGCCCGGCAGGTTTATATCCATCAATACTACATCGGGGTGTGACCTGGGTAATTCTTTTACTGCATCCTCAGCATTTACATAAACTTCGGCACAGGTAAATCCATCACTGCTGTCTATTAAAAGTCTAAGGCCTTCCCTTATATCTTTAATATCTTCTACAATAGCTACTGTTATCATTGGCAGGTGCATTCAGCAAAAGTATCGAATTGCTTCTGGAATAGCATCACACAAAAGTGTTAGGTAAAAATAGTGAGTGTAGTGCTGGTGCCTTTGCCGGGTTCCGATTTAATATCGTAAATGCCATCAATCTGCAACATCCGGTTTTTTGTGTTCTGCAAACCATTACCAAATTGCCTGGTATTATTGATGTCGAATCCTTTTCCATCATCTTCAATTACAAAACTAAAGGCGTTTTCTTTTTTATTAAGATGAAGGGTTACTTTATCAGACCACGCATGTTTGGCAATATTATTAAAAGATTCCTTCAACACTAAAAAAAGATTTCTTCTTTGTTCTTCTGTTAGTTTTATAACAGGTATTTCATCGGGATATTTAAATACAACATCGGTCTCAAACGGTTCAAAAAATTTAAGTGCATACTCCCTGGTATAAGCTGCCAGGCTTTCCAAAGTATCATTTGCCGGGTTAAGTACCCATATAATATCCTGCAGGTTATCTACCAGTTCCCTGGATGAAATAGAAATATTTTCTAAATGCATTTTCGCTTTATCGGGTTGCAATAGCTGCCTTTTTGCAACTTCGCTTAAGATAGCAATTTTAGTAAGACCGCTGCCGAGGTCATCATGCATATCACGCGCAATGCGGTTGCGCTCATCCAGCCTTGTTTGAATAATATCTTTTGTTTTTTCAAATCTTAATTGTTGCGCAATGGCTTTTTCTTCATTTGCCAGATTTATGGCAACCTGCCTTTCATCATTTACCTTTTTTAGCCGGTAACCCATGGCGGAAGAAAAGAAAAGTATTTCACCAAAATTACCTACCTGCAGCCATTCTACGGGGTCAAAAATTAATTGCTGGTCAGGCATTGTATTGGCTAAAAAGCTCATTAACCCGCAAACAAAAAAATAAATACAGCCCGATAATATCCACAACTGAAAGGTAGAAACAGGCATGGTAAAGCATCGCCACAATAACGTAAAACTCATGGCAAAAATGAATATTCTTATAGTTAAGAAAAATGCAACCGGTAAGACTATTCCGTTTAAATGCAACACAATTACCAGAATGGCGTAAGTAGTAAGTACCAGGCTCAACAATACCCATCCTTTATAAACAAAGGACTTTTTATTTGAAGGCACCTGTATGGCTTGTGCTCCAAAATTTATATAGAGTATAAAATAAAAAACCTGCAGGGCCTCATTAAAATAAAAAGTGAAATCATTAGCAAGTTTATCTCCAAAAGTAAAATTGTTAAGGTCGCTGCGGATAAAAATAAACAGGCACATACAGGCCAGGTAGGCAACATAGTGTAACAATAGCTTGTCCCGGTAATACATGTACAATACCGAATGATAAGCGGTTGCCAATATGCAGGCACCCAGGCAGATTAAATGAAGATATATAGCGCCATTTGGTTCCTGCATTTCTTTTTAATAAGATTTGGTTGCAAAAGTTATTTTTTATCCTGGCATAATTCAATCAATACTCCATTGGTTCCTTTGGGGTGAAGAAAGCAAACCAATTTATTATCGGCCCCGGCTTTTGGTTCTTCGTTCAGTAAAACAAATCCTTCGGATTGCAGGCGTTTCATTTCCGCCCTGATATCGGTTACTTCAAAAGCTATATGATGAATGCCTTCACCCTTGCGCTTAATAAATCTGGCAATTACGCCGTCAGGATCTGTGCTTTCCAATAATTCTATCTTGGCATCGCCCACCTTTAAAAAAGCGGTATTCACGTTTTCACCATTTACCATTTCTGTCTTGTAACACTGACTATTCAGCAGTTTTTCAAACAACGGAATAGAAATTGAGAGGTTGTTTACAGCAATACCAATATGTTCTGTTTTTAGCATAAAAGTTAATTTTAGGGCCTTTGTTTACGAAATAAGTAAAATGAAGCGTTTACACTAAATGGAATAGCTAAAATAGAACCTTTTGCAGTAAATTTGCTTTATTCTGAACAGAAACTAAACAGATTGATTTTATGTTGAAATTGCCTATTTACTTAGATAATAATGCTACAACACCCATGGACCCACGGGTATTGGAAGCTATGACCCCCTATTTTTTGAAGCATTTTGGAAACGCGGCAAGCCGTAACCATCCTTTTGGCTGGGAAGCTGAAGAAGCAGTTGATTATGCACGTGAGCAGGTAGCTAAACTCATTGGTGCCGATCCTAAAGAAATTATTTTTACTTCGGGTGCAACTGAGGCTGATAACCTCGGAATTAAAGGGGTTTACGAAATGTATGCCAGCAAAGGCAACCACATTATTACCGCAACAACCGAGCATAAAGCTGTTTTGGATACCTGTAAGCACATTGAAAAAAGTGGCGGCGAAGTAACTTACCTGGAGGTACAACCTGATGGTTTAATTGATCTGAAAGAACTGGAAGCTGCTATTAAACCCACCACTATTTTAATTGCTATAATGTATGCCAATAATGAAATTGGTGTAGTGATGCCGATAAAAGAAATAAGTGCCATTGCCCGTAAACACGGTGTTTTATTGTTTACAGATGGTACACAGGCTGTAGGTAAAATACCGGTTGATGTTAATAAAGATGGTATTGACCTGATGGCTTTTACTGCACACAAAATGTACGGCCCCAAAGGTGTTGGCGCATTATATGTGCGACGCAAAAACCCAAGGGTAAAAGTTACCGCACAAATGGATGGCGGCGGACACGAACGTGGAATGCGTAGCGGAACTTTAAATGTACCAGGTATTGTTGGCTTTGGTAAAGCCTGCGAAATTTGTATGCTGGATATGGAGGAAGATAGCAAACGCATCAGTAAAATGCGTGATCACCTGCAAACAGAATTATTGAAATTAGAAGAAGCTTACGTTAATGGCAGCAGCCAACACCGTTTGCCACATGTTGCCAATATTTCTTTTAAGCATGTTGAGGGCGAAGGTTTGCTGATGGGCTTTAATAAAAACATTGCGTTAAGCAGCGGATCAGCCTGTACTTCTGCCTCTTTAGAACCAAGCTATGTTTTAAAGGCATTGGGATTAGGCGATGACCTGGCACATAGTTCGTTACGTTTTGGCTTAAGCCGTTTTACTACAGAAGAAGAAATTGATTACACGATCAAAGCGATAAGTGAAACGGTTTTAAAATTAAGAGAAATGAGCCCGCTTTGGGAAATGTATAAAGAAGGGATTGATTTGAGTACGATTGAGTGGGCAGCACATTAAAAGCCCCTCCGGCCCCCTGAAGGGGAACTTTAGAGATCATTGATTAAAGAGTTTTTATAAAATAAATCCTGTTATGTTCCGCAGGTTCAAGTCCCCCTTTAGGGGATAGGGGCAAAATTATCATGGCATATTCAGAAAAAGTAATCGACCACTACCAAAATCCAAAAAATGTTGGTACGCTGGATAAAAGTGCAAAAAATGTAGGTACTGGTTTAGTTGGAGCCCCTGAGTGCGGAGACGTAATGCGTCTTCAGATCCAGGTTGATGATGCAGGTATGATAACCGATGCTAAGTTTAAAACCTTTGGATGCGGCTCTGCTATTGCTTCTTCTTCTTTAGCTACCGAATGGCTGAAAGGGAAGAGCGTGGATGAGGCATTGAAGATCGATAACATGGACATCGTGGAAGAGTTAAATCTTCCTCCTGTAAAAATACATTGCAGTGTTTTGGCAGAGGATGCCATTAAATCGGCTATCAACGACTACCGCATTAAAAACGGTTTAGAGGAAATTAAGTTTGAGGAGAGTGTGATACACTAAAACCCCCTCCGGCCCCCTGAAGGGGGAACTTAGCAGTAAGTAACTTTAAGAGGTTTTTATTAATGAAAAGTGCGACCCACAATACTATAAACAGCCCTGCAATTGCAGAGACCCAAGCTCCCCCTTCAGGGGGCGGGGGGGGGATGGTAGCAGACAATAGTATTTATATAAGCGACAAAGCAAAAGCCAAAGTTATTAAACTGATGGAGGAAGCTGGTGTGGCTGCTGATGACGCCCACTTTTTAAGAGTAGGTGTGGTTGGCGGCGGTTGCAGCGGTTTAAGTTATAAAATGGATTTTGATGATGAGGTAAAACCAATGGACCAGGTATTTGAAGATAAAGGAATAAAGATCGTATGCGACCTGAAGAGTTTTTTATACCTGGTAAATACCGAGCTCGAATTCAGTGATGGCTTGAATGGCAAAGGATTTTATTTTAATAATCCCAATGCCAGCCGGAGTTGTGGTTGTGGAGAAAGTTTCGCTGTTTAAATAAATTTGTATAAGATTATATAAATGCCTCCTGGAAACCGGGAGGCATTTTTTTTGGATGCTTTGTCCCGTCCTGAAATAGCGATACACAAAAAAACATCGTTATGACGCCATTATCCAATTATGTAAAGCGCAAGCAAGGCGATTACAGTATGTCTTTAAAGCTTCAAATTATTCATGAGATTGAACGAGGGGAATTATCTAC
>JBBRQF010000038.1:0-45824 GCA_038226715.1 Chitinophagales bacterium
ACACTGCGCAAGATACCGGCACATCCAATTAATAAAATAGAAGAATTACTTCCGCAAAATTTTATACTCAACAACAATAACTAATAGCAAAATTAATTCAACTTGCTATTGGTAGTTGATGCACTTCGCCGGTGGGATACGTTGCAATCCCTAAAATTAAAATTGCAATAAGTAGAATCGTTGATTTCATAAAGTTATAATTAAGGATAAGGTTTGATAATAAAGTATAGTGGAAATTAGTGTTAATTTCCACTATACTGACCAATTTCAATTTAATTAATCAAATTTACGAACTACAACATTCTGCATGGTAGCATAAGGCACAGCAAGCTAAGTATACTGGAAAAACTTCAATTGAGCCTGCACAAACGGCAATACATAAATAAAACCAGCCACCACAGCAATTTTGAGATACAGTTGTTAAAGAAGCAAAATATTTATTCATCATCTGTGGCTTTCCTTTAAACTTATCTACCGTATTGTCAATTACATTAACTTTTTCAGCAAGAGAAAGTTTACAACTCTCGCAAGTTCCCATAGTTTTAGAAATCCCAAATTTTATACTTAGTCTTTTAAAAGCTTCCTTATATTTTTCGTTTAAATCAGCAAACTCTTCCTTTGTCATTTTAAGTTTCTTGATAAAACTCTCTGTAGAAAGATCCGGGCCGGATAATGTGATGTTATTATCAATTAATTTCTGGGTAATTGCTTGATTGTTAGCAACTATGAACTTCCAGTCTGCATCTTTTTTTAACTCAATAACCTGGGTCTCGGATAGAGACTGCGAATAAGAGGCAGATGCAAACGAAAGACTGAATAATAGAAGAGCAATAATTTGATTTTCATTTTTGAAGATTTAAGTGATTATATCTTACTTTTTACAAGCGGTGTGAGACAAAATAAACCGCATCATCGATGATAATTCAAATCTCATAATTAATGACTCGTTAACAAAACTTTGTAATTGCTAATATATCAGGTTTATTTAATAATTTAGTAATCTAATATAGAGCCATATGAGTAGTATGGGAACGAAAATCAGAAAACTAAGGGAGATACGTGAATACAATCAGGATTATATGGCAGTAAAACTCGGCATTTCTCAAGAGCAATACAGTTATATAGAGAATAAACAAAAAAATATACCAACTGAAATTATTGAGACTATAGCATTACTACTTGGAGTTTCTGAGGAGTTTCTAAATAATTTTGATTCTCAAATGGTAATTCAAAATGCCATTACTGGTGTTTCAAAAAATAATATGAGCATATTTGAATTGATTCAACATACCCACAAAAATGAAATAAATGCATATTTGGAGATAATAGTTTTACTAAAAGATGAGATTGCTGAACTTAAACTAAAAAGGGATTGGGGTAATTAAAAATTATAAGTCAACGATACAGCTCCTGGCCCAGCATCCAGTGTTACTTTATCTCCCATGCCTTTTAACAGTTTTCCGTGCTTGTGGTGGATGGAGTACATCACAGCATCATATAAAAGCAAAAATCCACCCTGCATCATAATGGAATTGCCATAGCCTTTAAATTTTTCCGAATTTTTCTGATTATCGCTGGTTTTATTCATCAGCAGGCCAGCGCCTACATATACAACATCTAACCCCAAATTAATAAAATATGTTTTTTCAATTCTGTTCTGGTGTTTCAAAACGTCTGCCAATACAGGGTTATTGATCTTTTCCCGTCCGGCACCCCAGTAACCCAACCCTGTAAGGGCTAGGTTAATACCGCCCCACATAACATTCATCTGGTGAAAATACCGCATTTCCTTATTGCGGGTATCAGTAGCAATGCCGCTGCCCAGCATATTTGCAACCGACCAGCCAGCCAAAGTGATCATGGCATTTTTTGAGTAACGGACACGTTCTTTTTCAAACTTTACCAGGTTTTCTTTTTGAGAAAAGCAAGACAAAGAAAAGGCTGTAAAGCAGATCAGTAGTAAGGATTTTGGCATAACTTATTTTTTATAAGTTACGTAACAATATTTTTTACAGATTGTTTATGGCTGTAAATTTATTTTTACCGGTTTAAGCTTATAAGCTATTATAAAACTGCCTCCTTCTGAGGTGATTTCTGATAAACTGATTTGCCTGTAAAAAGAACAACTCAATACCAGGGTTTTTCCTTTTTGCCTTAGCAGCTCTTTAGCGGGAATAGTTAAGCTGCTATTGGGCCCTGGCTGTTGATAGCTAAAGCTGCTGTCAGTACCCTCCGTATTTATTATTACATAATCATGTAAGCCCGGCGCTGCTGTGCTGTAAGAAATGACCAGGTCTTTATTTCGGTCTGCTGCTTCGGGCAAAGCATCCAGTTTAAAGGGGGCAAAATCAAAACTATTGTCCAGCTTTTTCCTGTTGAAATCTGTAAAACTTATGGTATGTTTCCCAACAAAGCCGCCGAATTTTTTATTGGCCTCATAAAAAGCACCTGCATATTCACTGCTGTCAACCGCTAATTTTTCTCCATCCAGTTCTACCCGGCTGGGATCATTCAAAACCAGCGTAGTTCCGCTGCTGCCGGCAAAACGGTATTTAAAATTTACTGAAACATTATCTTCAGCCTCGGTATAAGCTATATTGTAATCCATATAAATTTTATCCTGGTTTACATCTTTGCTGTCGCCTATTTCGGTACTATCGCAGGCAGCAAGACCGGTCATTAAAAATAAAATTACTGCCAAAAAAGGTTTTTGCTGTTGCATATAACTGTGGGTTTTATATAAATACCAAAAAGACCGAAAAGGTTAGTTAATTAAATCACAAACAGCATAAAATTGTGCTGTAAAGACTCCGTTTGAAACCCTAAACATTTACTACCTTTGTCGGCCTTTGAAGAATCGGGCTTCAGGCGCTGTCATTATGGCTCAAAAATATTTTTTGCATCATATTTGACAATGTAATGGTCTTAATAAATAAGAATTTATACAATACCCAACAACACTGAATTTTATGATAGGAGCAATTTCAAAACTTTTTGGCGGCAATAAGAGCGAAAAAGATGTAAAAAAAATAAGGCCGGTGGTCGATCAGATCAACCAGTTCTTTGATCAATATCAATCGCTGAGCAATGATGAACTGCGCAATAAGACTGCTGAGTTTAAGCAACGTATTGCTGTACATCTGAATACCATCAATACAGAAATTGCTGATAAACAAAAAGCTGCCGAAGAATTGCCTGTTACAGATATTAATGGCAAGGATATTTTTTATAAAGAGATCGACGAACTGAAGAAAGAAAAAGACAAGCAATTAGAAGTGGTGCTACAGGAAATTTTACCCGAAGCTTTTGCAGTGGTAAAAGAAACCAGCCGCCGTTTTAAAGACAATACTACATTAGAAAGCACAGCCACTGAATTAGACAGAACGCTTGCTGCTAAAAAAGATAATATCATTATTGAAGGTGATAAAGCCATTTATAAAAATACCTGGACTGCAGGTGGTGGAAGCGTTACCTGGAATATGGTGCATTACGACGTACAGTTGATTGGTGGTATGGTTTTACACAGCGGTAAAATTGCCGAAATGGCCACGGGTGAAGGTAAGACCCTGGTAAGTACGCTGCCTGCATATTTAAATGCATTGAGTGGCGAAGGTGTACATATTGTAACCGTAAATGATTACCTGGCACGCAGAGATGGTGAGTGGAACGGGCCCATATTTGAATTTTTAGGATTGCGTGTTGATTGTATAGATAAGCATGAACCCAACAGTGATGCCCGCCGCCATGCCTACAATGCCGATATTATTTATGGCACCAACAACGAATTTGGTTTTGATTACCTGCGTGATAATATGGTGCATACGCCAAATGAAATGGTGCAACGTAAACATCATTTTGCGATGGTGGATGAGGTGGATAGTGTATTGATAGATGATGCCCGTACGCCGTTGATCATCAGCGGACCGGTTGGACACAGCGATAACACCCAACAGTTCTTCGACCTTAAACCACGGATTGAAAAATTAGTGGATGCGCAGAAGAAAGCAGTCAATACTTTTTTAATTGAAGCCAAAAAGAAAATTGCAGAAGGCAACGATGATCCAAAAGATGGCGGACTGGCTTTGTTCAGGGCGCATCGTGGTTTGCCAAAGAACAGTGCGTTAATTAAATTTTT
This sequence comes from Chitinophagales bacterium, assembly GCA_038226715.1. Classification (GTDB taxonomy): domain Bacteria; phylum Bacteroidota; class Bacteroidia; order Chitinophagales; family Chitinophagaceae; genus Ferruginibacter. Next base: position 4,136 of record JBBRQF010000038.1, read on the forward strand.
GAGTGAACCCGGTAACAGGGTTAAAATGCAGAAAAGCGAAAATTATTATTTAGCCGATCAGCAAAAGGAAATGCCCAAGGTAGATGCGGAATTATTTTTCAACATTGATGAAAAAAATAACCAGGTAGATCTCACCGACCAGGGTATACAGTTAATTACAAGAAGTGGAGAAGATCCTGAATTCTTTATCATACCTGATATTGCAACCAAGCTTGCTGATATTGAAAAAAGTACACTTGCTGTTGAAGAAAAACTTGTACAAAAAGAAGCATTGCTGAATGAGTATGCTTTAAAGGCTGATCGTATTCACACCGTACAACAATTATTGAAAGCATATACTTTATTTGATAAGGACGTGGAGTATGTGGTGATGGAAGAGGCTGTAAAAATTGTTGATGAACAAACCGGCCGTATCATGGATGGCAGAAGATATTCAGACGGATTGCATCAGGCTATTGAAGCAAAGGAAAATGTAAAGATCGAAGCATCTACCCAAACCTACGCTACAGTAACGCTGCAGAATTATTTCCGTATGTACCATAAGCTTGCCGGTATGACCGGTACTGCCGAAACAGAAGCTGGTGAGTTCTGGAGCATTTATAAATTGGATGTGGTAACTATTCCTACCAATGTACCGGCTATCCGTAAGGACGAGCAGGATTATGTGTATAAAACCAAGCGTGAAAAATATAAGGCAGTAATTGATGAAGTGGAAAGATTACGTAGTATCGGCAGGCCTTCACTGGTTGGTACCACCAATGTGGAAGTGAGTGAATTGCTGGCGAGAATGCTGAAGCAAAAAAATATTCCGCATAATGTATTGAATGCAAAACAACATAGCAAAGAAGCACAGGTTGTTGCAGAAGCGGGTTTGCCAGGTGCAGTTACCATTGCCACCAATATGGCCGGTCGAGGTACCGATATTAAACTCGGGCCAGGTGTTAAGGAAGCAGGTGGTTTGGCCATTATTGGTACCGAGCGTCATGAGAGCCGTCGTGTGGACAGGCAGTTACGCGGACGAGCCGGAAGGCAGGGTGATCCCGGTAGTTCCAGTTTTTATGTTTCGCTGGAAGATGATCTGATGCGTATGTTTGGCAGTGAGCGTATAGCCGGGCTGATGGACAGAATGGGTTATAAAGAAGGTGAAGTGATACAGCATAGTATGATCACCAAATCTATTGAAAGAGCACAAAAGAAAGTAGAGGAAAATAACTTTGGTATCCGTAAACGATTGCTGGAGTATGATGATGTGATGAACAAGCAGCGTAACGTGGTGTATAATAAACGTCATCATGCGTTGTTCGGCGAAAGGCTGGCACTTGACCTGGATAATTCATTTTATTCTGTTGCAAATGGATTGATCAATTCTTTCAAAGAAGGAAATGATCACGAAGGATTTAAACTGGCGGCCATTGTAAATTTTGGTATTGATAGTTCCATTACTGCAGAGGAACTGGATAAAGGTGATATAAATACATTGAGTGAGCGTTTGTATGAGGAAGCTATAACACAATACCGTAAAAAAACAGATGTGTTGGTGCAGCAAACATTGCCCATTATAAAAAATATCCGCAAGGAACAGGGTAACCAGATCGAGAATGTATCTGTGCCTTTCACCGATGGTAAAAAACAGATACATGCACTGGCCAACCTCGATAAATACCTGGCAACGGAAGGAAGGGAATTAAATGATGCATTGGAACGCAATATCACTTTGGCTTTAATTGATGATGCCTGGAAAGAACATTTAAGGGCGATGGATGATTTGCGCCAGAGTGTGCAGACAGCGGGTTACGAACAAAAAGATCCGTTGGTTATTTATAAGATTGAAGCCTTTGGTGCCTTTAAGCAAATGGATGACCAGGTGAATAAAGATATCGTTAGCTTTTTATGCCATGCACAAATACCGATGGAGCAAACCAATGCCGGGCAGATACGTGAAGGCCGTGAACGAAAAACAGATATGAGCAAAATGCGCCAGCGCAAGGAAGAATTTGCAGGAGCCGGAGGTGGTCCTGAGCATATCAGTGCAGAGAATGATTATAACGATCCGTCAGAGCAAATAAAGCAGGAACCGATACGTGTTGAAAAAGCACCGGGAAGAAATGATCTTTGCCCTTGTGGCAGTGGTAAGAAGTATAAGCATTGCCATGGGAAAGAAGTGTAAAAATATTTTTAATAAAATTGAAAACCGTTTCTCAAAAAGGAAACGGTTTTTTCATGCTCATAATTTTTTATAAAATTTTAAACTGAAGAAAAGTTATTTTGCATTATGATCAATGCACTGCTGATTATAGTTTTTGTATTGGGCTATGTAGCCATAGCTTTTGAACACCCGCTTAAATTAAATAAAGCAGCATCAGCATTAATAACCGGTGTTCTTTGTTGGACGATTTATATATTACATGGAGAATCTTCGCAAACAATAACAGACGAACTGTTGCATCACCTGGGCGAAATAGCTTCCATACTTTTCTTTTTACTGGGTGCCATGACGATTGTTGAATTAATAGATTCCCACAACGGCTTCGACATCATTACAGAAAAAATAAAAACCACCAGTAAGTCAAAACTGCTGCTGATCATCATTACCATAACTTTTTTTCTCTCTGCTTTGCTGGATAATTTAACCACAGCTATTGTAATGACATCGCTTTGTGCAAAATTGTTAAGTGAAAAAGAAGACCGGCTTTGGTTTGTAGGGTTGATCGTAATTGCTGCCAATGCGGGAGGGGCCTGGTCGCCTTTGGGAGATGTTACCACCACGATGCTTTGGATTGGCGGACAAATTACTGCGCTCAACATTATGAAGCAACTGATACTACCCAGCCTGGCTGCCTGTATCATTCCCGCATTGCTGGTTGCATACCGTTTCAGGGGAAAACAAATTGTTGCCATGGTACAACCGGTAACTACTGCAAAAGAAAAACGTGAAGGGAAGGTCATTTTATTTTCGGGCATCGGTTTTTTAATTTTTGTGCCGGTATTTAAAACGGTTACACATTTGCCGCCATTCATGGGTATGTTGCTTGCTCTCGGGCTGATGTGGGTGATCACCACCATCATACATAAAAGCAAGAATTCAGAAATGGCGGAACAATTTACTGTTGCCAGGGCATTGCAGAAAATAGATACACCGAGCATCTTATTTTTCCTGGGAATATTGCTTGCCGTATCGGCATTGGAATCATTTGGTTTGTTGAAAGACCTTGCCACATTGCTCAGCAGTACTTTTAAAAATGATTATTTGATTGGATCTTCGCTGGGCTTGCTATCTGCCATTGTAGATAATGTGCCGCTGGTGGCTGCATCACAGGGCATGTTCGATCTCAGTACTTATCCGCCAGATCATCACTTTTGGGAATTTTTGGCCTTAACAACCGGTACCGGTGGCAGTGCAGTAATTATTGGTTCTGCAGCAGGCGTAGCAGTAATGGGTATTGAACAGATAAAATTCTTGTGGTATTTAAAAAACATCGGCTGGTTAGCGTTGATGGGTTTTGCGGCAGGGATACTAGTTTTTTTGTTGCAGGTTTGGTTGGTAGGGTGATTTATAATTAATAAAAAATGCTGCTTTTGAGTAGGCTTATGTTTTTAATCTGACAAGCGTAAGAATTAAAAGATGATAAGTATCTACTTCTTCTTCGTTAGAAAAATTGAATTTCCAAATCATACTTTTTGTAAATCTATCTTTTACCATAAAGGATGACTTCAATTTCCCTTTGAAGTAAAAAGTAATTATTTGGGTTTTTAAATTAAATCGCCAGGACCATTTACCAACCAGTGTAGTCACCATTCCAGAATTGATATCGTGATCGGAAATGTCAAGCTTATTTTTACTTTTGAATTTAATTTCTGTAACGTTATTAGTATCGTTGCATTCTAATTCTATAGCTCTCCTGTTTAGCTCAAAAAAGTGGGATAGAGGAGGGTCGCTGATTGTAATTAACGATATGGTGTCTGATTTATAAAAGCTTTTCGTGTAGTTATCAGTAAACCAATTAAATTTTTCGAGCTCACTTTTTTGAATTAGCTGAGCGTTTAGCTTTACACAAGAGAGAAAAAGCAGGAATAATACTGATAGTCTTTTCATATTAGGTCACATAATCAATACCCCGCTTTCGCACCACCAATATTCTCAATCGGGTGCCAGGTGGTTTTTATTTCCTGCAGGTCCATAATAAAATAAGGAGATTGTCCTGTTGCATCATTCCATTTTACTTTATCGTACAGCACAACTCTTTTTACATTCAATGCCGATTTTTCTTTAATCATTTTTTGGGTATCAGCATCTGCTTCACAATAAACCGTCGCATTTACATCCATATGATCGGCAAAGAAGGGGGCAAGTTCGTCAACTTTTCCGGTGAGGATATTTACAACACCGCCGGGTAAGTCGGAGCTATTAAGCACTTCTGCAAATGTTACGGCACAAAGTGGTTTTGAAGTTGATGCTAAAACAATGCCCGTATTACCTCCGGCAATAATTGGCGCAATAACAGAAACCAATCCCAGCAAAGAATCATTTTGTGAAGCAATAGCAGCAACAACACCCGTAGGCTCGGGCACCGAAAAATTAAAATGCGATGAAGCAACGGGATTTACCGAACTGAACAATTGCTGAAATTTATCGCACCAGCCGCTGTAATAAATAAGCCGGTCAATACAAAAGTTCACTTCACTTTCTGCCTGTACTTTTGTTGAATCCTGTTTTATCAATTCATCAATGAACTGTGCTTTTCTTCCTTCCAGCATTTCGGCAATGCGGTATAAAATTTGTCCACGGTTAAAAGCAGCCCTGCCGCTCCAGCCACCAAAAGCGGCACGTGCTTTTTCAACCGCATCCCTAAAATCTTTTCTTGAACTTAAGCATACGTTTGCAAGATTTTCTTTTTTGCTGTTCGTTGCTACGTAATATCTCCCTGACTCGGTTCTTGGAAACTGTCCACCGATATAAATTTTATAAGTTTTTAAAACTTCGAGTCTATTTTCTTTTGTTAATGTCTTTGCCATGATTTTTGTTTGACCTCACCCCAACCCCACTCCATCCTTCGACTACGCTCAGGATTTCGGGAACTGGAAGTTGGCAGTTTTTTATTTAGTGCTTCTTCTGGTATTATCAGTTCTTCGCTCATATCTTCAAGACAATCTCCCAGATGTCCTCCCCCTTGGGGAAGCTAGAGGGGGCCTAGGTTAACATACGCACTCAACCCATGCAACCCACCTTCTCTTCCGTATCCACTTTCTTTATATCCACCGAAGGGAGATGTCGGATCAAACTTATTAAATGTATTTGCCCAGATAACACCTGCTCTTAATTTTGTTGTGAGGTTGAATATCTTGGAACCCTTGTCAGTCCATACTCCTGCTGAAAGCCCATAAGGGCTATTGTTTGCTTTTTCAATCACTTCGTCATCTGTTCTAAAACTCTGTATGGCCAGTACCGGCCCAAAAATTTCTTCCTGCGCAATGCGGTTGCTTTGTGCCACATTGGTGAAAATGGTTGGCCTGCAATAAAAACCTTTCTTAGGAATGCTGCCAGAAGCCTGGTACATTTCTGCACCTTCCTGCTGGCCAATTTTTATGTATTTATTAATGATGTCTAATTGTGCTTTTGAATTGATGGCACCAATGTCTGTATTCTTATCCATCGGGTCTCCAACGATCAATGTTTCCAACCGGTCTTTTAATTTTCGTACCACTTCTTTAAAAACAGATTCCTGTACATACAGCCGGGAGCCGGCGCAGCATACATGACCCTGGTTAAAAAAGATACCGTTTATAACACCTTCCACCGCCTGATCAATCGGTGCATCATCAAAAATTATATTGGCGGCTTTACCGCCTAATTCCAATGTTGCTTTTTTATTGGTGCCTGCAATAGCACGCTGAATAATTTTTCCAACTTCGGTTGAGCCGGTAAATGCGATCTTATTAATATCTGCATGATTAACGATTGCTGCACCTGTAGCACCGGCACCGGTAATAATATTTACAACGCCGGGTGGGAGATCGGCATCCTGAATTATTTCTGCAAGCTTTAAAGCCGTGAGTGAAGTGTTTTCTGCCGGTTTTAAAACAACGGTATTGCCACATGCCAAGGCTGGTGCAATTTTCCAGGCAGCCATCAGCAAAGGAAAATTCCAGGGAATTATTTGTCCGGCTACGCCCAATGGCTCTGCTTTGCGGTTTGGAAAAGCATACTCCAGTTTATCTGCCCAGCCCGCATAATAAAAAAAATGATTGGCTGCGGTTGGCACGTCAAAATCACGGCTCTCACGAATGGGTTTTCCGCCATCCAATGTTTCAATGATGGCAAATTCCCTGGCACGTTCCTGTATCATACGGGCAATGCGGTAAATATATTTTGCCCTTTCTGCAGGCGGCATTTTTTTCCAGGTTTTATCATACGCAGTTCTTGCAGCTTTCACGGCTTTGTTTACATCTGCTGCATTAGCTTCAGCGATCATCGATAATTTTTCTTCGGTAGCCGGGTTGATAGTTGCAAAATGTTTTTTGCTCAGCGGCTTTTCAAATTTGCCATTGATGAACAAATCGTATTGAGGATCTATTTTGGCAGCGCTTTTACTTTCGGGGGCAGGTGCTAAATTCCTGGCTGAATCGAACTTAAGTTTTATTGTATTGGTTTTAATAACTTTTGTCATCTTTTACATTTTTGACCTCACCCCAACCCCTCTCCCAAAGAGAGGGAACTGGAAGTTGGCAGTTCAATAATTTCTACTTCCTTTAAAAATATTGCATTATTATTCGCTTTAATCCTCACATCAATCTTCTCCATTTCACTTCCCTTTTGGGGAAGGATAGGATGGGGCCGGGCTTAGTCTATTGAAAAATAATTTGCACTTTGATAAACTCCGGTCTTCTGTTTCATTAACTGCATCAGTATATCATTTGCCAGACTGCTTGCACCAAACCGGAACCATTCATTATTCATCCAGCCTTCGCCAAGCGTTTCATTCAGCATTACTAAATAATGCAAAGCCAGTTTTGATTTTGAAATACCGCCGGCAGGTTTCATGGCGATCTTTTTTCCTGTCTTGTAATAAAAATCACGGATGGCTTCCAGCATCACCAATGTTACCGGCATGGTTGCCGCAGGCGAAATTTTTCCGGTGGAAGTTTTTATAAAATCTGCACCGGCATACATGGCAATATCACTAGCCTTACGCACTTTATCGTAAGTAACCAACTCACCGGTTTCTAATATAACTTTTAATCTTGCTTCGCCACAGGCTTCTTTAATGGCAGCAATTTCATCAAACACAAAATTATATTCGCCTTCTAAAAATTTTCCTCTTGATATTACCATATCCACTTCATCAGCACCATTGGCCACTGCAAATTTTGTGTCACGAATCTTTATATCACGTGGCGCCTGGCCGCTCGGGAATGCTGTAGTAACCGATGCGACTTTTACACCCGAACCTTCCAATGCTTTCTTTGCCACTTTAACCATCGAAGGATAAACACAAATGGCGGCCACCGTTGGTAAACCGGGATATGAATCATGTAAATGAATGGCCTTGTAACAAAGTTGTTTCACTTTTCCTTCAGTATCTTTTCCTTCCAGCGTAGTTAGATCGATCATGTTGAGCGCAAGCATTAAACCATTTATTTTGGTTTCGTTCTTTATACTCCGCTTGGTAAACCGCGATGCTCTTTCTTCAATACCTACCTGGTCAATATGGGCAGGAGAGGAGAAGTCAGGAATTATTTTGGTTGAGATCATTTTAATCTGTTTTACTGTCAGCCTGTGTCATCCTGAGCTTGTCGAAGGATGTTGAAGGCGTTTTATATTAATTCTTTCTGAATCATGTTTCGACAGGCTCAACATGAGATTCCATTTTTAAGAAGCAGTTAACGCCTCCAAAGATTTTACAATTAATTTTTCAACAGCCGCATTGCTGTCTTTCGAGAATTCTTTTACCACACGGTTTGCGATGATTACATTAATGCTCAGGCATTCATGCCCCATTAGTTTACCCAAACCATAAATAGCCGATGTCTCCATTTCAAAGTTAGTGATTCGGTGATTATTAAAGTTGAAATGCGTGAGTTTATCAACCAGGCCAGGACTGCTTAATCCCAGGCGTAACACCCTTCCCTGCGGGCCAAAAAATCCTGGGCAGGTGACGGTAATGCCTTTGTGAAATTCCTTACCAAATTTTTGTATCAGCATATCACTGCCGCTAAAAGCATAAGGATTGGTGATGGTTATATCCAGGCCGGTTTGAGCGATAAAAGCATTTACTATTTCTTTATCGGCTGTTGTTTTTTCGTAACTGTAAAAATTGAGCAGGTTGTCTAATCCCAAACCATGTGTTGAAGCCACAAAACTGTCAACCGGAATATCGGCCTGCAAGGAACCCGATGTTCCAAAACGGATGATATTTAATTTAGTAAGGTTCTCTTTGATCAGTCTCGTTTCAAAATCAATATTGGCAAGTGCATCCAGTTCGTTAAAAACAATATCAATATTATCGGGGCCAATGCCGGTGGAAATAACAGAGATATGTTTACTGCCGATATAACCGGTGTGGGTTATAAATTCACGGTGTTGTAAGCGGTGTTCGATCTTATCGAAGTGAGCACTTACTTTTTTAACCCTTTCCGGGTCGCCAACTACGATGATGGTTTCGGCGAGTTCTTCGGGGCGCACATCTAAATGATAAATGGCGCCGCGGCTGTTGATGATGAGTTCAGATTCGGGAATTTTTTGCATAGTAGATCGTTAGTGGACAAAGATAAGATAATTGAGGAGGGTTTATAACTGGTAACAGGCAAGTGAATGAATAAAAAAAAGCAGGATCAATTTTCATTAACCCTGCCTTTCAAAATTTATAAAAAGATTTTACTTTATTCCATACTTCGTTTCATACTTCTCTGCCAATTGTTTTTGCTTATTATTCAGATCAACCTTGCGGCCCTGTATAAAAGCATTGGTGATAATATTTGTACGCATGTCTAAAATGTCGCCCTGGCTTACTACGATATTGGCGTCTTTACCGGTTTCGATGCTGCCGGTTTTATCGGCAATGCCTAAAATGTTTGCAGCATTTAAAGTGATGGCAGTTAATGCTTCTTCTTTACTAAGGCCATAAGCAACTGCAGTGCCTGCATTAAATGCGAGGTTACGGCTGCGGGTGTTCTCATCATCATCATTAATGGTAAATAACACGCCTGCTTTTTGTAACATGGCCGGTGTTTTAAATGGCTGGTCAATATCATCATCAACCATAGTTGGCAAGCTATGCAGCTGGTTTAATATTACAGCAATGTTATTCTGTTTTAAAAGATCTGCTATCTGCCAGCTATCAACAGCACCAACCAGTACCACATCAAAACCAAACTCTTTTGCAAAGTCAATGGCTATCAATATTTCCTTAACAATATTGCAATGAATGAACAGCTTTTGTTTTTTGCTGAACAGGCCTTTCACGGCTTCAAATTTCAGGTTGGTATTTTCATGTTTTGTTTCTGCCAGGTAAGCTTTGGCTTCGCGGAAAAATACTTTTACATTTTCAATCTGTTCCAATCCTTTTTTTACGGGATCCACCGGGGGCTGGGCACCTGCTCCGCCAAAACCACCTCTTCTTCCCCCGGGACGGTTCAATAAAGACGGCATGCGAAAATGAATGGCAATATCATTTTTGTATGCGGCATCTTCCCAGTTCCAGGCATCTAACTGCACCACAGAAGAGGAGCCGGAAATAATGCCGCCTGCAGGAATAATGTTCGCTAACAAAATACCATTGGTGCGTAACGTGTTGATCACTTTTGAATCGGTATTATAAGCAACCAACGAACGTATACTTGGATTCATCTCGCCAATTTCTGTTGCATCATCGGTAGCCCTTACGGCCGGCACTTCAATTAAACCTATCTGCACCGCAGTTAAGATCAAACCAGGGTAAATATGTTTGCCGCTGCAATCAATAATTTTTGCATTTGCCGTGGCAAGGCCGGCACCCACACCGGTTATTTTGCCGTTGGCTAAAATAACGGTTCCATTATTGATCACCTGTCCGTTGCCAATATGAATGGTGGCATTGGTTAAGGCAATGGTTTCTTTTTGTGCCGGAGCCGGCGACATGGTTTCCTGTGCAGAAACATTTGTAATGATAAATGCAGTGCTTATAATGATAAATATTTTTTTCATTTGTTTATTTTTTATTTAAAGACTGTCAGGTTATATTGAACTTGTCGAAATGTTGACGAAACCGGGTTGTTTGGTTAACTGCCCCCGACACCCTTCGACAAGCTCAGGATGACTCAGGCTGACAAATTTTATTTTTTCAGATTAGTTATTGTTATCAATTTCATCCGCATCAAGAGCGAGCAAACCAACATTGTGATTGTGATCGCTGCAGGTATTCACTACCTCAAATCTTGGTCTTGCCCTTTGGAAACCGCCGGGTGTACCAGCAGCGCCTGCACCGGCCAGTCTTTTAGCCGCTGCTAATTTTTGAACAAGCCTTGCTTTTTCGGCCTGGTTTTGTTTTCGCATAGCTGCATCTTTATCCCTGTCGAAATAAACGATACCATCCACGATTGTTTTTTCTGCAATGGCATAAATTGATAAAGGATTATCGCTCCATACAACCAGGTCGGCATCTTTACCAACTTTTATGCTGCCTACTTTACTATCCACATGCAGCATTTTTGCCGGGTTGATGGTTACCATATCCAATGCATCTGTTTCACTCATGCCGCCATACTTTACACTTTTGGCTGCTTCCTGGTTTAAACGGCGGGCCATTTCTGCATCATCCGAATTGATGGCAACATTCAATCCTACTTTTTGCATGATGTATGCATTGTAAGGAATGGCATCCACCACTTCCATTTTATAATTCCACCAATCGCTGAAGGTTGAAGCATTGGCACCGTGCGCTTTCATTTTATCTGCAATTTTATAACCTTCCAGAATATGGGTGAATGTATTTACTACAAAACCGAATTTCTCAGCCACTTTCATGGTCTCATTAATTTCACTTTGTACATAAGAATGGCAGGTGATGAATCTTTTTTTATTCATAATCTCTACCAGTGCATCCAGTTCTAAATCTCTGCGGACAACAATTGGCGTAGCGCCTTTTTTCTTATTATTTTCTTCGGCTGCTTTCCAGCTTGCCTGGTAATCTGATGCCCGTTGAAATGCATCCATCTGCACTTCTTCCACACCCATGCGGGTATCGGGGAAACGGCTATTGCCTTGTGAGGATGAACTTCTTTTTACGTTTTCGCCCAATGCAAATTTTATAAATGGATCGGCACCTGCAAATTTCAGGTCCTGGTCATTAGCACCCCAGCGTAACTTTATTAGTTGTGTTTGTCCGCCAATGGTATTAGCCGAACCATGCAGTATATGTGAAGTGGTTACGCCGCCACTTAACTGCCTGTAAATATTAATATCATCGGGATTAAGGTTGTCACCAATTCTTACTTCTGAGGTAACACTTTGTCCGCCTTCATTAATTGATGCTGCGGCAATATGAGAGTGTTCATCAATGATGCCGGCAGTAACATGTTTGCCCGTACCGTCAATAACCCTTGCTGTCGGGTCGCTAAGGTTTTTTCCAACGGCTGCGATCTTTCCATTCTTCACCAACACATCTGTGTTTTCCAGGTTACCTTCTTTTTCGCTGGTCCAAACGGTTGCATTTTTAATTAAAAGGGTTTCTTGTTTAGGCAATTCTTCCCAACCATAACTTAAAAAAGGATAAGTAACTTTTCCCAGAACCAATGGTTGTTTAGGTTTTACACTGTCGGCTTTTACTGCTGCTTTTTTATCGAAAGTTGCGGTCCAGTTAAATACATTTCCCATAGCATCGCTTCCCCTTCCGTTCCAGGTATTACCGTTTGCAATACCGCTTAAAATAGTTTCCCTGGCATTGGGTCCGCGGCCTTCGGTGTAATTTAGTTTTACCATTTTACCATCATAACTGTATTTGCCTGTAAGGGTATCTTTACTGATGAAACTCGCAACCCCGGCATCTTTCAGCTCCAGTGAAAAAATTTTTACACCGGTATTGGTATTGGTAATTAAATTATACGTTCCTTTTACATCATACCAGTTCTCGTCTTTAACCGGGTTATTTAAGCCCTGTATCCAGTTTTGCAACAACACGGTTTTTTCGGCAAATACAGGTCCGGATGTAATTAAAAAATTAGCGATCTTACCTGCATCCAGGCTTCCGATCTTGTCATACAAACCCAGCATGGTTGCCGGTGCTTTGGTAAGCGCTTCCAATGCTTTTGTTTCGGTTAAACCATATTCCATAGCTTTGCGCAGGTTGGCCATAAATTCTGTAACGTTGGTAAGATCAGCACTGGTTAAGCAAAAATTAATTCCTGCTTTTTCAAAAGCTGCTGCATTGCCCGGTGCAAGCTCCCAGTGTTTCAGATCATCTAATCCCGTAAAACGCAGATCGTTGGGATCATCAACATCCATAGCTGCGGGAAAATTGAGCGATAAAATGAACGAGGCTTTTGTTTCGGCCATTTCTTTAATGCGCTGGTATTCGTTACCGCCGCCTTTAATAATATATTGTACCCCAAATTCATCACCGATCTTATCTGCTCTCAGGTCGTTCCATTTATCATTGGCTTCAAAAATTTGTGGTAATGACTGGTTATCGTTCCAGCTTTTTAATGACAGGTTTACACCTTCCGCCGCAGGATTACTTTTATACCATTGTGCATCTAAATAGGTTTGGCGAAGCAAGGCGATCATACCCATCATGGAGCTTGGATAGCTCTGGCTGGATGTGCCCCTGTTAAACGAATAATGTGCCGATGCTTTATCTTTTATTAAAACAAAATTATCGGGTTGGTTGGCCAATGTTACAAATGCACCGGTTCCCCTGGCAATACCATCTTTCTGGTGTGTTAGTACCGAGCCAAAACCGATATCTCTTAAAGCTTTTGCTTTTGTATCATCTGCGGTAAAAATTTTGTAAGCTTCTGTCTCGGCTTTTATAGCCTGGTTCCAGCCATAAGCACCCTTGGTAACCGAAGCGATTTGCTGCGTTCGGAAAAAGCCGCCTCCGCCACCTGTTGGCGGTTGAGTGCCTGCCGGAATTCCGTAATCGGTATAGATATCAATAAATGCAGGATAAATATATTTTCCATTGCAATCAATAACTACGGCATCTTTAGGAATAGTAATATTGTTTCCAACAGCTTCAATTTTGCCCTGGCGAATGACCAGTGTTGCATTTTGTAAAGTGGTTTGGGCATCTTTTACAATAGTGGCATTGGTAAAAGCATAAGCGCCGTTCCTGGGGTTTGCTACATCGTTTACCGGGAAGGTTGCCTGTGCATTGGTGAATTGTATGGCGCCTGCTGATAAAATAAACGCCAAAAACAAAAATTTAATTTTTTGCATGCAGTATAGTTTTGGTTGTTTTGATTTGGCGATAAATATAACAAATGATTAATTGTAAATACGGCCGTTTATGTAATTAAGTTTTGCAGAATCCGTAATTTTACAGCACTGGAGTAGTCATATGCATATAGAAGAGTATATACAGCACGCAGCTTTGAAACCCCGCACAACTATCAGCGATATTGATCTGTTGTGCAGCGAGGCAGTTGAGTATAAACTAACTGAGGTTTGTGTACCCCCTTTATTTGTTAAGAAAACAAAGGCACTCACAGAAGAAACAGGTATCCGGGCTTCTACGGTCGTAGGCTTTCCTTTTGGATACAGTGCTATTGAAGCTAAAGTTGCCGAGATCGTGCTGGCTATTATTGATGGTGCCGATGAAATTGAAATGGTAATTAATACCAGTGCGGTTAAAAATAGTGACTGGCAGTTTTTGGCCAATGAAATAAATACAGTGATGCCCATTATCAGGGGCAGGGGTAAAAAAATAATTGCCATTATAGAGACGGGTTTGATGAGTGACCCCGAAATTATTACGGCCTGCGATATTTATGGCGCTGCCGGCGTTGATTATATTAAAGCCGGAACCGGATTTACTGACGATGGGCAGATCATGGAACGCATACAACTGATACGTAAACACCTGGCTGACCCAATACAGATAAAAGTGGCAACGGGTATAAAAAATTATAGCTTTGCCAAAGAACTGATCAAAGCGGGAGCCAGCCGTTTATGCTGCAACAACAGCCTTAAACTTATACAGGAAGCCTTGCAACAAAATTGATGGAATGGTTTTTGTAAATTTGTGCAATTATGAAGAAAATATTTTTTTTAGCATTTAACTTGTTAGCAGTTTCCGGGTTGTTTGCCCAAAACAGTAATGCAGATACAACTACTATTGCAAAAGTTACCATTAATAAAGATCCGCGGCTTGACCTGCTGGCAAAAGCTGAGGTGGATATAGCTAAAATGGCGACCAGGTTTGGAAAAGGATACCGGCTGTTTGTTTTAAAAAGTGATAACAGGGAATATGCCATGAAAGTGAGGGCATATCTGCTACAGAATTTCCCGGATGAAAAAGTGATCATGACTTACCAGTCGCCCTTTATTAAAATGAAGTTTGGCGATTTTGAAGATAAAGATGCTGCTGAAAAATGTAAGAATATCATCATTAAAGCAGGCGTGGTTACGGGAGGTATTTATGTAGTACCGGATGCCATTGAATTAAAACCTGATAAGATGGAACAGGAAGAACAATAAGCAATCGCTTTCTTTATATGGAGTTTCTGAAAAGAAACTCTTTTTTATTTCGGCACTTAAAGATTATTTTTAAGCAATGATGAAACAAAGCATACAGCAACTGGCAAAAAAATACGCTGATGAATTTATTGATATCCGGCACCAGATCCATGCCAATCCCGAATTAAGTTACCAGGAATTTGAAACATCAGCTTTCGTTCAAAAAAAATTAACTGAATACGGTATTGCTTTTGAAGTGAAAGCCACCACCGGTGTGGTTGGTTTAATTAAAGGTAAAAATCCGGATAAGAAAGTTACCGCACTACGTGCCGATATGGATGCCCTGCCCATTATTGAAGAAAATGATGTGCCCTATAAATCAAAAAATGCAGGTGTAATGCATGCCTGCGGGCATGATGTGCATACCACCTGTTTATTAGGTGCTGCAAAAATCCTGCATGAATTAAAGGATGAATGGGAAGGAACGGTTAAACTGATCTTTCAACCAGGGGAAGAAAAAAATCCTGGCGGAGCAAGTTTATTAATTGCAGAAGGCGTGCTTGAAAACCCCAAACCAGAAAAAATATTCGCCCTGCACGTTCATCCAGGTTTGGAAGTAGGTACATTGAGTTTCAGAAACGGTATGGTTATGGCGAGTGCAGATGAAATTTATATCAGCATAAAAAGTAAAGGCGGACATGCGGCAGCACCACAGTTTACTGCCGATACTATTTTAATTGCATCGCATTTAATTGTAAGCCTGCAACAGATCGTTAGCAGGAATAACAGTCCTTTTAATCCTTCCGTTCTATCAATCACATCTTTTCAGGGCGGCAATACCACCAATGTTATTCCTTCGGAAGTTAAACTGATGGGCACTTTCAGGGCTATGAATGAAGACTGGCGTTTTAAGGCGCATGAACTGATAAAAAAACAAACTACAGAATTGGTTGCGGCTATGGGTGCCGAAGCAACCATACATATTGATGTGGGTTATCCCTTTGTTTTAAACGATGAAGCATTGGGTAATGCGGCATGGAAAATGGCCGAAGAATATTTGGGAGCTGAACATGTTGAACAAACAGAATTAAGAATGGGCGCCGAAGATTTTGCCTATTATTCTCATCAAATTCCTGCCTGTTTTTTCAGGTTGGGTGCAGGTAATAAAGCGAAGGGAATTTCGAGCGGTGTGCATACGCCTACTTTTAATATTGATGAAAGTGCGATTGAGATCGGGATGGGTTTTATGGCGTGGTTGGCAACCTCCTAACCCCCCTGAAGGGGAAATTAGGGCAGGAAAATTATTTAACGATTAGTTTTTTGATTTGCATAGAGATCATTTTTTTATTTTTTAAAACTTATTTCATAAGACACTAAGCTATGCAGTAGTGTACAATGAAATGAGATTCCCCCTTCAGGGGGGCAGGGAGTATGAAAATAGCATTCCACGGCGCAGCCCGTACAGTAACCGGCAGTAAGCATTTACTTACTTTAAAGAACGGAAAAAAATATTTGCTTGATTGTGGTATGTTCCAGGGCATGGGTAAAGACACCGATGCCATGAACCGCAACTTTGGTTTTGATGCTGCGGGTGTAACACACCTGATCTTATCGCATGCACATATTGATCATTGCGGTTTAATACCAAAACTGGTAGCCGATGGTTTTAATGGCAAAGTATTTTGTACACCGGCAACAAAAGAACTGGCATCGGTAATGCTGGAAGACTCGGCCGGCATACAGGAAAATGAAGTTAAATACGAAAATAAAAGAAGGGCACAACAAGGATTAACATACCTGAGGCCTCTGTATGATACAGCAGCAGCGCTGGCAGCACAGGATCATTTTGTGGCCGTGCCTTACGATGACTGGTTTACTATTGATGAAAATATTGATGTACAATATACTGATGCGGGCCATATTATTGGCAGCGCAGCCGTGCATTTAAAAATTAAGGAAGATGGGAAAGTTGTGCGCTTAACTTTCAGCGGTGATGTAGGCCGTTACCGCGATGTGATCTTAAAATCACCCGCCGAATTTTCGCAGGCCGATTATATTTTGATTGAATCTACTTATGGCAACAGCCTGCATGATAGCGCCACCACTACACCAGATCAGATATTGCAATGGATTGAAAAAGCCTGCCTTCAGAAAAAAGGTAAATTGATTATTCCGGCATTCAGCGTGGGACGTACGCAGGAAATCCTGTTCGCACTAAACCAGCTTGAGTTGGAAAACAGGCTGCCCGACCTGGATTATTTTGTTGATAGTCCGTTGAGTGTAAAAGCAACTGAAATTGTAAAACACTACCCGCAATATTTTAATAAAACCATTCAAAAGATATTAGAATCAGATAATGATCCTTTTGGTTTTAAAGGTTTAAAATTCATTAAATCTGTTGAGGAATCGAAAATGCTGAATTTTCGTAACGGCCCGTTCGTTGTTATTTCTGCCAGCGGCATGGCCGATGCAGGCAGGGTAAAACATCATATCAGTAATAATATTGAGAGCAGTCGCAACACTATTTTATTTACCGGCTATTGTGAACCTCATTCGCTTGGCGGTAAATTGATGGCAGGTGCCAAAGAAGTAAATATTTATGGTGTGCAGCATGAGGTTAATGCCGAGATCGGTTCTATCCGCAGTATGAGTGCCCATGGTGATTATGATGATCTTTGCCAGTTCCTGGCTTGCCAAAATGCGGCATTGGTAAAACGATTATTCATTGTACACGGAGAATACCCGGTACAACAGGAATTTCAGCAACGCCTGATGCGGAAAGGCTTTGGAGATGTGGAAATACCGGAAATGCATTATGAAACGACTATAGAGTAATCAGGCGTATTGGATTGTCAGGCTTGTTCCGGTACCTATCTAATCGTGTGGACACATCTTCGATGTGAAAAATTGGAACACAGATGACACGGATTTGGCAGATGATGCTTCGACATGCTCAGCACAGATCTTTTCTGTTTTGCAGAAAACTTTGGATTGTTCCAATCCGTGTCATCCGTGTTCATATTGTATTTGTGTCCACACAATAGGTAACTATCGGACAAGCCTGACATTTTATATTTTAAACAGTATTGGAATAGTTTTTGGTTAATAGAAATGGCCGTAGCACGGCCATTTGGTATAAATACAGATTTATGAAGAAGCTTAAAAAGTTTTTAAAAATATTTTTTATTGTATTGCTGGTATTGATCGGTTTCCTTTTTGCAACACCCTATATTTTTAAAGGCAAAATTATTTCATTAGTTAAAAGAGAAGTTAATAAAAAACTCAATGCCAAAGTTGATTTTAAGGATGTGGATATTTCCTTCTTCCGCCATTTTCCAAAAGTGAGTATCGGGCTGGATGACCTGCAGGTTATGGGTACAGAATATTTTGAAGCAGATACTTTATTATCTGCTAAACGACTGGATGCTACCATGGATATTATGAGTTTTATAAGGGGTAGCAATATGTCTGTCAATAACATCTACCTGGTATCGCCACGTATTAATGCCATTGTAAATAAAGATGGTCTGGCCAATTGGGACATTGTAAAAAAAGGAGCCAATAAAAAAGATTCAGATAGCGCAAGCAAACCTTTTAACCTGGAGCTGGATTATTATTCCATTGAGAACGGCTATATAAATTATATGGATGCACAAAGCAACATGGCTGTTGTTTTAGAGAACCTTAATCATTCAGGTACCGGGGATTTTACATCAGACCAATTTACGCTGCGAACAAAAACTGATGCAGCCGCCATTTCATTTAATTACGGGGTAATACCATATTTGTCTAAAGTAAGATCAACGGTGAATACAGATATTAAGATCGATAGCAAAAAAGGCATTTACAGTTTTGATGGCCTTGATATCTTACTAAATGATTTGAAGTTGACGGGTAAAGCTGTTATCAATAAAATGGCAAACGGCTATGGAATGGATATCAGTTTTAAAACACCATCTACCGATTTTAAAAATATTTTATCGTTGATAACGCCCATCTATGAAAAAGAATTCAACAAGGTTACCGCAACAGGTTCTGCTGTTTTTGAGGGGTATGTGAAAGGGTTGTATAGTGATTCAACAATGCCGGGCTATCATCTTGCCGCCGAAGTAAAGGACGGATCGTTTAAATATACAGACTTGCCAAAGGGTGTGCAACAGATCAATTTTAAAGCGGTAGTTGATAATCCAGACGGAAGGACAGACAATACAGTTGTGGATATTACAAACGGTCATCTGGCAATAGATAATGAACCTTTTGATTTCAGGCTCCTGGTTAAAAAGCCGGTCAGCAATATGTTTGTTGATGCAGCCGCAAAAGGAAAACTGGATCTGGGCCAGGTTGGTAATTATGTAAAACTTGAAAAAGGGACAAGCATTGCGGGGTTAATGAATGCGGATGTAAATATCAAAGGGAATGTAAAAGATATAGAAAACAAGCAGTACAATGATTTTTATGCTGCCGGTACGGTTGATGTAAATAATTTTAATTACACCTCTGGCAGTTATCCAACAGGCGTAAAATTGAATACGGTGCATACTGTTTTTACGCCTGTAAAAATTGATGTATCTAATCTTACAGGCCAATACATGAATTCAAATTTCAATGGCGGCGGACAAATCAATAACCTGTTGAGCTATTTGCTAAACGGAAAGCCTTTAAGTGCCAACCTTACGGTAAATGCAGATAAAGTAAACCTGAATGACTGGATTGGTGTACCGGCCGATGCAAGCACAAAAGCTGTGGCTGCAGCCCCTTTTGTGGTGCCGGCTAACCTGGATATTGTTTTAAATACAAAGATCGATAACCTGAAGTACGATAAAGTGGATATACAAAATTTGTCAGGGTCATTGCAAATAGCAGACGAGGCGGTAAAACTGAATAATGTTAATGGCAATGCATTGGATGGTACCATAAAAATTAATGGCGCTTACAGTACAAAAGAAAGTAAAACAAAACCTGCCATTTCGATGAGTTATGATGTGGCACAGGTAGATATTCAAAAAACATTTTACGCTTTTAATACGGCTCAAAAGCTGATGCCTATTGGTAAATTCCTGGCCGGTAAACTCACCTCTGTTTTAGCTGCCAATGGAAAACTTGGCGATAATATGAGTGTTGATATGAGTACGATCTCCGGCAATGGGAATTTATTTTTGATAGAAGGCTTCTTAAGCAAATTTGCACCCCTGGATAAAATTGCATCGGTACTTAATGTGAAGCAACTGGAGCAGATCTCCCTGCAAAATATAAAAGCCTATTTTGAATTCTCGAACGGAAAACTTTTGGTAAAGCCATTCACTGTTAAAATAAAAGATATTGAAATGGAGATTGGCGGACTGCAGGGAATTGGGTTTGATGAAGGGATTAATTATGCCATCAATATAAAACTGCCAAGGGCTTTAATGGGAACGCAGAGCAACCGGTTTGTAGATAATTTGATTAAGTCAGTTAATGCCAAAGGGGTGCCTTTAAAGCTGGGAGAAACTGTAAATCTTAAAATGGCTATGGGTGGCACGATAAAAAATCCAACACTTAAAGTTGATCTTAAACAAAGTGGCGAAACGCTTGCAGACCAGATGCAGCAGCAGGTAAAAGATTTTGTACAGGCAAAAATTGACAGTGCTAAAAAGGCAGCAACAGACACATTAAATTCGATAAAAAGGCAACTGGCTGATGCAGCAAAAGAGGAATTACGTAAAAGGCTATTTGGCAATAAAGATACCCTTGCAGTAAAAGATACAATGCCTGTAAAAAATTCCGGGGATAAAACAAAAGAATCTGTAAAAGGCTTGCTGGATAATTTATTAAAAAAGAAACCAAAGGATACGGCCGGTAAGCAATAGGCTCATATAGTTGTCTGGCCATTATGTAGGCTCCATAAATTTAAAATCTTTTAGTGTAGCTAATACTTTTGCTTTAAACACGCTTAGTAGTGTCCTGACAACTCCTTTAAAACCTTTGTGGATTAAATGCGTTGATATTTATGGAAGTTTCTTTTGCCTGGATAATTTCAGTAACTAATTTACCGGTACCTGTTCCTTCCGAAATGCCCAGCATGGCATGTCCCCCTGCAACAATTACATTATCAAAATTTGAAACCCTGCCAATATAAGGCAGCCCATCCGGTGTTACCGGCCTTAATCCATTCCATATTTTATTTGTTGGCGGAAAATCAATTTTTAACCCGGGATAAAAATCTTTTGCCGAATTATAAATGCCCTGCATACGGCTGATCATTACTTTATTATTGATGCCGCTTAATTCCATCGTGCCGCCAATACGGAGTTGATGATCCCAGGGAGTTATAGCACACCTCCCATCAACTAAAATGGCCGGGTATTTAATATTTTTTTCAACATGATCATAAGTATGACTGTAACCTTTACCCGGTTGTAACAATAATTTAATGCCCATCATTTTTGAAACAACAGGCAACCAACTGCCGGTGGCAACAACAATTTGTTCAGCAGCAAATGTGCCTTTATCTGTAATGATAGCCGAAATGGTTTTGCCCGATCTTTCAAAGCCGGTGACTGTTGTGTTGAGCAGAAAATGAACACCATTATTATCTAAATACGTTTTTAAAGCGATCATCATCTTGCCGGGATTAAAATGACAATCATCTTTAAACAGCACAGCACCTGCAACATCCAGTTCTACATCGGGCTCCAGTTGCTGCACTGCATCTCTGTTTAAACGTTCAACTTTCAATCCAAATTTTTCTGCATCATCTGCCAGGTGAAATTCATGATCCAGTGTTCTTTGCTGTTTACACATCATGAGGCAGCCTTTTTCTTCCATGTTGAATGTGTCGCCAATTTCAGCTCGCATGTCATTCATTAAATGACGGCTTAGTTGTAAGATATCATTTAAGTGCGGTGAATTTTTTTCAACGGTTTTAGCGGTGCTGCTTTTCCAGAAATGATATCCCCATTGCATCAGATCAAGATTTAACCTGGGTTTGATATAAAAAGGTGAGGTTGAATTCAGCATCCACTTTATTCCCTGCGAAATAATACCCGGACTTGCCAGCGGCACAAAATGGCTGGGCGACATATAACCCATGTTACCAAAAGAACAGCCATCGGTGATGTCTCCTCTTTCAATAACGGTTACGTCGTAACCTTCTTTTTGTAAATAATATGCGCTGCATAAACCAATTACCCCACCGCCAATAATAGTAACTTTCATTTTTATTTTTTGTTCGTGAGCGAAAATAAACAATTGCTTTTAATAAATTTTTATCAGTAATTGATCTTTACATCTTTAATTTTTGTTGGCAGCTAAACCTGCATTTCATTTTTCCCCCTGTTGGCCCAGGTGTAATATGGTATGGCAATAATTGTTTACCCTGGAAAAATTAATGAACTCGATTTTTTCAAACGGATTTTGAGAAAAAAGAGGAGCAGATAAAAGTAAGAGAGCGCAAAGGTTAATGGTCTTTTTCATAAAAAAATATTTGCGTCAGGTGGTTTTAATCAAGCCTGAAATTGTACCTCAATTTAATGTCTTCTGATGAACTTCCAATCATCAATTCGTACTCCCCGGGATAAACGGTGTAGCCATTTATTTTTTCATCCCAATATTCCAGGTCTTTCCTGTTTAATATAAAAGAAACAGTTTTTGCGCTTCCTTTTTTTATGCTGATACGTTTAAAACCTTTTAATGTTTTCAAAGGTTCATTTTCATTTTTATTTATCCGGCGCAGGTATAATTGAACTACTTCATCTCCATCCATTTTGCCTGTATTGCTGATTTTTACCCGGCAGTTGAAATCATTATTTATCTTTGTAAGAGATAAATTGGAATAAGTAAAATTGGTATAGCTTAATCCAAAACCAAAAGGGTGCAGGGCTTTGCCGGTAAAATAACGATAGGTTCTTTCCTTCATAGAATAATTGTCAAATGGCGGAAGGTCAGCATTTGACTTATAAAAAGTAACCGGTAACCTGCCGGCAGGATTTGCATCTCCAAAAAGAATATCAGCAACAGCATTACCACCTTCTTCGCCGGGGTACCAGGCCAGTACAACAGCATCTGCAATTTTTTCAACTTCTTCCAGTTCAATGGCCGAGCCAGCTGTTAAAATAACGATCAATGGTTTTTTTGTGCGCTCTCTCAACTTGCGCAAGTACTTTAATTGTGTATAAGGAAATTTAATATCCTTTTTATCACCGCCGGCTTCTGATAAATAGGCATCGCCATTCTCGCCTTCCAGTAAAGGCGATAAACCCAATACCGCAACCACCGCATCCGCATCATTTATCTGCCAGTAAACTTCCTGCATGGCAGTATCTGTTAAGTTGCAACCCTGGTTATAAGAAATTACCGTTGAGGCTGAAACATGGCCGGTAATGCCTTCCAGGAAATTTACAGAGCTTGATGAGAAGCCATTATAATTTGCCATCAGTACATTACTCACGTTGGCATTTGGGACTGTAACCAAAACATGGTTTATCTTTTTGGATAAGGGTAGTGTATTATTTTTATTGCTCAGCAAAACAATGGATTGCACAGCAGTTTCTTTTGCCAGTAACCGGTGTGCAGCATTGTCAATTACGTTTTCATTGAGCTTAGCGTAAGGGCTTTTATCAGGCGCATCAAACAGGCCAAGTTTAAAAAGTGTTTCCAGGTTTATTCTTAAGGAAGCATCAATTTCTTTTTCGGTGATCATGCCTTTATTTAAAGCACCCTGCAACGCTTTAAGGGTATTGCCGCATTCCACATTAATATTAGCTTTGATGGCCAAGGACGCAGCTTCTTCATCCGTCTTTAAAAAATGGTGATAGCGAAAAATATCATCTAATGCCCAGCAGTCTGTAACTACATAGCCTTTAAATTTCCATTCATCTCTTAAGATATCCTGCAACAAAAATTTGCTGGTACAGCATGGCAGACTATCGGTTCGGTTGTAGGCGCACATCACGCCGCCAACTTTTGCTTCGGTAACTAATTTTTTGAAAGCAGGCAGATAAGTATTCCGCAGGTCATTGTCACTCACCGTTGCATTAAACTCATGCCGCAAAGGCTCGGGGCCGCTGTGTACCACAAAATGTTTGGCGCAGGCAACTGTCTTGTAATAGTTTGGATCGGTACCCTGCATTCCTTTTACAAATGCAGTTCCTATTGAACCGGTCAGATAAGGATCTTCACCATAAGTTTCATGGCCGCGGCCCCAACGCGGATCCCTGAAAATATTGATATTGGGACTCCAAAAAGTTAAACCAAGGTATTGAGCCCGGTTATTGTTTTTTACAGCAGTATTAAATTTTGCCCTGGCTTCATCACTGATGGCAGTTGCTACTTTGTAAATAAGCGAATCATTAAAAGTGGCTGCCATGCCAATGGCTTGCGGAAAGACCGTTGCCCTGCCTGCTCTTGCAACACCATGCAGGGCTTCATTCCACCAATTATATTTGGGGATACCCAGCCTGTAAACACCGGGACTATTGTACAATAGCAGGTCTATTTTTTCTTCTGTTGTTAATTGCTTAATAAGATTGTCAGCTCTTTTATCGATTGATAAATTTGGGTTTTGGAAGGCGTATTTGTATTGGGCAGATATCGTTGCAGAAAACAATAGCAATAAAAAAGAAATGCTGTATCGTTTAATAAGTATCATTTAATAATATTGGACGCTTCGTTCTTCAATATGACAAAATCCGTTTTCATCCGTATTAATCCGTGTCATCCGTGTTCCCATCACAAAACCTGGAACCCATAAGCATATGGATCATCATCATCATCAATCGTAATTGTATTCTCGCCATAAACCCTTGCCCAGCCTTCTATTGATGGCCTTATGGCTGGTTTGCCGGCAACCGTTAATTCTTCTTCAATTCTGCCAATGAATTTACTGCCGATGATACTTTCATGAATAAATTCATCTCCAGGTTTCAATAATCCCTTAGCATACCACTGCGCCATGCGAGCCGATGTGCCTGTACCACAGGGACTGCGGTCGATAGCTTTATCGCCATAAAAAACAGCATTACGGGCTGTGGATGTTTTATCTAAAAGAGCGCCCGTCCATAAAATATGACTGCAACCTTTTATGGTCTCATTTTCGGGATGCACAAAAACATATTTATCGTTGATGTTTTTTCTCAACTCCCTGCTCCAGCTTATTAATTTATCTGCTGTGTGATGTTCCAGCCCTTTAAAATTTTTCTGAACATCTACAATGGCATAAAAATTTCCACCATAAGAAACATCAACAATTAGTTCACCCAGATCGGGGCAAGTTACCGGCAATGCAGTTTCAGCTAAATAAGACGGCACATTGGTAAGTTTTACTGATTTTACTTTGTCGCCTTCCTGCTTGTAAGAAATCATAACTAACCCAGCCGGTGCTTCCATCCGCACAATACCCGGTATTTTTGGTTTTATCAACCCTTCCTCAATGGCAATGGTAATGGTACCAATGGTTCCATGTCCGCACATAGGCAGGCAACCGCTGGTTTCAATAAACAGAACGGCAACATCATTTTGTGGATCATGTGGCGGGTATAAAATACTGCCGCTCATCATATCATGGCCACGGGGCTCAAACATAAGCCCCTTGCGTATCCAGTCATATTCCTGAAGAAAATGCTGGCGCTTTTCGCTCATATTTTTACCAATGAGTTCGGGACCGCCTTCTTTTACCAGCCTCACGGGATTTCCGCAGGTGTGGGCATCAATACAAATAAATGTTTTCTTCAAGGCTGTTTATCAGTTTGTATTGCAACTTAATTAAAACTTTCCTTGTTTAGCGGTAGCGCACAGAAAGATTTTTTTATTCAGTGCTGTATTAATTGCAAAACGCCTGCCGCATTCCAAAAATAATAAAGGCCAATACGCATACGTATTGGCCTTATCCTTGGGTATCAGCTTTTATTTTTTATTGATCTTAGTAGCTGTTTTGAAAATCCTTTTTTCTCCTCCTTTACCATAGATCGGGCAATAATAATCAAGTGCATCTAAAGCGGCATTGTAGGTTAGCCAATAGTCGGTTACTGTTCCTGTAAACACAAATCTTCCCGAATAATTATACATATCTCTTGTACCCAGATTGCTGAAATTGCCATAAACAAAGTCGCCTTCATAGGGTTGATATCCCGAATAACCACGTACAATGTTGTAGCCATTATAAGTTTCGATAACATAATAACTGCAATTGGGATCGCTGTAAATTACTTCGCCTTCTTCTTTGCTTAACCAATAGCTTTCATCGTTATTAACAACGATACGATCTTTTTTGCAGCTACTTAATAAAATAGCAAAAAAGAACAAACCTGCGGAAAGTGTAAATATTTTTTTCATGACATTTTGTTTTAAAATTTAAAAGATGTTTTTATAGTTAATTGATAATAATTGTGCCAGAGCTGCAGGAACTTCTTTTTTGTTTTGTTAAAATGTATAGATGATGAATATTCTGTTTATGAAGGTTTAATCCGGCTACATATCTGGCCTTTTTTTAACATGGTATTTGCTATCGGGCTGCCCGGTGATATTACATGACTGGTTATACATTATTTGTCGTGGGAGAGCAATCTTTGGGGATATTAAATATTCGTACAAATTATTTGCATGGCATTATGTAAATTTATGGGATGGAAGCATATGGAAAAATATTGCTATTTGCCATGCCGGCTTTTTTGCTGCTGGTATTGTTTGAAAAATGGTATGGCTGGCGTAAAGGAAAAGATACAGTGCGTAATATGGACATGATCAGCAGTCTGAGCAGCGGCGTCACCAATGTTACCAAAGATGTGATAGGCTTGTACCTGGTTATACTTTCTTACCCGTTTATGCTGAAATGGCTGGCAATCACAAGCATCAGCAACACGCTCATTGTTTATATCATTGCTTTTTTTGCACTGGATTTTGCGGGTTATTGGGTACATCGTTTGCAGCACGTAACTAATTTTTTCTGGAACGGCCATATCGTTCATCACAGCAGCGAAGAATTTAATTTAGCCTGTGCTTTACGCCAAAGCATTTCAGCAATAGCAAAAATATATGCGATATTCCTGTTGCCGGCTGCATTACTGGGTGTTCCTGCACAGGTTATTGCGGTAGTGGCACCGCTTCATTTGTTTGCACAATTCTGGTATCATACACAACATATCAGAAAAATGGGATTTTTGGAAAAGATCATTGTTACGCCTTCGCATCACCGGGTTCATCACGCCTTTAACAAAGAATATATTGATAAGAACTATGGACAGATATTTATTTTCTGGGATAGGCTATTTGGAACTTTCCAGGAAGAAAAGCCTGATGTGCCGCCTGTGTACGGCATTACAAGGCCTGTACAAACCTGGAACCCGATCAGGATAAACTTTCAACATGTTTGGTTACTGATACAGGATGCCTGGAGAACCAATAACTGGAAAGATAAATTTACACTTTGGTTCAAGCCAACAGGCTATCGCCCTGCTGATGTAATTGCAAAATACCCGGTGTATAAAATTGATGATGTGTATCATTTTGAAAAATACAATACGCAAACTTCAACTGCTTTAAATGTCTGGAGCTGGATTCAGGTACTGCTGCTACTGCTGTTAGTAAGTTATATGTTTGGCAACATTGCACTTATCAACAGCCTTGATGCAAATTATATTTTCTGGTATGGAGGTTTCCTTTTTTTAAGTGTGTATGCACTTACTGACCTGATGGACAGAAACCCTTCAGCTATTGTATGGGAATTTATCAGGGGAGGTATTGGTCTCTCCATTCTTTTTAATCAGCATGATTGGTTTGGGGCAGGTACGTATTTACCAACTGCAAAATATATATTCGGTGCTTATTTTATTATCTCCATTTTGATAACCGGCTGGTTTGTAGCAAAGCATGCAAGAGAAGATGTGAAGATGGCTGCTCTTGTGTAATTAGCAAAACTATTTTTGAAATAAAACTCCGCGAAATTTATTCTGAATAAATTTCCACAAATAAACAGGCGTAGCGATTTGGGTAAAAAAATATATAAACCTGGATTGAAAAATTTGCGGGTGCTGAAATTATTTTTGCATTACAACAGCGCGGGTTAATTCATTATCTACTGTTCTCCAAATGCCCAACGAGTTTCCATTTTTCAATTCGGCAGGTAATAAATTATTGCTCCAGTTTTGAAAAGCAATTGGCCTTGCAAAACGTTTGATACCATCTGCACCAACAGAAGTAAATCTTGCATCGGTGCTTGCCGGAAAAGGCCCCCCGTGCTGCATGCTTAAGCAAACTTCAACACCGGTAGGCACACTGTTTAAAATAAAGCGGCCGCAAATGTTTTTTACAGCTTCAACCAGTTCATCATTTTCCTGTATATCGTTTTCTGTTGCCATTAAGGTAGATGTTAATTGTCCTTCCAGGTTCCTGGCAACAGCTATCATTTCATTCATATCCTTACAACGGATTACGATAGAGTAGGGTCCAAAAACTTCCTGGTGCAAAATGGGGTTGTTTAAGAATGCTGCTCCGCTTGCAGTTGCAATGGTTGGCTGGCCTTCATTTTCTTTTACATCTGTTTCAGATTTGGCAACCAACTTTACATCATCCTGTAGTAAGGCATTTTCTTTATTTTTTTTATAGGCGGTTGCAATGCCACTGTGCAACATAACCGACGGATTTATTTTTTGTATGGCTGTACCCAAAGCCTCCACAAATGTTTGCAGGCCTTCACTTTCAATACCAATGATAATACCGGGATTGGTGCAAAACTGGCCAACACCTAAAGTAATAGAGCCGGCATATTGCTGTGCGATTTCTGTTGCTGAACTATTTAATTTCCCAGGTAATAAAAAAACAGGATTCACACTTCCCATCTCCGCAAAAACCGGAATTGGTTCTTTGCGTTGGTTGCCCCAATCGAATAATTGTTTGCCACCGGTATACGAACCCGTAAAGCCAACAGCTTTTGTATGCGGATGCATTACCAATGATTTGCCTGTTTCAAAACCTGCACCATGTACATGCGCAAAAATACCTTTGGGCATATTGGATTTGTCTGCAGCTAATAAAATGGCATTGGCAACGATCTCTGATGTTTGTGCATGTGCCGGATGTGCTTTTACAATTACCGGGCAGCCTGCAGCAAAGGCACAAGCCGTATCGCCACCGGCGGTAGAATAAGCAAAAGGAAAATTACTTGCACCAAAAACCACAACAGGCCCAAGCGGAACAAGCATTTTACGAATATCTGGTTTAGGTGGCGTTTTATCGGGGATTGCTGTATCAATTCTTGCTTCCAGCCAGTCTCCTTTTTCGCAGGCTTCGGCATAAGTGTTTAGTTGAAAAATGGTTCTTGCTCTTTCACCACGCAATCTTGCTTCAGGCAAATTAGTTTCCTGCATGGCGGTTTGTATCAAAGCATCGCCGCAGTTTTCCAATTCAAGGGCAATGGCTTTCATAAATGCAGCACGTTGTGCTAAAGAAAATTTTCTGTACACATGAAAAGCTTTCCATGCATCCTGCATGATAACTTCAATTTCTGTTGGAGTGCTGTCGTTGAACATTGATTATAGATTTTTTTTTAAAGCGATGGCCTGCTTGCGATCCCGTCATTAATTATTTTTAAAACATCTTCTCTTTCCTGTCCAACCAAGGTGAGTCTTGGAGCCCTGACAGTTTCTGAACCAATGCCGGCCTGCATTTCGGCGAGTTTAATGTATTGCACCAGTTTAGGATGTATGTCCAGTTCCAGCAAGGGCATAAACCAACGGTATATTTTTGTGGCTTCTTCAATCCTGCCGGCTTTTACCAGGTTAAAAATGGTAACGGTTTCTTTAGGGAATGCGCAAACCAACCCTGCCACCCAACCATCAGCACCCAAAACCAGTTCTTCCATAGCCAAGGGATCTACACCGCAAAGAATTTTATAACGGTCGCCAAAACGGTTTATTAACCGGGTTACGTTCGTTACGTCTCTGGTACTTTCTTTAATGGCTGTTATATTTCTGCAAACCTGCAATTCATCAAACATATCAAGTGTAACCTCAATCTTATAATCAACAGGATTGTTATAGATCATTACCGGCAGGTCTGTAGAATCAGCTACTGTTTTAAAATAGGTAACCGTTTCCCGGTGATCGCTTTTGTAACGCATAGGTGGTAATATCATGATGCCTTCTGCTCCCCAGGCCTTTGCATAGGCAGCTTGTTGCAAGGCTTCTTTTGTCGATCCTTCTGCGATATTTAAAACAACAGGTACTTTACCGGCACATCTGGCAACTGCAAATTTTATTAGTTGTTCTTTTTCTTCAGTGCTTAACACACTGGCTTCGCCAAGAGTACCGCCCAATACAACGCCATTTACGCCGGCATCTAATTGGGCGTTTAAATTTTTCTCAAAAAGCGGAAGATCCAGTTTATCATCCGCAGTAAATTTTGTGGTTAGGGCGGGAAAAACGCCGGTCCAGTTAATGCTCATACAATAAATTTTGCTAAAGATAATTCATTGAATTTTAACATCGCTTTTTGAACCATTTGGCACCAAAATATTTTAATGGCAGATGTAACTTCTTTCACTAAACTTTCACTTAAAATAAATTTTTTAAGCATAGTTTTTGCGTAGATAGTGTAATAAGATATTTTGTTAATAATAAAACGAACCAGATATGATAATAAGATCAATGAATTGGGTTGCAGCAGCCGGGGTTACGGCTGTACTGCTATTTACCGGTTGTGCCGGTACTGCCCATATAGAAAAAGACAAATCGGCCGACTTCAGTAAGTATAAAACTTATGCATGGGTAGAAAAACCTGAAGAAAAAGGAACACCCAAAGCGAGGCGTAACCAGCTTACCGAAGCAAATATCCGTAACGCAGTAAATGAGCAGTTGCAAAAAAAAGGTTGGAGCCAGGCAAATAATGATCCCGATGTTATTTTAAACTACGAGTTGCTGGTAGAAAAGAACCAGAAGCAAACACAGGATCCTGTTTACTCACAATCCTATACCCGCAGCTATTTTAACCGTTATACCGGCCGGATGAATACTTTTTATTACCCCGGACAGTTTATGGGTTATGATAATTATTCAACTACGGTCAAAGAAGGTACTGTTACCATTACCATGGTAGATAATAAAACGGATAAAACTGTTTGGCAGGGCTGGACGACCAGTGAGCTCAACAATAGTCGTATTAGCGGTGATGAGATTGACCAGAGCGTGAAAACGATCTTCAGGAAATTTGATCCAGGCAAATAAGTTTATCAAGTATAAAAAAAGCCTCGCGATAATTATTGCGAGGCTTTTTTGTACCACGTACGGGATTCGAACCCGTGATTCCTCCGTGAAAGGGAGGCGTCTTAACCCCTTGACCAACGCGGCATTTCCTGTTAAAGGACGGCAAAGATAGTATGTGGCAGTTTTTTAGCCAAATAATTTAAAAAAAAAATTGGGTTATGCAGGCTGTTTTTAAAAGCGGCTACAGATTAAATTGTACTGCTGCTACATTACAGACGGTTATGCACATTAAATATTAATTAAAAATATTCTCATTAATAACGCTTCCATATTCGTAAATTTGCGTCTCAAAATTTAAATTCAAATAAAAGCTATGAGTACAGTAAAAGTTGCCATTAACGGATTTGGCCGCATAGGCCGGTTGGTTTATCGCCAGATCTATGATATGAAAGGTATTGATGTTGTAGCCATCAATGATTTAACCAGCCCCGCAGTGCTGGCCCATTTATTAAAATATGACAGTGCCCAGGGCCGTTTTGGACAGGATGTAAAGTCTACCGAAAATGCAATAGTAGTTAACGGAGATGAGGTGAAGGTTTATGCACAGAAAGATCCGGCTCAAATTCCATGGGGACAACATGATGTTGATGTGGTTATTGAGTGTACCGGTTTCTTTACCGATAAGGCAAAGGCAGAAGCACATTTAACCGCCGGGGCAAAAAGAGTAGTTATCTCTGCTCCTGCAACAGGCGATCTGAAAACAGTGGTATTTAATGTTAACCACGCTATTTTGGATGGAAGCGAAACGGTTATCAGTTGTGCAAGTTGTACAACCAACTGCCTGGCGCCAATGGCTAAAACACTCAATGATAATTTTGGTATCATTACCGGTATCATGAGTACTATACATGCTTATACCAACGACCAAAACACACTGGATGCGCCACATCCAAAAGGCGATCTTAGAAGAGCCAGGGCCGCTGCCGCCAATATTGTTCCAAACAGTACAGGCGCCGCCAAAGCCATTGGGTTGGTTTTGCCTGAATTAAAAGGTAAATTAGATGGAGGTGCTCAAAGGGTTCCGGTAATTACCGGTTCTGTTACAGAGTTGTATTCTATTTTAGAAAAAACAGTAACCGTAGAAGAAGTTAACGCCGCCATGAAAGCTAACAGTAATGACAGCTTTGGTTATAATGAAGATGAAATTGTAAGCACCGATGTTATCGGTATACATTTCGGTTCTTTATTTGATGCTACGCAAACCAAGGTAATGACCATGGGCGATAAGCAAATGGTTAAAACCGTTAGCTGGTATGATAATGAGATGAGCTATGTATCTCAACTGGTACGTACGGTACATCATTTTGCAGGGTTGATAAAATAAAATGTTGTTTCAATCGTCTACCTTTAAGTACCTGGAAGACGCCATATTGAATGAAATATTTTTAACTGCAGAGGCTTTGAGCCGCTGAGATTTCTTACTCTGCGTCTCCATGTCTCTGCGGTTTAATTTTATAAACAATTGTTATGTCAAAATTCAGCGACTTTAATTTTGCCGGCCACAAAGCCCTTATACGTGTTGACTTTAATGTTCCGCTGGATGCGGAGTTTAATATAACCGATGATACGCGGATGACGGCTACTATCCCTACCATTAAAAAGGTATTGGCAGATGGTGGCAGCGTTATTTTAATGAGTCACCTGGGTCGCCCAAAAGATGGGCCGGATGATAAATACTCATTAAAGCACCTGGTAAATCCATTATATAAATTATTGAATGCCGGTCATAGCAATCCTGCTGTTGGAGATGGAAGCACCAGGATATTTTTTGCAGATGATTGTGTGGGCACACAGGCCGGGCTTACCGCTTCCATGTTAAGGCCGGGAGAAGTATTGTTGCTCGAAAATCTCCGCTTTCATAAGGAAGAAGAACAAGGCGATGAAGCTTTTGCAGAAAAATTAAGTAAACTGGGCGATGTGTATGTAAATGATGCCTTTGGTACTGCACACAGGGCGCATGCCTCTACTGCCGTGATCGCTAAATTTTATCCGGCAGATAAAAGAATGTTTGGTTTGCTGATGAATTCCGAAGTATTGAGTGCAGAGAAAGTTTTGCATGAAGCAGAGAAACCATTCTGTGCAATTATAGGCGGGGCAAAAGTTTCAGATAAGATTTTGATAATTGAGAATTTATTGGAACGTGCAACCGACATTATCATTGGCGGCGGTATGGCTTACACATTCTTAAAAGCAAGAGGCGGCAAAATAGGTTCTTCTTTATGCGAAGATGACCGTTTACAAACAGCACTGGATATTTTAGAAAAAGCCAAACAAAAAAATGTAAGTATTCATTTACCCGAAGATTCGGTTATTGCAGATAAGTTTGCTGCGGATGCCAATACCGAAGTTCGTCCAAGTGATGCCATACCCGATGGATGGATGGGGCTCGATATAGGTCCGAAGGCTTGTGGCAACTTTAATGAAATAATCAACAAAGCAAAAACTATTTTATGGAATGGCCCGATGGGGGTTTTTGAAATGGAGAAATTCCAGGCAGGCACAAAAGCTGTGGCAGAATCTGTTGTGGAATCTACTGCAAATGGCGCTTTTAGTCTGGTGGGCGGTGGCGACAGCGTTGCTGCGGTTAATAAATTTCACCTGGCAGCTAAAGTGAGTTATGTAAGCACAGGCGGTGGAGCTATGCTGGAGTATTTTGAAGGAAAGGTTTTGCCGGGTATAGCAGCTATTAAGGATTAACAGATTATTTAGGTTACTTTTATATTAAGTAGTAATTAATATGAAATGTTCACAGAAAATATTATTTTTAAACGCTAAACACTAAAACAAAAAATTATGAAACGTACAGGATTATTAGTTGTGCTTGCAATAGTTGTCATCCTTGGTTTTTTTGGATGCAGCGGTTATAACGGCTTGGTAAAGCAGGATGAAAATGTAAAGAAAGCCTGGAACAATGTTCAGACCGAATATCAAAACCGTTCTGATCTTGTTGGAAATTTGGTAAACACGGTTAAAGGTGCTGCCAACTTCGAACAAAACACATTGACTGCTGTAGTGGAAGCAAGAGCAAAAGCTACCAGTGTAAATATCAGTGCAGATAACCTGACCCCGGAAAATATTGCAAAATTCCAGGAAGCACAGGGACAAATGACTGGTGCTTTAAGCCGCTTACTGGCTACGGTAGAAGCTTATCCAACCTTAAAGGCTACAGAAAATTTCATGGAGTTACAGCGTAAATTACCTGAGATAGAAAATGGTATTAAGAATTCAAGAATGAAATTCAACGAAGAGATCAATGTGTATAATACCAAGGTAAGGTCTTTCCCTATGAATATTCTTGGCGGCATTTTTGGCTTTCATCCAAAAGAAGGCTTCAAAGCAGACGCCGGTGCTGAGAAAAAGGTAGATGTGAATTTTGATGATATGAATAAGAAATAATCTAAGCCGGGGTTTGATAATGAATAAAAAAAGATATACCGGTTACATAATCGGAGGTTTATTGGTGGTGATCGGGATATTCCTGATCATCACCTATAATTCTTTGGTGAAGAAAGAAGTGCGGATGCAAACGCAGTGGAGCGAAGTACAGAATGCTTATCAACGAAGGCTTGACCTGATACCAAATCTTATCAACGTAGTAAAGGGAGCCACTGGTTTTGAGCAAAATATCCTGACAGAAATAACTGCAGCACGAAGCAAGGCCCAGGCTGTAAATGTTGATAGTGCTAATGTGGATGCTGCAAAATTCCAGCAGCAAAATGCAGCACAAAATGGTTTGGCCAATGTATCTAACAAAATAATCATTACCATAGAAAAATACCCGGAGTTAAAAGGTACGGAGTCTTTCCTCGCTTTGCAAACAGATCTTTTGGGCACAGAGCGGAGAATTAAAGTGGCAAGAAAAGATTTTAATGAAGCGGTAAGGGATTATAACAGTTCAGTAAGAAGTTTTCCAACAAATCTTGTAGCAGGCATCTTTGGTTTTAAAGCCAAAAGTGGTTTTGAGGCAGATGCAGGTACGGATAAAGCAACCGAAATAAAATTCTGATGAGCATATTTCCTTTTTTTAAAAAGAAAGAATTTTTTTCTGCTGCTGATAAGGAGCAGATAGTAGAAACCATACGTATCGCTGAAAAAGAAACCAGCGGAGAAATACGCATTTATGTGGAAAGTAAAAATGCATACGTAGATGCGGTTGATCGTGCTGCAGAAATTTTCTTTAAATTAAAAATGCAGGAGACCGAGCATCGCAATGCAGTGCTGCTTTATATTGCTATGGATCACCAGGAACTGGCTTTATATGCCGACGAAGGTATTTACCAGAAGGCCGGGGCGGAATACTGGAATAATGCAGTAAAAAAAATGCTGTCACAATTTACCAAGGAAAATATCAGCAATGGTATTGAGCAATGCATTGCACAGATAGGACAAACACTAAAAGAAAAATTTCCTTATAATCCAACAGAAGATAAAAATGAATTGCCGGATGAAATTGTCTTTGGCAATTAAACTCCTTTAGTAAAATCAGGATGAAAAAAATATTTCAATTTCTTTTATTAATCATCAGCTTTGCTGCAAGTGCCCAGCAAATACCACCTGCACCCAACCCACCGAGATTGGTAAATGATTTTACAGGTACGCTTACGCCGGATCAGGCTGAAACGCTTAACAGAAAACTTTATTTGTTTGATGATTCAACATCAACCCAAATTACAGTGGTAATTGTAAAGACTACCGAAGGGATGGATATAGCAGATTATGCACTTGAACTTGGCAGGAAATGGGGTGTAGGCCAAAAAGGAAATAATAATGGGGTTGTTCTGTTAATTGCAAAAGACGATCATAAATTAAATATATCACCTGGGTATGGTTTAGAAAAGGCATTGTCTGACGTTACCTGCAAACAAATTATTGATTACACTATTGTACCTAATTTTAAAGGAGATGATTATTACCGTGGTATTAATGAAGGGACCGATGCCATTATGCAGGCTGTTAAGGGTGAGTACACTGCACCGCAAGGATACAATAATGGAAAAGGTAGTGGCGGTGGTTTAGGAAGAATTATATTCATCATTGCTATCATTGTTATCTTTCTTGCCATTTCGGGTGGTAAGGGTGGTGGCGGTTCATTTATGAGCAGGCGTGGCTTTGCTGCCTGGACAATTGCAAATATGTTAAGCGGTGGCGGAGGAAGTGGTGGCGGTGGAGGAAGCTCCGGCGGCGGCTTTGGTGGCTTTGGTGGCGGAAGCTTTGGCGGCGGTGGTGCAAGTGGTAGTTGGTAAATTAAAAACTTAGTATATTAAAAATGCCTCCGGTTTCCGGAGGCATTTTTAATATTTATAACTATGATTTATTTCATCCCTTTGTTAATGTAATCATCAATCTCTTTACCTTTCGCTTTTCCCAGTTTGTTTAAAGCGCCTTTAATAGAAGGATCAACAAAACCCCTGAACTGCTCAGGCACTGCATTCCGGAATTTGATTATTTCATCAATTCCTTTTTTTACGTTGGCCATGTTCTGAACTTTTTCAAGATAGCCTGCAAAAGTTGATACAGCCTGTAATTTTTCCTGGCTTAAAGGCATTTCATTAAAACGTTTTGCAATAAAATCAAAATCAGCTTCGGTACCTTCTTTAATAATTATATCATTTACAACATCGCCTAAATTACCTTTTGCATCTGTACTGTATTTTTTTGCAAGTTCGTAAGCTTTCACAGGTTCCAGGCCAACGATTCCTTCCAAAGCTGCACCTGCAACAGAATAGCTGCTGTCGTTGATGTTTTTTTCGTAAAGCGCTTTATATTTTACATTGCTGGTTTTTGCCAGGTAAGATATGGCTGCAGCCTTTGTCCTTTTGTCTTTATCTGTATTGGCAATTTTTTCAATGCTTTCTATAACTTTTGCATCTTCTGCAATCTTGGAAGCTTCCAGTTTTTCAATGGTGCTTCTTCTTAAAGGTGCATATTTATCTGTTAAACCATCTGCGAGTTCAGGCATTCCTTTTTTGGCAAAATAATCCAACGCTTCTTTCCTGTCTAAGTAATTTGGTGCATATTTTATCTGCTGTACATAATTTTCTGCAGTCTTATTATCTGTTTTGATCCACAGCATTACTTTGTCGGCATCAACATTTATCAGGTCTGGTTTTTGAGAATAATTAAAACTAAATGTATCGATCTTGTTCTCAACCCACACATTGTATCTTTTTTTAGCGGCACCGTTGTATACATCAATAGCCAAAGGCAAACGAAACACTTTACCGGTTTTTTGTGTCTGCTCAATGATCACCATGGCCTTGCCGGGTGTTTCATAATTGTAATCAATTTTTACAATCGGATGTCCGCTGCCGTAATACCATTGATTCCAGAACCAGTTCATGTCCTTGCCCGTAACTTCTTCAAAAGCCAGGCGTAGCATACCTGCTTCTCCTGCTTTAAATTTATTGGTGGTTAAATAGTTGTTCAGTGATTTAAAGAAAGCATCATCACCCACGTAATTGCGTAACATGTGTAAAACGCGCCCTCCCTTATTGTAACTCACACCGTCAAATACATCTTCTTTATCAGCATAATGAAAACGAACCAGGTCTTTTGATGGATTGCCCGGTCCCTGCAAATATCCCTGCATGTCATTATAGTTCTGTGCATCACCTGCATCTTTACCATATTTATATTCATCCCATAAAGTTTCGCTGTAGTTTGCAAAACTTTCATTTACGGTAATATGGCTCCAGCTTTCGGCAGTTACGAGGTCTCCAAACCACTGGTGAAATAATTCATGCGCAATGGTACTTTCCCAACCCACACCATCAACGAGCTCTCTTGCATTCTGGTAGGCACTTTCCTGGTGTAAAGTTGCGGTAGTGTTTTCCATTGCTCCACTAACATAATCACGGCCTACGATCTGTGCATATTTTTGCCATGGATATTCAACACCCAGTTTTTCTGAATAGAATTTTATCATTTCAGGCGTATGTCCAAAAATTGTACGTGCAACAGGCGCATATTCTTTCTCTACATAATAACTAACTTCTTTTCCTTTATAACTGTCTTTTATAATGGAGTATGCGCCTACGCCCATAAAGAATAAATAGGGTGCATGTGGCAGATCCATCTTCCAGTAATCTGTCCGGGTGCCATCGCTGTTATTTTTCTGATTAATTAATAAGCCATTACTAAGGGTAACATATTTTGATGGTACGGTCATATAAATTTCTTCTGTTGATTTTTGATTTGGTTTATCAATGGTGGGCATCCAAACGCTGTTGGCTTCGGTTTCCCCCTGTGTCCATATTTGTGTTGGCTTGTCTTTGTCTTCTCCCATTGGGTTAATAAAATATAATCCCTTGGCATCAGTAATGGCTGCACTTCCTTTTACTTTTAACTCGTTAGGTTTACTTGTGTAGTCAATATATATAGTGTAATTCTCTCCGCTTTTGTAAGTTTTGTCAAGTGTAATTCTTAATTCCATTCCATCGTAATCGTATTTCAATTTCGACTTTGCGGTACCTTTCATCATTGACACTTCTTTAATATCCATCCCTTTTGCATCGAGCAACAGGGAATCAGTATTGTAGAAATGGGGTTTTAAGGTTATCCAGGCCTTGCCGTACAGGTAAGATTTGGTATAATCAAACTTTACATCCAGTTTGGTATGAACCAGGTCATTTACTTTGGGGTTAGATTCCCTCAAAATATTTTTCCAGGACGTGTCTTTTGATTCGGCACCCAATTGGGCCATTACAAAAAACGGACCTGCAATAAGAACAAGTAAGAACAAAATCTTTTTCATATTTATAATTTAGAGTGCAAAAATAAGTGTGGCATAGTTAATGTAAACTTGATTTTTATTTAAATGGTAAAAGAAAGTATAAATAAGTATTTTTGAATGGGTCAATTACTATCACAGATGAACGCTATTTCCTTAAAGTTACTGTTTCTGGTTTCGCTCGTATTTGGGTGCTCATTTTTTGTTAAGGGCCAAAACCCACACTTCATTTATATACAGACAGAAAATAAGCAGCCGTTTTATGTAAAAACAGATAATAAGTTTTTAAGTTCATCTGCTGCGGGCTACATTATCATTGCTAAACTGACTACAGGGGTATATAAACTTGTCATTGGCTCCCCGGTAAACGAATGGCCCGAGCTGAATGTTACATTAAGTGTGAAAGATATCAATACCGGGTATCTCTTAAAAAAATCGACAGATCAGCACTGGAACCTGGTTAATTTGCAAACACAGGCATCATTGGCAGTAGAAAAACAACCATTCCTGGCTAAAACAGCGGAAATTATATCAGATGGAGATATGTTTGCCAAAATACTGGCCGAGGTAGTCAATGATCCTTCAATAGGGCAGGTGATAACTGTAAAAAAAAGCAGTGAACCAATAGTTATTGCTACAGCTGATAAAAATGCTGTTATACCGGCAACCGTAGAATCAGCAAAAACAGAACCTGTAAAAACGAAGGAAGCACCTTTCCGGGTAACAAAACTGGTACAGGACAGTACAGCCAGCGGTTTACCGATGACTTATATAGACAGGGCTGATTTTGCAAATGATACGATAAAAATGATTATTCCGGCAACTGAGCCAGTTGCAGCAGCCAGAGAAAAAGTAACTGCTGTTGAAAGAGATTCTCGGTTCATTGATATGGAATTGCAAAATCCCAATCTTAAGACAGATTCAGGTGCAGTTAAAAAAGGGGATCTTGTAATTACAGAAAAGAAAGCAGTTGTAAATAATTCATCAGCTACAGAATCCCAAAAAAAGACAGCTGCATTAAGTGCCAATAAAGAGCTGAAAATTACTAACTGTAAAAAAGCGGCAACACAAAATGACTTTTTAAAGCTGCGTAAACAAATGGCTGCCGAAGAAAATGAGAAAGATATGACCAGGGCAGCAAGCAAACAATTTATAAATACGTGCTTCACAACAGAACAGGTAAAGAACCTTGGCATTTTATACATTACAGAAGATGAAAAGTATAAATTTTTTGTAAATGCCTTTCCCTATATAACCGATGCAAATAATTTTGGTGCATTGGAAAATGAGCTTTCGGATATTTATTACAAAACAAGGTTCAAAGCCATGCTCAGTCACTAATATTAAAGACCCTGAAAGACTAATTTATGCCACGTTATTTCATCGAAGTTTCTTACAAAGGCAGTTTATACTCGGGGTTTCAAAAACAACATAATGCCAATTCAATACAGGCAGAGCTGGAAAAAGCATTAACCATCTATTATAAACAGCCATTTGAGCTAACAGGCTCTTCCCGTACAGATGCAGGTGTGCATGCACTGCAGAACTTCTTTCATTTTGATTCAGATGCTGCTATAAAAGAGGATGTTTACAATCTAAATGCAATTCTGCCGGCAGATATAGTGGTTAAGCGTATATTTCATGTTAAGGATGATGCACATTGCCGTTTTGATGCAAAAAGCCGGGAATATCATTACTTTATTTACCATCATAAAAATCCCTTTTTACAGGGTAGGGCTCTTTTTGTTCCTTATTCACTGAGCCTGGAGAGATTGCAACAGGCAGCAAAGGAAATTATCCAACACAAAGATTTTACAAGTTTCTGTAAACGTAATACCCAGGTAAAAACCTTTTTGTGTGATATACATACAAGTGAATGGACGCAGCAGGGCGATTGCCTGGTTTACAGGATAAAAGCCAATCGTTTTTTGCGTGGGATGGTAAAAGGATTGGTGGGTACGATGCTTTTAGTGGGTAAAAAGAAAATTAATGTAGAAGAATTTACGGCTATAATTGAAGCAAAGGATTGTACAAAGGCAGATTTTTCTGTTCCACCTGATGGATTATTCCTGGTTGAGGTAGCATTTTCCTGATCTTTTTTAGTATTTCTCCTGTTTTCCAGGATTTATTTTAAGAATTAAAAACAGCTTGATTTAGCTTCAAATTTGATTTGTTGAAGTTAATTGGACAACGTTTAAAAAAAACCTAAAAAAAAATCAATAAAAGATATAGAACCTATAACACAATACAGCAGCAGTTTTACCGGGATATCTACATGTATTTTCAATCTTTGTTAATAATAAAAATGCAGATTTATTTTGGCAACAGTTATTCCACCCTTATCTTTGCCGTCCGCTTTTGAAAAAAGGCATTAGTTCTTAACAAAATCACACTCAAAAAGTACTGTTAAAATCAGATTTAATTTTACAAAAATTGAAATTAAATTTGGTGGGTTAACTCTCCGCTCTTACTTTTGCACTCCCAATTAAAAAAGGGGTTCTTTTTAAAGGAAAAGAAGCAAAAGAAAAGCTCAGAAAAAGCAAATAAATTTTGGTGATAAAATAAAGACCGCTACATTTGCACTCCCAATTAAAAAAGGGGCAAAAAGTAAAGTCTAAAAGTTCTTTGAAAGTTTGGAAACAGCAGCAAATAATTAATTGATTATCAAGGTAATGTTAGCGCAAATATTATAATTAGAATTTGACGTTAATTTTTCAATGAGAAATTACAAGTCACGTTCAAACAACTCATTTACAATGGAGAGTTTGATCCTGGCTCAGGATGAACGCTAGCGGCAGGCTTAATACATGCAAGTCGAGGGGCAGCACGGGTAGCAATACCTGGTGGCGACCGGCAAACGGGTGCGGAACACGTACGCAACCTTCCCATAACTGGTGAATAGCCCTCCGAAAGGAGGATTAATACACCGTAACATAATGAAGTGGCATCACTTTATTATTATAGGCTTCGGCCGGTTTTGGATGGGCGTGCGCCTGATTAGGTAGTTGGCGGGGTAACGGCCCACCAAGCCTGCGATCAGTAACTGGTGTGAGAGCACGACCAGTCACACGGGCACTGAGA
>JBBRQF010000039.1:0-45220 GCA_038226715.1 Chitinophagales bacterium
GCATTACTTCGGTTGCAATGGAAAGCACCGGCAATTACTGGCAAAATTTGTATGTGGAATTAGAAAAGCATCAAATGGATGTGACGCTTTGTAATGGCAAATTCACCAAGCATGCAAAGGGCAAAAAAACAGATGTGAAGGATTGCAGGTGGATTCAAAAATTACATGCGCTGGGTTTACTTACCGGCAGTTTTTTACCCGATGAGACAACTGAACAGTTAAGAACTTATTGCCGGCAAAGAACCAACTGGATTGACCTTGCAGCAGAAGCATCCCACAAAATGCAGAAGTACCTCAGGCTCTTAAATT
The DNA here is from genome assembly GCA_038226715.1 of Chitinophagales bacterium. Taxonomy (GTDB): domain Bacteria; phylum Bacteroidota; class Bacteroidia; order Chitinophagales; family Chitinophagaceae; genus Ferruginibacter. Next base: position 310 of record JBBRQF010000039.1, read on the forward strand.
TCAGACTGGATGTGGTAGTAAAAGATATTTGTGGCCTTACAGGATTGGCTATTATCGCCGACATCTGCAAAGGGAATCTTGACCCTGAAAAATTATCACTGCACCGGCATGGCAATTGCAGAAAATCACAGGACGAAATTGCCAAAGCACTCAAAGGAAATAACAGGGCTGATTTTCTTTTTGGTTTGAAACAGGAGTACGACAGTTATTTGTTTTTTCAAAAGAAAATAGAAGCATGTGATACACAAATCAATTCATTTCTTAAAACACAAATCAATAGCAACCCTGATAAAAAAAAAATAAAGACCGATGAGAAACTCCACAAAAGAGTAAATAAAAATTCTCTCAAAGGCATCAATCTAAACCAGGCGGCTTATCAATATTTTGGAGGTATAGATTTAATGAAAATTGAAGGCTTAAGCCACTCAACTATTTTAACCATTATGAGTGAAGTTGGGCCAGAAGGGTTTACAAAATTCAAAAGTTCAAAAGAGTTTACTTCCTGGTTAAGGCTTGCACCCAAGAATAAAATATCCGGGGGGAAAATCCTAAGTAATAAAATACCCAAGGGACGTAACCGGCTTAAAATTGCATTGCGGCACGCAGCCAATGCAATCGGAAATTTAAAAGAGACGTACCTGGCTGATTCTTTTAAAAGAGTGGCGTACAGAAAAGGAAGGGCAACTGCGGTAAGTGCTACCGCCAGAAAGCTGGCTGTAATAATATGGAATATGATATCCAAAAGAGTAGCATACAAAGCACCTACAGAATATCTGTTTCTAGACCAAAAAAAAAACTTAGGTTGGTTCAAAATATCAAAAGGAATATCGCTAAATTTTAAATCAAGACTGAAGACATTGGGTTTGTAACACCCTGATTAATAGCAACATTCTAAAACGTTATTCAGAATTTTAACCCATTCTCAAATTCAGATCAAGACAAAAAATACATGTCACGACCGAATATTATGTATTATCTTTATGTTGTCAATTAACTTCGACGCAGTTGAAAGAAACATTGAATGTTCATCCTTTAAAAAAAATGAAAAAATGAAAAATTCTGATTCATTAAAAGCTTTTATGCGTAAAGCATTTTCTATTTTTACATTCATTGTAGTTGTCTTTTTTTGCTTTACCAATTGTGAAGCACAATCTGTTGTTGGAAAATGGAAGCAGTTATCGGGTAAAAATTACTTTACTCCCGAAGCTGTTAAAAAGTCCCACGGACATTTGCAAGAAGTTATGGAAATGTCTAAAATTGATGCAATTGATGATTTTCGTGCCGACAATACTCTTATTGAAACAATAACTTCTAAAGGCACAAAAACCACTAACGCTTGCACTTGGACCCAGTCAGGAAATAAAGTTAAAATATCAGTTAAGGGACATGAGACATTAAGTGGAATTGTCTCTGGTAATGGTTCCACATTGGTACTTTCTATTGAGACGCCAGTCAGCAAAAGAGAATGGACGTATTCAAAAATATGAACATAACAATTGCAGTTCATAGTGACAGAAAGTACATCGTTCTTTTAAAATAGTATAGTGCTATCCTAATAATTATTTTACCAATATCAGTGCAGTTGTAGTGCAGCTTTTGCATTGAAATTTACTCATGGAAATCGAATTTTTTTTAATGCTATTAATAACGACACTGCTACCTTTATAAAAACTTCTGAAGAAACAAAAGAGAGAAATAAACGCACATATGCTATGTGCAAGCATCGGCAGTGGTTCGGGCTGCAAGAAATAAATTTTGACAAAAAATAAATTACTATGAACAGTCAAATAAATAAGTCTAAAGGTCCAGGTGTTTATATTCCACCACCATTATTTTATGTTTTAATTTTTTTAGCTTCCGTCTTTATCCAAAGGAAACTCCCCATTTCCGAATTTTTATTTCACCAAACAATAATAAAAATTGTGGGTATCCTTTTTTTAATTGTTGCATTATTTTTCTTAGTGAGAAGTTTAAGGCAATTCTTTCTGACAAAAAACACTTTAATACTTATCAAACCAGCTTCATCACTTCAAAAAACTGGGATTTATGGAATTACAAGAAATCCAATGTATGTAGGATTGGCTTTTGTATATATTGGAGTTGCTTGCTTCGTTGGAAATTGGTGGACTTTTATTCTTCTTCCATTTCTTATTTTTATTATCCAAGAATATATTATCAAAAGAGAAGAAAAATATTTAGAACTTGAATTCGGACAAGCTTTTCGTGATTATAGAAATGTTGTTAAAAGATGGTTATAGAATCATTAATTTATAAACGACAGCACGAACGCACCACAATAGTATTTGCAATAGCAGTACTACAAAACTTTCTAAGTTAAATATTGGTATAAAAGCCCTGGGTGGCAATCCGATTAAGAGTTTTAAAAGAAGTGAGGGAGAAAGTAATATTCAGGTGTTTTTTACAGGAGGAAATTTCATTCCAGATGGATTTGTTTATTGCGATGAGGATGGGATTGTAACAGCAAAAGAAGAATTGCACCTATAGAATGTTTTCTGTAATTTCATAAAAACGCTTCTTCAGGACTTGACGATCTGGCAGACGGAAATAAATCCGCACGCCTTCGGTAATAATACCCCCGGCGTTGTGTGCAAGCTTTCGACACTCCCAGTAGTGAATGAGTCTATTTTAAACCAATTTGCGCTTTCTTTACAGGTTTCTGTCCTTCACCAATCGGAATCTGGTAATTGTAAAACGTAGAATTAAACTATTTCACCTATAATTATACAATAAACCGCAAAACAAATAATTTGGAATTTGAAAATGTTTTATTTCTGCTCATTTTAGCCTGTTTGCTTTTACTGGTCATCGGTTTCATTTCACCAAAAACAAGTTTATTTTGGTACAAAAATGAGAGAACCAGGAGAAAATCTGCACAGGTCTATGGCCTATTTCTAATAACATTTATTATAATATTCGGACTCTTGCTCACTGCTTAGTTTACAAAGTTACTTACGGAATTTCTGCGTTTCTCCAAAAAATCACCTACTCTTCCTTTGGCAACTGCTCGTTCAGTTTCAGTTCATCAATATCTATCTCTCTTTCAATTTGCCTGATGGCTGCATCGCTGAAGTCGCCGTCTTTGTGCAGCCTGATCAACAGCTCACGCTGAAATTTATTGATCTCTACTTTTGCAATAAGCGTGTTATCCGGTTCGGGCAGTTTTACTTCATAATTAAAATACCTGGCTCTTTTATGAAGCTGGATTTCTTTATTCAGTTTACGTATCTGCTGTTCGTATTTGCTTTTAAGCTGCTGCTGCAGTTTATTATCGCCTTGTATTGGAAATTCGTGTTCTATAAAATGTAATGTACTGTTGGCAAGGTATAACTGCAGTTCACGCTCTTCTTCATCGGTATTATCCTCGGGTTTAATTTTTAACCAGCGTACCAAAAATGGCAGGGTTAGTCCCTGTACCACCAATGTTACAAAGATCACTACAAAGGCTAAAAATATGATGGATGATCTTTTGGGAAATGCAGTGCCATCATTTAAAAGCAGGGGCAGTGCCAGTGCTGCTGCCAGGGAAATTACGCCACGGGTACCTGTCCAGGCCACTACCATTACATTTTTCCAGGTGTTCCGCGGATCAGCAACATTAACTGCAGGTATTTCTTTTTTCTTATCATTCTGGAAAAAATTTAACCAGTAGGCCCCGCCAAATACCCAGATGATGCGAACAATAATTGTAACCAGGCTGATGATTAAACCATAGCCCAGAATTATGGAGAACGGGTAACGGCCCAGGTCTTTGATGATGGATGGCAATTGTAAACCGATGAGAATAAAAATAAAACCATTCAATAAAAATATGATAGTATCCCATACAACCCTGGTGCGCATCCTGGCCTGCGAGGTAAATATTTCGGGAGATTTACGGGAGATCATTAATCCCGTGGTTACAACAGCCAATACACCCGACATATGAAAATGCTCTGCCGCCAGGTAAGAAACGAATGGAGCCAGCATCGTAAGACATGTTTCAACAACGGGGTTATTATTTATTTTTTTATGGGCCATTATAAAAAGAAATCCTGTTACAACACCTATAAGTACACCAACTCCTGACACCAATAAAAATTGTACACCCGCCTGCCAAAAAACAAAGGAACCCGTTGCAACAGCCAGTACTGCATAGCGGTAAGCGATCAAAGCAGATGCATCATTTACGAGGCTCTCTCCTTCCAAAATGGTAATTACTTTTTTATTAAGCCCCAGTCCCTTTATAATACCTGATGCAGCAACCGCATCGGGTGGAGAAACAACAGCACCGAGTACAAACGCTAATGGCCAGCTAAAGCCGGGTATGAGGTAATGAGCAGTTATTGCTACGGCCAGGGTTGTAAAAAACACAAGTGTTATGGCGAGTGCAGATATAGGCCTGATAGCTGTTTTAAATTCGAGCCAGGAAGTTTTGGAAGCAGCATCATACAACAATGGTGGCAGCATGATAACAAAAACAACCTCGGGATCCAGGGCCAGGTTGGGCAACTGGGGAATAAAACCAATGATCAATCCTGCAAAGACCAATATGACCGGAAAAGGTAATTTTTTTTTATTGGCGATCGCAGTAAGGCTGATCAGGATGGCCATAATAAAAACAACAATTTTAAAATCATCCATACTTACTCAATTTACGATTTATGAACGAGTATTTTGTCCGACATATATCAAAAAGAAATCATCGCCGGATAATTAAGAGTACCTTGGTTTGTATAAACACAATTGTAAACAAACAGCAACCGGCAACAATGATAGAGCAAACAGAAATGATGGTTACCAAATGGCAGTTACATACTGCCGGACCAACTACCGCAAATATGACCAATTATACAATACTGGATGTAATGCGTAAAAATGCAGCAACTAAAAAGGGACTGGCCTGAAGGCTAAGCTGCAGCTTTACGGAGGGGGTATCGCCGGTACTGGATTTTGTTGCAGAACGTTCTTATGTAATTGACCGGGATGATATTATTAACAGGGAAGAGTTACTCAAAATGATCAGAAACAGTTTCGCATCATTTAAGGAAAAATTTGAGTTCAGAAAACTGGGCACCATTTTGCAAGATGCACATCTTACCCCATTAGATGAAAAACGTATAGATCTTGATACAATAGTTCCATTGCTGACCTGATCGTATTTGACCGGTATATTAAAAGTCCCCCGATTTGCCGGGGGACTTAAACCTAAAACTAACTGTATGTAAAATCGCTTGAACGCTTCCCGAACTGCTTTTATAAAGTTGCGATTCTATTTTTAATTGTATGTTACACAATTTTGAAAATAAATTACACTTTTCACACTTTTTAATTGCTGATAAGAATGAATTTATTGCTACCTGTCCAGCGATTTCTCCAACTCCATAAATTCCAATGGTTGCAGGTGCTTACCGGTTAAGTCATCTTCCAAAAAGGCTTTTCTTTTGCCGGTATCCATATAACCGTGGCGTTGATACCAGGCGATCAGTTCAGTACGTGCTGTTATTACTGTCATATAAATCGCGATACACTTTAAACGGGCAGCATATGTTTCGGCAGCATGTAATAATTGTTTACCAATGCCAATACCCTGCAGCTGAGGCGATACACTGAACATGCCCAGGTATAATTTATCAGCATGCTGCTGCAGGTTTACACATCCGGCGATTTTTTGTTGACCGTCTCTATAAATTAAAAATATACTGCCCGTTTGCTGCATTACTTCCTGCAGGTTGTTTTCATCCGTACGGGTATCGCCCGCAATCAGGTGTGCTTCTGTCGTCCAGCCATGTTTGGAAGTTTCGCCCCGGTAGGCTTCATTCAACAGGTCTTTAATTGCCGGTATATCAGTACCGTTTGCAATACTGATCTGTGGATTAGCGTTTACATACATCGTAACCCAAAAGTAAAATATTTCTGCTATTAATTCCGGCACAGGAAAAGATGGTAGTACATTAGTTTGAAAGGCTGCCAGGTTAAGACATTCGTGAACAGCATCATGTGGCTAAAAAAATTAAGCGCTTTATAAAATGACGAAAGAAAAAAAATCTCAGCTTCGCTGCGAAAGGAGGCTTGCCACAAAGGCCCGAAGGCACGAAGTAAAAAATGACTTAGCATATACCTGCTTCCTTAACTGCAGGGTATGATTTATGCAATTAAAATGAACAATAGTGTAAGTATGCTTTCATCAGATGTATGAACTTTGTGTTTGATAATCTGGTTCATAGTTATACCATTTTACAAATTCAGCAAGCCTGAATATCCACCGGATCATCATTTACTTAATCAACTAAATATATCAACAATGAAAAAACAAATGATCAGATTAATGTTCCTCGGAGCTATTCTTTTTACAGCGTCTTTTTCGGCTTCGGCCCAGATATATGTAAAGATCCGTCCTACATTTAAAGTAGTACCTCATCCTCCACGTCCCACGGTTACACATGTATGGGTAAATGAGGAATGGCAGCCTGATGGACAATCTTACCGTTATTCCGGAGGCCATTGGGAAGCACCGCCACACAGAGGCTATTACAGAACACAGGGTCATTGGCAGCAGACCAGGCGTGGAGAGGTTTGGATTCCCGGAAACTGGAAAAAACGTTGGCACAAAAGACATTGATCAACCGGCATAAATTAAACCAATAAGTCTTATTTCAAAAAGGTGTTCTGCATATTGCAGAACATTTTTTTATTACAACAATTCCCAGAATTTAAAATGATGGTTGTTAATATTCAGAAATAAATATTTTCTAATTCAATACCCTTAGCTATCTTCCATTAAAAAAAGATGAAAAAGATCCTGCTTTTTTTTGTTTACAGTGTGCTGTTCCTTTTTTCTACAGCCCGGCAACCGGCGGCAGATAGTGCAACCAGCACTAAACCTGGTACCGTTTCTGTTGCCTGAGTCAACTTCTTTTACCCTTGTCGATACCCTGCACGGACTCACACTTTTTGCCATCCTTGTCGTAATTTCTGCAACCGCCTATTCACTAAAACTCATTAAAGAAGATAAACTAAAAAAAGCCAGGCGCTTTGATATGATCGTAGCACAGATCGTTCTGGTTATGTATACCTTTGCAAACATTTACTTTATTTACCATGCCAGTAAGAGTGGTTGATCATGGAATACAGCAATTTGAAAAGTTATTGCTTAGGTTTTGTTAATTAAGATAAGTTGGTTAAACTTCACGCCAATTGGCAGTTCTAACTTAAATTGCACAAACAAATGATCATCATGAAAAAAATATGCTTAACTATATTCAGCTTTACACTGCTGTCCCTATCCCTTTTTGCACAAAAGAAAAATACCTATGCAGTCGTGGTTTCCTTCAACAGCACGTGCTGCGGCGTACCGGATAACCAGCCCCTGCTGAAATTAGTTAGCAGCTTTAGGAGGCAAAATAAAATAAAAAACATTTCTATTGACAGTATTGGCCCAATGGGCAGGGAAGGCGAATATTACCTTGCATTTCATTTAACTGAGCTGAACAAGGATCAAAAAATAAAATTCATACAAAAGCTTAAAAAATTAGTGCCTGCCTTAAAAGATAAGGGTTCGGCAGAAATAAAAGAGAACCTGGTCATTAACAAATCCGATCTTTCATCGGGGTCCACCATCAGCACATTCAAATTATAACCTCAGTCATTCCGCAGTTGTTGCCATTGTGCTTTGCTGATGGCATATACAAAATCGAGCTTTGCGGGTTCGCCGTAATAAGCCGTTTCTTCCTCCCCGGTCTTTATGGCACCAAAACGTTCAATTGAAATTTGCGAACGTTTATTTACAGCACCGATATAAAATTTAACGGTATCAACATACTGAAAAATATGTTCCAGCATTAATTGCTTTAAAGCATAGTTATGCCCAGTTCCCCAATGACTACGCACAAAAAAAGTATACCCGATGGAAACCGTGTTAGTTGCTGCATCATAATCGCTGTAGCGTGAGCTGCCGATCACTTCATTTGTCTGTGTATCGCTCACCAAAAAAGCACCACCGGATTTAATGGCCCCGGCAAAATAATTTTCAAAAGCCTCCCGCTGCCACCTGTTCTTATTGGGGTGCTGCTCCCAGATGAGCGGATCGGATGCGGCCACGAATAATTTATCAAAATAGGTTTGCTGTAAAGGCACTGCTGTTACAAGTTTGTTTTGAAGTGTGGGTTTAAAGTTAATTGAAAAATGATTGGGCATGGGTAAAGTTGAGATGAAATAAAATGAAAAGTCAATAAGTATTTAGCCATTAAAGCCTAAGAATAAAAAATACCCAGCCACAAGACTTATTCCTGCCGAAAGTAAACTGGCTATTAAAACAACAGGGTTTCTAAAAGACTGCTTTGTAAATGTTTTAATTGTGAAATATCCGATCATAAAAACTACAGGCATAACAAAAATAAACGGTTGTTTGAAGAGGTAAAGTATACCCCACCAAAATAGAGTTCCCGTAATACTTCCAACCAGTAATCCTGCAAAGCTCTTTATTAGGGTCGTCTGTGTAATGTTCTTGTCAGCGAGAGAGGCCTTTTGTTCTTCAAAAAAAATTTTTACAAATATGTTCAAATCATCGGCGGATAAATATTCAGATGAGACCAGGTTTCTAATAAAATCAAAACCTGTTTCAGATGTAGTGAGAGAAAGAACTTCATTTTTTAATCTTGAAATTTCAGCAGGTTGAGTTTTCCTCAATTCCATAACACGTTTGAAATAATCTATTCCACCTTTATTTTGGATAGCGGCAGCAAGATCAGATGAAATTTCACCAGTTGTTGCCATCATTGTTGAATAAGCTCTTACAAGATCTTCATCCTTATAATTTTTGTACATCGATTTCTAAATTTTAGGATATTTGAACTGATAAACTCATCTTTTGGTTTTTATATTACTGAAACAATTGTTTCTTCACCGTCAGCCTTTAATTTTTACCCCGCCTGTTCTGTAAAGATCCAGTGCTTTTTGTAATAAGTTTTCTATTTGCTGTAAAGGGAGATCTTTGTTTGGGTCAATCAACATGATCTTCATTCTTGAACGGCCTTCCTGCATTAAAAAAGATTCGTTAAATCTTTTCCCTTCCACAACACCAATGTAAGGTTGTTTGTATTTTTTGTGTACCCATAGGTAGCAAAACATCTTTCCTTTAAAACAGAAAAAAGGCATCCCGTATTTCCATGCCCGGCTTACATCTTTATCCTGTTGCAAAATAATCTGCCGCAATGCAAGCAAAGTCTCTTTTACAGTTTCTTCCTCCTGCTGGTAAAAATTATCAGATGCTTTCATTAATATAGAACTGTTACAGGAATTATTATTCAATTGTTGCATCCATATAAAAAGCTTCAAGCCATTTGCCACCACGTTTAACGTAGATAACTGATGCCCGAACCTTTGCCGGAATTTTATTTCCGCTGCATACCGCATCCTGCAGCACCGTATAAGTTAACAGGACGGCCGTTTCGTTCAGTATCACAAACTTAAAGTTATCGAGCGAATAACTTTTTACCTGGCATTCGGTTGGCGTAGATTTAATGACTTCAGCCTTACTGATTAAACCACCGTCACTACTTGTCATAAAACCGTCTGTAGTATTGTTTTTAAACCATTTCACATCTTTATTTTTCCAGGCTTCCCAACCCGATCTGTCAAGCGCAATGATCGCTGCTTTAAGCTTTGCTTCATTTTGCGTTTTAGTTTGTGCCAAAATAGTTGTAGCCATACTAAGGGCAACTATTAAAATTATTACTGCTTTTTTCATTGTATATTTTTTTTGTTTTAATAATGACATTTAATTTCCAAATCCTACCATCTTGTGCAATGCATGCGGATCGTACTGCTGGCCTTCTTTTATAACCATAAACACTTTGCGTACATTGCGTATCTCCGTCAATGGGTTGGCGTCCAGTATTAACAGGTCGGCCTGTTTGCCTGCCTTAATGGAGCCCGTAGCTTTATCCATATGCATCACCTGCGCCGGGGTAATGGTAGCAGCTTGCAGGGCCTGCATGGGAGTTAGCCCGGCCTGCACATACAACTCCAACTCACGGGCCACACTATAACCGGGGAAACCCATGTCGGTACCTGCCACTAAAGTTATCCCGTTATCGTGTAATACTTTTACAAGAGCCAGCAAACTTTCAAATCTCGGCTTATTGGCCTTTGCAGCTTCAGCGGGCATGCCCATGGTTTTAAACAATTGCTGCAATGGCAAAGGAAGATTATAATAATTGGGTTCCATAATAAGTATGTCTTCATTCACCGGCCTGAAGATCATTTCATACACGCCTACCGTAACATCTACCACGGTATGATGCGCTTTTAAAAATTCAATGCCTGCTATACTCATGGAATCCTTCATATCAACCGACTTGTCTTTATTTTTCTTCATCATAGTATACACATACTGAATGTGGTTGATCATGTCCATACCCGAATCGATGCCGGCCTGTGTGCTCATGTTCTGCGGTATATGCCCGGTAACGGTAATGCCAAGCCGGTGTGCTTCGTCGCAAATGGCTTTTACAATATCAGGCTTGATAGAGCTGTAAATTTTTATTTGTACAAAGCCATTATCTTTATACATGTTCACCACTTTAACGGCTTCTTCTTTTGTTGTGGCACGAACAATACCTAGTCCCATCGGACCCGGACCATCAACAATACCTGCTTTAAGTATTAACGGCCCCACACCTTTATGCGAATCAATGGCCGATTTAATAGCGTTGATATAATCGTATTCGTTGCCGCAATCACGAACAGTGGTAACGCCGGCAGCCAGGTAAGCAGGCCCCCACTCTGCCTGTTGAAAATGTGCATGCATATCCCAAAGCCCGGGTAAAATGGTTTTTCCATCAGCATGGATAATGGTTGCATTGGCGGGAATACTCGTATTAGCCGAAGTGCCGAGTTTTGTTATGATACCGTTCTCTATAATAATGACGGCGTTATTAATATTTTCATTTCCTTCCACATCAATCACATTACCGCCAACAATAGCCAGCGTTTTATTTTTCGTTATATCCATTTTCATGGAATTGCTGAAGAGTTTCATCCCATAAGTAGCAGCTTTGCTAATGAGTTGCGGAAGCAGGGGCTCATATATTGCTCTCATCATCTCCAGTTTATCACCTTCGGCATCGTTGGTGATGAGGCATACGAGGTTTCCTTGGGAGTCTGTCCATGCAATTTCATTACCCCATATCAAACCGCTGATAATATACCTGTCGAGCACCAGGTTACTGCTGTTAAAAGTCAAAGATTCTATTCCATCTTTTTTTATCTGTACTTCGCCATTGGGCAACATGGCTATGCTTTTCGGCTGGCCATGTTTGTTCCAGTATTTCAATAAAATCATTTGTACCGTACCAGGTGAATAACCGGCAACTGGAAATGAAATGGGTTTCATTGTTTCGTTGCTTACCACGCTATCAACCCAAATAGCTGCTTTTTTATTTTTAATGCGTATGCTGTCGTTGATGGTAGAGAACCGCGAAGTGTTTCCTTTTATAAACAAACTGATTGGGACGTGATTAACCGTTGTAACCAGCTTTGCTTTCAGCGGTACCGGTGAGCCGCGATCTGTGAATTTAAAGTTGACATCATAAGTTAGTTCATCACCGTTCTTAGTCACGGTATAGGTTTCTTTGCCAATATTCTGCGCAAATTTGTGCAGGAAGAAACTGCCGCTGTCAATAAGATTTTGTGCAAAGCAGTTATTTATAAAGATGAGGAGGAAGATAAGCAGCAGGTATTTTTTCATATTAATTGTTTGAATATACAAATTAACCCAATATGGCGAGAAAGCAAAACACGCACTACCAAATTCTATGCTCACCCACGAACTATTTACCTTTTGCCAATAATTTGATATCCGGTATCTCTATTATTTGTTTTGGGTAACCGTTTAATACAATATTGATCATGGCCATGCCTACTTCCTGCATGGTGCATATACTTTTTGGAGAGATGATTTTGATAAGCTTTACAATAAAATAATAAATGGCTTTACCATTCTTTTGGCCGGGGCTTGTGAGCATGCCGCCCGGACGAAAATTATATTCCTTTTTAAATAACATCGTCATCAATGCATTTTCTGTTTTGCCCTTTACCCTTGCCCACATGAGCTTGCCTTTTTCAGAGCTATCGGTATGACTGCCCGATACATAGAAAAAAACAATTTCTTTATTCTGTTGCAATAAAGCTTTTGCAAAGGCCAGTGTGGTAACGTAGGTAATGTGATTGTATTTTTTTTCCTTCATGCCAACAGAACTTATGCCTGCACAAAAGAAGCAGGCATCATAGCCTTTTACCGACTCACTAAATTTATCCAATTGCGTAAAATCAGGAACCAGTAATTCTGTAAGTTTTACATGTTTTATGGGAGATGGCTTACGGTTTATTATCAATACTTCCTGCACGGCTGGATTTTGCAAACATTCCAGGAGTACGCCTTCTCCCAACATACCTGTAGCTCCTGTAACTATTACTTTCATGGTAAATTGTTTATTGGGTTAGACGAATGAGCACTCCATATATTTTATGGTATGCAAATTGCTTTATCATTTTTGTACAACCTGATCTATCCATCGCATGATCTCCACTCCTTCTGCTCCGCTGCATGGATTTTCGGCATTGCCCAAAAAGTATTGTACTGTTCTTTCTATCATCGGCTGCTGCACATGTTGCAGTGCATCAAAATCAAAAACGGTTGTTGTGTTGTTTGTAACAAGTTCAATTCCGCCACCGTCAAAAAAACTGAAGCTTAGTTTTCCGTTGCTCCCAATAATTTCACACAGGTCACTTTGTTCGTATGCATTAAAACACCAGGCTCCGCTAAAGACAATGCCGCTCTCAAATAAAATATTTCCGGCTACCAGGTCGTCGGCTGCATAATGGCCTGACTGGTTAATGCCAATACCGCTTATTTTTTTTGCAGCGCCAAAAATATGGTAAAGCATATCAAGCTGGTGCGGGGCCAGGTCATGAAATATACCACCGCCGCTGATGGCCAGATCGATACGCCAGGCAATACTTTCATCGGCAAGCTGCGTTGCTGTAAAAACAGTTTTATATAAAGCCAGCCTTACCAGGTGAATATCGCCGATCGCCTTTGTATCAATTAAATCTTTTAATTTTTTAAACAATGGCCATGCTCTCCGGTAATGTGCCACAACAAGCTTTACATTTTTTGCGTTGGCTGCTGCTGCTATATTTTTTGCTGCAGCATAATTAAGTGCCATAGGTTTTTCCACATACACGGGTTTACCTGCTTCAATAGCAGCAAGTGCATACTGCTCGTGCGATGAAGGTGGCGTGGCAATATAGATGGCATTTACTTCTGGGTCGTTAATAAGTTTGTTGGCATCATCATACCAGCGGGGTACATTATGCCGCTTTGCATAGTCAGCAGCCTTATCGTCATTGCGGCGCATTACCGCTACCAATGCAGAGTTGGACACCTTATTAAATGCAGGGCCACTTTTTATTTCAGTTACATCGCCGCAACCAATAATGCCCCATTTGATTGTAGACATAGCCTAAATTATTTTATCTTTTTAGAATTATTTCTTTAATGCCTCCCGCACTTTGGGAGCAATCTTATTTCCAAATATTTCAATTGATTTCATCAATGATTGATGAGAAGGTCCGCCTACATCCATATGTGCTGAAAAACGGGTAAGCCCACACATTTCCTTCATCTGCAATATTTTATCAATGGCTTCATTTGCATCGCCAATTATTAAAGCACCTGCTGCAGTTCTACCGATATCGTATTGCTGTTTTTGATATGGCGGCCAGCCACGGCTGCGGCCCACCCTGTCCATTTGAGCCGAATAGATGGGATAATATGCATCTGCTGTTTGTTTACTGTCGTCACCAAAAAAAGCATGCATATGTACGCCCACCTGAAATTTATCCATATCATGTTCATACTGCTGGTAAACTTCTTTATAATAATTGAAGAGTGGTTTAAACTGCGCAGGGTTACCGCCAATAATGGCGAATATCACTGGTAGCCCTGCTTTGCCTGCACGCAACACCGATTCGGGCGTACCGCCAACAGCCACCCAGATATTTAAATGATCATTTACCGCACGGGGAAGAATTTGCTGGTCTTTTAATGCAGGGCGGAATTTACCTTTCCAGGTGATTCGATCGTTATTATTTATTTGCTGCAGCAGGTCTAACTTTTCTTCAAACAGCGCATCGTAATCATTGAGGCTATAACCGAATAATGGAAAAGATTCTATAAAACTACCACGGCCTGCAACCAGTTCGGCCCTGCCGTTACTGATCAGGTCGATGGTTGCAAAACTCTGGTATAATTTAACCGGGTCGGACGAGCTTAATACAGAAACAGCACTGCCCAGTTTTATATTTTTAGTAATAGTTGCAGCAGCAGCTAAAATAATTTCGGGTGTGGATACAACATAATCCGGGCGATGATGTTCACCAATACCATAAAAATCCAGCCCTACTTCATCCATCAGTTTTATTTCTTCAATGATCTCCTGCAGCCTTTGGCCAGCGGGTTGTGTCTCGCCGTTTTTATTGATGTGCACATCGCCGAACATGCCTACGCCTAATTCCATGAGTTTATTTTTTGTAAAGATACATGCAGGGAATGAACTGTGTTTTTCGATTGACGCTAAAACTTTAATCTTGTTTTGGTTTGGTTTTCTTAGCAGGAAATAAAAGGATACTACCCCAAATAACCAAATACCAGGTATGCCCCATAAGCCAATAAATAAGAAAGTATAAATGCGCCAAAGCTTGCTAAGAGAACTGCTGTATTATTATAAGATTTTTTGCTGATAAACTTTACGGTACCATAACAGATCAAGGCTGTTCCTATGACCATTAAAACAGAAGTCGCTCCAAAATAAATATATTGAAGCGAAGCAAAAGCCCCGCCCAATATAGAAGCCACGCCCATACCGATCAAACTTTTAACAACTGTATCTGAATCTACTTTTTTATCTTCTATAAATGCTGCTGCTTTTGACGTATTGCTTTCAATTATTTGGCTTACTTCCTCTTTTGAAAGTATGGAGGAGTTATTGTTGTCTTTTAAAAAAGATGCATCTACACCCTCCATCCCGAATTTGATGGCTTCATCTGCTATGCGCTTTCTTTCATTTTCAACAATGGCTTTTTCTTCCAGTCTTTTAGTTAATCCCTGAAGCCCTCCTTTCTTGTCAATAACGATATTTAAAGCTTTGCCTGCATCTTCGCTGTAATTTGCTACATTTTTCTGAATGATATATAATTCTTCATCTGTGTATGCCTCGTACTTGGCAATAAAGTCTTCGAGTGTCAGCATGTAAAAAGGTTGGGTTGAAAAATAATATTTGCCTTACAGCCTGTCTTTAAAATCTAATTTATATTTCCGCAAAGTATCCAAAGCTATATCATACCCTGCATCTGCATGTCTTATCACACCCATTCCCGGATCGTTACGCAAAACCCGTGCAAGCCTTGCTGCAGCCTCATCTGTTCCATCTGCAACGATCACCATGCCGGCATGAATGCAGTAGCCCATGCCCACACCACCACCATGATGTAAAGAAACCCAGGAAGCCCCACCTGCTGTATTCACCAATGCATTTAATACCGGCCAGTCGGCAACAGCATCGCTGCCGTCGAGCATGGCTTCAGTTTCCCGGTTAGGAGATGCAACAGAGCCGGTATCTAAATGGTCGCGGCCAATTACGATGGGCGCTTTTACTTTTCCTGTCCTTACTAATTCATTAAAAGCGAGACCGGCTTTCTCCCTGTCGCCCTGCCCTATCCAGCAAATGCGAGCAGGTAATCCCTGGAAAGCAATTTTTTCCTGCGCCAGTTTAAACCAGCGCATCAGGCTTGCATTATCTGCAAAAAGTTCCATCATCACGTTATCGGTCACGGCAATATCTTCCGGATCGCCACTAAGTGCTGCCCAGCGGAACGGGCCTTTGCCTTCGCAAAAAAGCGGACGGATGTAGGCGGGAACAAAGCCCGGGAAATCGAATGTACGGTTGATCGTTGGACGTTGACCGTTGATCGTTGGCAGCAATTCGGCATTCAATATTCCTTGTTCCTTGTTCAATATTTTTTCTTCATACTCCTTCGCCCGGGCACGAATATTATTTCCATAATCAAATGTAATTGCCCCTTTATCCATCAACTGCAACATCAACTGTACATGCAGGTACATACTTTCGTAACTGCGTTCAATATATTCCTCCGGATTTTTTTCACGAAGCATATTCGCATGTTCATTGGTAAGGTTGTGTGGTACATAACCGATCAACGGATCATGCGCCGATGTTTGGTCGGTCAATGTATCAGGAATGACATTTTTTTCGATAAGTCTTTGCAATAAATCTATTGCATTGCATAACACGCCAATGCTGATGGCTTTTCCTTCGGCTTTATATTTTAAAGCTGCATCAATGGCTTCATCAATATCCGTATATTTTTCGTCGAGATATTTTGTTTCAATTCTTTTATCAATGCGCCACTCCTCCACTTCGGCAATTAATGCAACCCCTTCATTCATGGTAATAGCCAGCGGTTGTGCACCACCCATGCCACCAAGACCGGCAGTTACATTTAAAGTATGTTTTAATGTTCCACCAAAATCCTTGTTGGCCGCAGCAGCATAAGTTTCATAAGTGCCCTGTACAATACCCTGGCTGCCGATGTATATCCAGCTACCTGCAGTCATTTGTCCATACATCATCAGCCCCTTTTTTTCCAACTCATCAAAATGTTTCCAATTGGCCCAGTTGGGTACCAGTTGCGAATTACTGATCAGCACACGAGGTGCATCTTTATGTGTTTGTAAGATGCCGACGGGTTTGCCGCTTTGTATCAACAGCGATTCATCGTTTTCTAAAACCTTTAATGCTTTGATGATATTATCAAGCGCTTCAAAATTTCTTGCTGCTTTTCCACGGCCACCATACACGATCAGGTCATCGGGACGTTCGGCAACTTCGGGATCGAGATTATTTAAGAGCATGCGCAGCGCTGCTTCCTGTATCCACCCTTTGCAGGTTAGTTGATTGCCTGTTGGCGTTTTGTATTTTACGGGATCGTATTTTCTTTCTACTGTGTTGCTCATAATTTATTTATTTACCACTAAGTTCACTAAGATTATCACAAATAACACAAAGCCGCTTTAGTTAACTTTGTGTTTCTTTCATTGCGTCCGTTGTGGTTAAAATCCTTTTCGTAAGAACTCCACCGTCTTCATCATATCATCATGCAAAATTCTATCAGCTTCATTAAAACTTACTTCTTTTCGGAAGGCAGTAACAATTTCTTCAAGTGCCGCCGAAGTTTTTAAAGGCCTGCGAAATTCCAGTGCCTGTACGGCAGTTAATAATTCGATGGCTAATACTTTTTCTACATTATCGATCACCCGCTTGCATTTAGTGGCAGCATTGGCACCCATACTTACATGGTCTTCCTGGTTATTGCTTGATGGAATAGTATCAACAGATGATGGTGTACACAATTGTTTATTCTCACTTACAATACCTGCTGCTGTGTATTGTGGTATCATCAATCCTGAATTTAAGCCGGGATTGGAAACGAGGAATGCAGGCAGGCCTCTTTGTCCGCCGATGAGCTGGTAAGTTCTTCTTTCAGAAATACTGGCGAGCTCACTCATGGCAATGGCTAAAAAATCTAAGGTAATGGCCAGGGGCTGACCATGAAAATTGCCGCCACTAACGATCAGATCACCATCCGGAAAAATATTTGGATTATCAGTCACCGAATTTATTTCCTTAATAAAAACGCTGAGGATATAATCGAAGCTGTCTTTGGTTGCACCATGCACCTGTGGTATGCAGCGAAAGGAATAAGGATCCTGCACCTGCACTTTTTTTGTTGCTGCTATTTCGCTGCCGTTTAACAATTGGCGCATGGTTGCAGCAGTTGTTACCTGCCCGTTGTGTGCACGTATGGCGTGAATATTTTCGTGCAGCGGCTCTGTGGTACAGTTAAAAGCATCAAAGCTGATGGCTGCAATAATATTTGCCCATTTTATTAAACGGTCGCATTGCACCAGGTTGTATAAACCATAAGCAGTCATGAATTGGGTACCGTTAATTAAAGCCAGGCCTTCTTTACTTTTTAATTCAATAGGCTTCCATCCGAATTTTTTAAGTGCATCTGCAGCCCGCATTTTTACACCGCCATGGTACACTTCTCCCAAACCAAGCAATGGTAAACTTAAATGACTGAGTGGTGCCAGGTCGCCGGAAGCACCTAAGGAACCCTGTGTGTAGATGACAGGCAACACATCGTTATTGTACATATCCATCAGCCGCTCAACGGTATCTGTTTGTACACCGGAATGGCCATAACTGAGCGATTTTATTTTAAAAGCGATCATCAGTTTTACAATTTCCTTCGGCACTTCTTCCCCCATACCACAGGCGTGTGATTTTATCAGGTTGCTTTGCAATTCCTGTAACTGTGTTTTATCGATCTGCACATTTTGCAAAAAGCCAAAGCCGGTATTAATGCCATAATACAATGCATCGGAATTACTGAGTTTTTCATCCAGGTATTTACGGCATTTACTGATACGGTCGTGTGCGTCAAAAGTGATAGATACTAATTGGTCGTGCGCCAGTAAATTTTTGATCTGTTGAAAACCCGTCGGATTTTTATCTAACGGTAAATAGTTATAACTCATCTGAACATTCAATTAATTTGGGCAATCATTAAGAACATTTGTTTGTACCATTAAGCTTCTGTAACAGCCCCGTCGGCCAATGTCATTAAGTTAAGGGTTGTCAAGGCTGAGCTAGTCGAAGCCCGTGCTATTTTTTATACAACCCGCCTTCGACAAGCTCAGGCGGACAGCTTTTTAATTACCTTGACTTAATGACATTGCTTACCGGCAAACAAGAATTTTATTTTTTCAATAAAATTAAAAATAAATTACCCGTACAGAAGCGAAGTAGTAACTTGGGTCAAAGCTAACAAAAAAACCGCTTGAAAATATGGGATTATTAGCACTCGCCATTGCACCCGGAATTGCTATCTGTATTTTTATTTATTTTAAAGACAAATACAATAAAGAACCGCTGGGTTTGCTGTTAATGAGTTTTTTCATGGGAACCCTGGCCATCATTCCTGCCATATTTATCCAGGTTTTTTTAACCAGGCCGGTAGAAAACTGGTTGGGCGAAGGAATTGTTTACACGGCTGTTTTCTCTTACCTTATTGTTGCATTAAGTGAGGAAGGCAGCAAGTTTTTAGGGGTAAGAATATTACCTTTCCGGCGCAAGGCTTTTGATGACCCTTTTGATGGTATTGTATACGCGGTGATGGTAAGCATGGGTTTTGCCACCCTCGAAAATATTGGCTACGTTTTTCAGCATGGATTTGGCACAGGAATTTTACGCATGTTTTTATCGGTACCGGCGCATGCTACTTTTGGTGTGCTGATGGGTTACCATATTGGATTGGCAAAATTTGATCCGGTTAACAGGATAAGGCATATGACGCTGGCCATTTTCTGGCCGGGGCTTTTTCACGGCACATTTGATTTCTTTTTGTTTCTTGATAAAACAGGTTTATATTTTTTAGGAGCGGTTATTTCATTTATTATTTCGGTAAGGCTTTCCTTAAAACTTATCCGTAAAAAACAGGGCATATCAAAAGCCTATTATGATGCCCTGAATGCTGCTGTAGAAAAGAACCAGGATAATCTTTAAATTAAAAAAAATGAAACAGTTTATTTTTAAATTATTGCTGTTGCAGTTTGTTTGCTTTGCAGCTTTATCAATATCAGCACAAACCGTTAAACTGCTCAACTCCGGCAGCAAAGCATCTTTGCGTGGACTAAGTGTTGTAAATGATAACGTGGTTTGGGTGAGTGGCAGTGGTGGTGCTGTTGGCCGGTCGACCGATGGCGGTGAAAACTGGACCTGGAAAACGGTAAAGGGATTTGAGAAAACAGACTTCAGGGACATAGAAGCCTTTGATAAAAACACTGCTGTTATCATGGGAATTGCCTCTCCGGCATACATTTTAAAAACAACCGATGGCGGCGAAAACTGGAAAGTTGTGTATGAGAATAAAGATACCAGCATGTTTTTAGATGCCATGGAATTCTGGAATGAACAAAGTGGTATTGTGATCGGCGATCCCCTTGGCGATAAGATTTTTGTAGCCAGAACTTTTGATGGCGGAGAAAACTGGCAGGGAATTCCTGAAACTAATTTACCCATAGCCGATAAAGGCGAAGCATTTTTTGCCAGTAGCGGAACCAATGTGCGCAGGCTTAACAAACAGGAAGCTGTTTTTGTAAGCGGCGGTTTACGTGCAAGATTATTTATCCGGGATAAAAAAATTGAGTTACCTATTCTGCAGGGAAAAGAAAGTACGGGAGCAAATTCCATAGCCGTAAAAAATAAAAAATGCATGATTGTTGTTGGTGGCGATTTTAACGCCAAAGATGATACCACAATGAACTGTGTAATTACTTTGGATGGCGGCGAAACCTTTACCAAACCAATTATTGGGCCACATGGCTACCGCAGTTGTGTGGAATACCTTGGCAAAAAAAACTGGATAAGTTGCGGACTGAATGGTGTTGATTACAGTATTGACGAAGGGCAAAACTGGACATGGATAAGCAAGGACAGTTTTCATGCAGTGCGTAAGGCAAAAAAAGGTAAGGCGATTTATTTTTCGGGTGCTGGCGGAAGGATCGGGAAGTTGATTTTTTGATTACACGAATTTTTACCAATTACACCAATTTAAAACGGATTACACGAATTATAAAACAATTCGTGTAATCCGTGTAGTTCGATTAATTCGTGAAATGTTACGACCGGTTTCGCCCAAAAATAATATTGATTAAAGCCAGCAATACAATGGCACCAATGGCAGCAGTTAAAACATAATTAAGCCAGCCTGTACCGGTGTTGATGTGTACCCCTAATTTTGGTAAAAGCCAGTAGCCAATAAAGCCGCCAACAATACCTACAATAATATTTCCGATTAACCCAAGGCCACCGCCCTGGAAAACCATACCTGCAAGCCATCCGGCCAAGGCACCTAAAACAAGAATGATGATGATTGATTGTCCGTCCATGATGATTGTTTTAATTAAAAGTTAAGAATGAAGAATTAAAAATTTCTATAGAATGAATAAACTGTATTTTCCTACAACTGTAAATCAATTCAATAATTAAGCCATATCTTGCTAAGCTAAAAAATTCTCAACTTTTAATTCTCAATTTTTAATTAATTGAGGCTTCTGAAATCCACCGGCACCAGTTTACTAACACCCGGCTCCTGCATGGTTACACCGTAAATTACATCCACAGCACTCATGGTCATTTTATTATGCGTAACGATGATGAACTGGCTGTTCTCACTGAATTTTTTGATCATTTGCGTAAACTTACCCACGTTGGCATCATCCAGCGGTGCATCAACCTCATCGAGGATACAGAACGGTGCAGGTTTAATTAAATAGATGGCAAACAATAAGGCTGTTGCCGTTAATGTTTTTTCTCCGCCACTTAACTGCCCTATAGAAGATGGGCGTTTGCCTTTTGGCCTGGCAATGATATCAATACCGGTTTCGGCTAAATTTTCAGGATCAACCATGATCATGTCTGCCGTATCATCTTCGGTAAATAAAGCCTGGAATACTTTTTGAAAATTCTCCCTTACTTTATTAAATGTATCCAGGAATTGCTGGTTGGCCGTAGCTTCTACTTCCTGTATAGTAAGCATCAGGCTCTCCCTCGCCGTTACCAGGTCATTCTTTTGTTCCAGAATAAAATCGTAGCGCTTTTTCATTTCTGTATAAGCTTCAATCGCAGTTGGATTTATCTCACCGATATTTTCCAAACGTTTGCGTTGCCTTTCATTCTTCTCACGCAGTTCTTCCAATGGCGTATCAGTTGTTCTTGGTTCATCAATGATGATGTCAAGATCAACCTTAAACTCCACATTTAAACGCTCTTTCATACCAGCCAGCTGCAGTTTAAGATCAGAAAGTTTATCTTTTATTTCAGTAAGTAAACTATCTATCCCCTCTTTGGATTTAAGCTTGCTTTTTATTTCAGTTTCTTTTTCTGTAAGTACATTGCGCAGGTTATAATAAAGCTGATCAGCTTCGTTCAACGCCCGCTCTTCAACTTCCTTATTTTGTAATAAGGTAATCACCATCGCTTCCAGTTCCTTTAACTGGCCTGCGGTTTCGCTAATACTTGCTGATGCTTCGGTTAACTGGGTATTACTGCTCTCTATCTGAACAGTAAGGTCATTTAACTGGTTCGTCTTGAATTCAAATTCCTGCTTTAGAGAAACCACCTTGCTCTGCTGTTTGGTAAACTGCAGGTTACTATCGTTAAATGTGGTAGTAGCATGATTGTAATCTTCTTCGGCAGTTGCATAATCCTGCTCGATCAACTGCATCTTTTCAGTCAGTTCTTTTATTTGCGTGTTGAACTGGTTCAGCGTGTCCCTGGTGCTGGCAATAGCCTCATGATTTGCTTGCAGTTGTTTTTCCAGCTCGGCAATTCTTGCGGCACTGGTCTCTTCCAGGTGTGTAAGATTTTCGATCTTATTCTGCAGGGAGAAAACATGGTTGGTCAGGTTATTGATATCCTGTTGCGTTTGCTTAATAGCATTCTCTTTCAGTTGCTCATTAAAAGCGATCACTTCATTATGATGTTCCTGTATCGATAATTTAAGGGTTTTAACAATAGCTTCCTGTGCAACAATTTCTTCAATTAATTTCTCCAGGTTTTTTGCACGGCCAATTTTTTTTCCTTCAAATAGACCAACGCTGCCGCCGGTCAATGAATATTTACCTTTTACGTATTTACCTGTTTTTTCCAGTACCACTGCCCCATTACTGTTGCGTAAAGCATCTTCATTCTCTGCTATAAAAACATTGCCCAGTAGGTATTTGGCAAGATTGGCATATTTGCTGTCGATCTCCACCACACCCAATGCCGGGATAGTTCCTTCGGGCTGATGCTGTGTTTCAAAATCGGTAAACTTATCCTGTAAAAAGAAATTGGCCTTACCTTTTTTATTATCATCCAACAAATGGATGGCCTGTAAACCTTCTTCCAGATTATTAACTACATAATAATTCAGGTAAGGTTCCAACACATTTTCTACAGCCGCACGATATGCTTCTTTTACATAAATAATATCGCTTAACAGCGGCGCTGTATGGTTCCAGTTTGGATTGTTGTGCAAAAATTTTACACTCTCCGGGTAACCTTCCATCGAGTCTATCAGGCTTTTAAGCAGGTCGTGTTCATTTTTCTTACTGTCTAATGTACGGCTCTCGGTGGCCAGTTCATTACGCAGACCTTCCATTTTATTCTGCGTTTGCAGAATTTGTTTCTTGGTAAATTCGTGATGATCCTGTAATTGCTGCAGATCAGTTTTCTTTTGCTCCAGTTCTTCTGCTTTTAGTTTCTTTTCAGGCTCTAATTGCTGAAGTTGGTTCTGGCGCTGCGTTTTCTCTTCTTGTATCTGTGTAATGGTACGTTGTAAATTCTGAATAGAAGTATCGGCCACTGCCACTTTTTTCTCCGCTTCAAACTGGTCACGTTGTATGGCCTGGTTTTGCTTACGCAACTCATCAATATGGCTGCGCTTGTCGTCAAAAACCTTACGTTTTTCTTCCACCGCATTTTTCAAATCAACCAATTTACTTTCAAATTGTGTTAACTGAACTTCATCTTCTGTTATCTGGTTACCGGTAAACTGTATACTTTCATCAAGCCCTTTTAATTGTCCGCCTGCTTTTTGTAAAAATTCGTTTAAACCTGCTTCTCTTTCTTTTAAATATTGCAGGCGCTGACTGCTCAGGCTCTTCTCATTCTCTTTGTTGCGCACGCCATCCAGCATCTGGTTAAATGCATGCTGCATGGTTTGCAATGCTTTTTCCTTTTGTATCAGGTCAAGCTTTTCCTGTTCCAGTAATGCTTCTTCCTTGGCAATAATGGCTTCCAGTTCAATACGTTTGTCTACTTCGGCTTTTTGTTTCTCATTCAGGTCATGATAGGTTACATTAAAACCTTCCAGTGCAGCTTTGGCAAGCTCTATACTAACTTCCTTGTATTCTTTTTTTATCTCGAAATATTTCTCTGCTTTTTTGGCCTGGCTTTCCAGGCTTTTAAGCTGGTTGTTGATCTCAAACAACAGGTCTTCTACACGGGCAAGATCCTGTTCGGCAGCATCCAGTTTAAGTTTGGCTTCTTTTTTACGCGTTTTGTAGATAGATATACCCGCTGCCTGTTCAAGCATTTTACGGCGGCTAAATTCCTTGTCCTTGATGATATCATCCACCATCCCCAGTTCAATAATGGCATAGCTATCGTTGCTGATACCGGTATCCATAAACAGGTTGTGAATGTCTTTAAGGCGGCAGGCCACATCATTCAGGCGGTATTCACTCTCCCCGCTTTTATAATATTTACGGGTTACAGTTACTGTACTAAACTCGGTAGGCAATAAGTTTTTGGTATTATCAAAAGTAAGGCTAACCTCGGCAATACCACTGGCACTACGGGTTTTACTACCATTAAACACCAGGCTTTCCAGGTTTTCGCTGCGCAGGTTACTGATCTTATGCTCACCTATTACCCAGCGGATACTATCCACAATATTGCTTTTACCACAACCATTGGGGCCAATAACGCCGGTAATACCTTCATCAAAATTGAGTACGGTTTTATCGGCAAAACTCTTAAATCCTTTGATTTCTAAACTCTTTAAACGCACGGTTTTATCTATATTTTAGTCAGACGGCAAATATAATGGAATGGCACAATAGAAAATTTTGATTTTTTACAGCGAATTGCCTTAGTTATTCACAGTTTAAAATAAGCTTAACAGGTTCATAAAATAGAAATTATCTTTAATTCATCAGCTTTACTCAAAACAAATACAACTTTTAATTTCAAACCAACTAACATGCTTAAAAAATTAATTTTTGCCTCAGTTTTATTGATCAGCATTGCTTCCTGTAAATCAAAAAGTGCTTTTAACTACAGCCAGGAAATTGTAAAAAAAGAAAAGAGCCTGATACCCGATATTACAACTACCGAGGATAAAGTAAAACACTATTTTGAAGATGAGCACTTCGACAGCATTGCCGTTGTTGGGGAAAAAATGGAACAACTCGTAGAAAGTAAAATACAGGAAATAAAAACAATGCCCCTTCCTGATGCCAAAGAAGCGGACAATTTTAAAGAAGCCTGCCTCAAATATTTTGGGTTCATCAAAAGTATTTATTCCGGTTATAAAGAATGGGGCCTTGCTCCTGCGGATGAAAGACAGGGGGTGATGGATAAAATAATTGCAATTGCCGGTAACAGGCAGGCATCCATGGATGCCATGCAAACAGCACAAAAGAAATTTGCCGATGCCAATGGGTTTAAAATTGAGAACTGATAAATAAGCTGAAGCTCAGCTGAAATTTTTATTTTAAACACAATTTATCATTAGAATGCCACAGTTTTTACTGTGGCATTCTAATTGCTTAGGATTACAGCTTTCTATCCAATACAGTTAGTTTTAACCAATTTTAATTAACCCATTTAAAAAAATAAATATGAACAAATTAGTAAGAGGTTTGATTGCCGGCTACGGCGCAAAAAAATTAGGCGGTGGTTGCCTGAGTACCATTGTGATCTTTTTTGTTATCTGGTATGCCCTTGGACATTGTTAGCCTTATTGGCCCTTCTTCCAAATTTACAAACTTGTTAAATTCTTCTCAAACGTCAAGTTTGGTTTTATTATTACGAATCTATTCGTAAATTTGGTTCTTAATTAAACATAACCATGAAAAAAATTATTACACTTTTATTATTTCCGGCTTCGGTAGCTGTTTATGCACAACCCCGGGTTTTAACCCAGGCAACGGTTACCACTAAAACAACCATTGTTTCCCCTGACGGAGATGATGCCTCTGTACAAACCGCAACAGCTGCTGATGGAGGTGAAGTACACATGATGCGTTTTGGCGGCGATGGCGAAACAAAAACAACTACCTGGCTGAAGAATGACCTGACCAAAACCTTTTCAGAAAGTGAAATGGGCAGAACAACAGTTATAAGAGACAACAGCAAAAAAATAACAACTACCATTATGGAAATGATGGGGAAAAAATCAGGATTTTATGCCACCGATGAAGACCAGGCAGCAATGCGCAAACGCATGGATAGTATGATGAAAGGAAGAGGTGGACAAAATGCATCTTTTGGTGGAGGCGGTAATACGCCTGCTGTTTATTCCATAATCTATGTTGATGAAAGTAAAAAAGTATCAGGTTATAATTGTAAAAAAGCATTGATAGTTGCCACCCGCTCAAATGGCAAATCAGATACTACTACCTCTGTTTGGTATTGCCCCGATTTTAAAATACAAAATTTACCAAGTACCGGTGGTGCAGGTGGTGGTTTTGGTGGTTTTAATGCAACGGCAGGCTTAAACGGTTTGGAAGACCTGGCGGGTTTCCCCATGCAGTACGAAAGAAAAATGAACAGAGGCAGGCATATGACAGTTGAAGTTACCAAACTGGTTATTGATAAAGACATTGCAGAAAAGGAATTTGACATACCCAAAGACATTGAGGTGAAACCAATGAAGGATATGCAAAATGGCGGCGGGCCCGGCATGCAAATAAGAATTGGTGGATAATACGATATTCAACAACATAAAAAAAACCTCCTGTGAAGGAGGTTTTTTTTATGTTGTTTATCTTTTTATAGTTTTTCTACTTCAGCCCGCTTCTTTTCGATCTCGGCAACCTTAGCTGTATTACCACCGATTTTATAAGCATTGCTTAAAATTTCCAGAGCCAGTTTATAATTTGTCTTGTCCGAAAATTTATATTCCTTTAATTCGGATAATAATCTTACAGCTTCCTCGGCATAAGGAATACATTCAACCATGGTTGTTTTTACCGAAGCACTAAGATCGTTTTTTAGTTTTACTTCAGCAGGCTTGGTTCCTTTTATTTTAGCCGCCTGTTCCTGCAGATCGTATGTCCTGCTGTAATACATATTCGCCAATTGCAAATTACCCTCAATGGTAGATTTTATAGCAATTGCTTTTTTAAACAGGTCTTCCATCTTTTTCTTGTATGCCGGAATATCTTTTCCTGTTGAAGCTGCGCTGTTGATAAACTTATCTATTTCTGTTGCATAATTATAAGTAAGTGCGTAATTATCGGGCACCTTAACCATCAACTCTTCATACTTATTAAGCAAAGCCTCATCCTCCAGTCCGCTTAACTCAAAATCTACTTCCTTGCTTTCCCAGTAAGCCTTGTCAACAGGGTAATGCCTTTTTGCGGCAGCCACATATTTTGCAAAAAGTTCTGCATTCTTTTCCTTTTTATATTTTAAAACAAGCGCATCATAAGCCGTGGCATATTTTTCATCGGCCAGGTCGGCATCAGCAATTTTTTTGTAGTAGATCATGACGTCGTCAGTTTTCTTTAACTCATTTGCCAATATGGTCAGGTTCCAGATCAGGTCTGTATCATGCACCGCAAACTTAAGTGTACCAGGCCCGTTAAGCTTGTTGTTAATACCATAGTCATGCACATCCAGCGAGCTTTTAAAAACATCATAGGATTCAGCAAATTTTTTTTCGTTATACAATTTTACACCCAGGTCGTAGTAGGAATAATATAGATTGAATAAGGTTGAATTATTCTCCTCTTTGGTTAAAGGGGCTTTTGCATCAAGCTCAGCATATTTTTTAAGTGCAGCATAACCTTCATCATCAAGAACCTTGCTTTCTGCAACCGTTTTTTTGGGGTCCCTGGCAAGTGCATTGTACACAAAAGCCTTATAATAAAAGGCTGTAGCATTTGCTGCATTCTTAGGATCAGCAATAAACTTATCTAAGCCTTCCTTTGCCTTATCAAATTGCTTTAACAATATATTCGTTTGAATTTCCTTACTCAGTTCCTGGCTGCTTGCATACAAACTGCCTAAAATCATCATCATGCTCAATACATATTTCTTCATGCTTTTAATTTTTTTGAAAAATAAAGATATTAATAATACGGATGCTTTTTTAGATAATTTTTCATAAATCATGCCATTAATTTTTAATTTGTCTTTTTTGCAAGAGATTAACTTTACTACTGTAAATTACATCCTCATTATTTATAACATTGATATCCCAGGAAAGTATACAGCAAATTCTCAGCCGCATTGATATTGTGGAGATCGTTGGCTCTTTTATCAAACTAAAAAAAAGAGGTGCCAATTATTTAGGCCTGTGCCCGTTCCACAACGAAAAAACGCCTTCGTTCACCGTATCCCCTGCCAAAGAAATTTATAAATGTTTTGGTTGCGGCCGCAGCGGTAACAGCATCAGCTTTTTAATGGAGGCCGAAAAATACAGTTATGTAGAATCGCTCCGTTGGCTGGCTGCAAAATATAATGTAGAGATAGAAGAAAGTGAAACGAGCCCGGAATATAAACAGCAGCAACAGGTTGCCGACAGTTTATATATCATCAATAATTTTGCACAAAAATTTTTTACAGAAGCTTTATTACATACAGATGAGGGACAGGATATTGCGCTGAGTTATTTAAAAGAACGTGGTTTCAGGGAAGAGATCATTCATAAATTTCAACTTGGTTATAACCCCGAAGCCAGGGATGGTTTTACCAAAGCTGCGCTGTCAGCTCAATACGGCCTGGAGTATTTACAAAAGACCGGGCTTGTGAATGTACGTGATGATAATGCCTATGATAATTACCGGGGCAGGATCATATTCCCTATTCATAACCAAAGCGGAAAAGTATTGGGCTTTGGCGCCAGGATCATTAAGAAGAATGACAAGGCGCCCAAATACATCAACACCCCCGAGAATGAAATTTATGTAAAGAGCAAATTACTCTACGGTTCGTATTTTGCCCGGCAGGCCATTGATAAAGCCGATGAATGTTTGCTGGTGGAAGGTTATACCGATGTGGTGAGCCTGCACCAGGCCGGTATTGAAAACGTAGTGGCCAGTGGCGGTACATCTTTAACACCCGATCAGTTAAGGCTGATAAAAAAATATACCAACAACCTTACCATTATTTATGATGGCGACAGTGCCGGTATAAAAGCGGCTTTGCGTGGATTAGATCTGGCACTTGAAGAAAGCCTGAATGTGAAATTAGTTTTGATACCCGATGGAGAGGATCCCGACAGTTATGTAAACAAAGTGGGCACGGCGGTGTTCATCAACTTTGTAAATGCCAATAAAAAAGATTTCATTTTATTTCAGCTCGGCATTGCTTTAAAAGATGCAGGTAACGACAGCACAAAAAAATCTATTGTTGTAAACCAGATCGCGGAAACCATTTCTAAAATTAACAAGACCGAGGATTTTACCAAACAGCAGGATTACATAAAACAATGCTCCGAAATTTTAAAGATAGAAGAAAGTGGTTTGCATGCACTGGTGAATAAGTTCATCAGGGAAAAAGTAAATAAGGAAGAAACCAGGGTATCAAGGGATCAGCGTTTTGCAGAAGAAACAATACATACAGATCAAAGCGGCGATATTGAAAATGATGTAACTGCGCTTTTCAATAAAGACGAGATACATGAACAGGCCATGATCAGGAGCCTGCTGGAATTTGGTTTAAAGCAATGGAATAAAGAACAGAAAGTTGCAGATTATATTTTTAAAGAAATTGAAGATAACCAGTTGGAAGAGTTGATCGACAACAAAGAACTGGTGCGCATATTACAAACCTACAAAGCCTGGTATGAAGCCGGTATTGAACCAACGGCCAAGAATTTTTTATACCACGAAGATCAGCAGATGAGTGCCCTGGTGGTAAGCATCATGGATTTTAATTACGAGATAAGCCCCAAATGGAAAGAACATTTTGAAGGTTATATTGCCACCCGTGAAGACCTGTTTGCCGAAGAAGTTTTTTCTACCCTTAATTACCTGAAACTGCGAAAAATAAAAAGGCTGATGGATGAGAACCAACGCGACATGGAAAGATCAACTGTTGTTGAAGACCAGATATTATTGGTACAAACCCACCAGCATTTAAAGCAAATGGAAATTGAACTAACCAAACAATTGGGAACGGTTATTTTTAGGTGACCTCACCTCAACCCCTCTCCAGGGGAGAGGGGCAAGAACCTTCAAGTTTAAAAGCTTATAAAACTCAGGACTTCTGAGCTATAACTTTAGCAGACCTTAATTTCTTCCAGCCAAAATAAACAGCAAATACAATTAACAGCAACGGCCATACAGACATTAATGCTACCAGCCAATCGCCTATCCAGGATCCGCCCGTTTTAAAAGCATTGCCAACCCTGGTTAAAAAAGATGGCGCAGCATCAGTTGGGTTATACCCTTCCATGGGTTGATAAAAACTGAGGTTGATGGTACTGAATGCAGTTTGCTGTGCCAAAAAAGAAACACGGCCTGCGGCAGATTCTATCTGCTGCTGTATATTATCCACTTCGTTTTGTACCTGCAACACTTCTTCCATATTTTTGGATTGCTTTAAAAATTCCAGGTATTTTAAACGCAACTGTTTTTTTGCTTCCAGTCTCGACCTGGTATCCACCACTTCGCCGGTAACATCATCAGTACTTATTTTTTTCTCCATCACTTTTCCATCATCGGAGGGCAATGCGTTCATCATGTCTTCAAACTGTGCCACCGGCACTTTTATGGTAATGGATGTCTCCGATTTTTCATCAGTTAAAGTCTGTTCTTCCTGCGCTACATAGCCGCCATACTGCTTTACAGCACCGTGTACATAGCTATTATACTTTTTAAAATCCTTGATCTCTACTTTTAATGTAGCGTTCTTGATGATCTTATTATCCCAATTGGTATGGCTAACAACAGGCGTTTGTAATAGAGAAACGGCAGAGTCGGTTATAAGCGGCGAAAATTTTCCGACAGGAATTTGTTGCTTTTCTTCTTTGTTTTTTTGAGGATCTTGTGAAGGTTGATCAGCAATGGTATAGTCCATCGTTTCGGATGCTGATTTTTCTTTTGTGTTTTTACAGGAAATAAAGACAGCAGTAATTACAATAGCAGCAATAAAAAGTTTTGTTTTCATAACAATGAGTTTTAGATTAATTAGATACCCATTGATACAAATTGCATAAAATTAGTAACCGCTGATAAATGTTAAATGAAATAGAAAGCATTGGAATATCGAACAGGGAACAAGGAATATTGAATGCTGAAGTTGGTTCAAATTATTATTCGGTATTCAGAGTGCGGCATTTTTATTTGATACTGAACTTAAAGGTTAGTTGCACCGGTGAAATAGCGAAGTCGGGGAACTGCAAAAAATGTTTTCATATAAGTGTAGATCAGCTAAAATTTAAAATAGCAGCATGCCGGGTTCAAAAAAAGATGTACTAATTCAGCAGACTCCAAAGTTCCCCCTTCAGGGGGCGGAGGGGGTTAGGGGGTTTCCGCCAGTTTCATCACCAGCTCCCACTCTTCGGGCTTTACGGTTTGTACACTCAATCTTCCCAAACGTACCAAATCCATATTGGCAAAACGGGTATCTTTTTTGAGTATTTCCAGCGGAACAGTTTTCTTTAATTTACGTACGGGTTTTAGGTCAACTGCCACCCACCTGTCATCATCTGTGGTTGGATCGGGGTATGCTTCCTTAATTACTTTGGCAATGCCAACGATCTCCACGCCTTCATTGCTGTGATAATATAAAACTTCATCACCCTTCTTCATCGCCCTTAAATTTATCCGGGCTGCATAATTGCGAACACCGCTCCAGAAAGTCTGTTTGTCTTTTACAAGCTGGTCCCAGCTATATACCGAGGGTTCTGATTTTACCAACCAATAAGCCATAATATTAAAATTAAATATAATAAATATAGAAACTAACGCTCAAAAATAGAGATATTATCCGGGTTACTAAAAAGCCTGCGATTTTTTTTATAGTTAAAATAAATCCAAAGCTTCCCGTTTGCCGTAACTGAAGAAGAAATCACTTTACCGGGAACGCTAAAGAAAATCATTAATCTTAAAAACAACTAAAATGAAAAGAAACAAAATTTTGCTGTCAGCTTTTGCTGCAGCAGCACTCATCACCGGCGGCGTACTATTTGCAGCAGATCATATAGATGCTCCTGCAGTTACCGGTCAGAAATCAGATATTACTGATTTGTACGTATTTCAGGCAGCTACTACTACAAACATGGTTTTTGTAGCCAACACCCAGGGTTTATTGACTCCGGGAGCCACTTCTGCGGCTAAATTTGATGAAAACACCATCATCGAATTTAATATTGATAACAACGGAGATAATAAAGAAGACCTTGTTATTCAGTGTAAGTATGATGCCGCAACAAACAGCATGAATGTTTATGGTCCTGTTGCTCCATCTGAAATCGGTTTAAGAAGTAAACTTGAAGGAAGTGTAACTGCGTCAGTTGCAGTAACAGCCTATGGTGGCACTGCAGTAACAGGAACAGGTGCAACCGGTATTAAGGTATTTGCAGGCCCAAGAGATGATCCATTCTTCTTTGACCTTAATCAGTACAAGAAAGTCATTGCCGGAACTGCCATTGGTTTTAATAACCCGGGAAGTGATGCTTTTGCAGGTACTAATGTGTTAAGTACTGTTGTTGAAGTTCCAAAAGCTTTGCTGGGAACTGGTGCATCTATAAATGTATGGGTTGAAACCAAAAAGAAAATCTAAATTAACCCGCATGCCGCAAGGCAGGCTTAAACAATTAAAAAATTAAAACAATGAAAACAACAATAAAATTAATAGCAATTGTACTGGGAAGTACATTAATTGCAACATCTTGCAAAAAAAGCAACAATGATACGCCTGCACCTGCCGCAACAGTTTATTATCAGCAGCAGGATCAAATGGGAAGACCGGCAGTTAACACTGTATTCAATGGGTCGGCCGATAAAGATGCCTTTAACGTAACTACTCCATCGGCGATGGGTGCTATTTATCAGCCTAAATTTTTAACTAACCTGGTTGCACTTGATGCTGCTTTAAAAACAGCAAACCCGGCTTATGTTAACTATTCTGTGAATGCATTAGGAATGAGCCCGACAGTACTTACTACAACTTTAGCAACTGACGTATTGGGCGTGTCAATGACAGGCGCAACAAATTTAGGCACCCTTACTGGAAGAGGTTTAGCTGATGATGCAATTGACATTGAACTTAAATTTCTGATATTTGGTGGAAATGATGGTACAAAAAATCCTCAATTAACTAGTGATCATGTTGATGCGAACGACAAACCGTTCCTTGCGGCATTTCCATACTTAGCGGCTCCGTTTTAATCTGAACCCAACCGTAAAAAGTAAAAACATAAAAAGCGCAGAAGCAATTCTGCGCTTTTTGCATTTGTATAGTCGTTAATAACAGAAACATTATAGTATTTTGTTAAAATAAAAAATCCTTTAAACAGCTTATTGCGTAAATAATTCAGAACAACAACTTTAATCACTATAATACAACGAGGCAATAACCTGCCGGCATGAAAAAGATTGCTTTATATATCATTCTCTTTTCTTACACCGTGATCATGATAAAACCAGTATCACCTTATATTGCCGATACAGTTGCTCATATTTTTTTCTATGCACAACATATGGCAACGGTGCATTATCAAAACGGGAAATTTCATGTGCACCGGGAAGTGATAGACAATGCAAAGAAAACAGCAAATCAAACTGAATCACCTGCATCAAAAAAAGATAATTCCACAAGCGATCATATAGCGCTTCAGCAAAAAACAGACAGCGTTACCGCTCAAACCCAAATATTTTATTTTCAGCAACGGGCCTCTGCCCTGCCCAACAGTTACCTGGAAGGGATCTACCAACCGCCCAGGATTGGACATTTTATTTTTGTATCCCGGTTTAATGCTTAACCATGTTACATGGATTATAGCACTGTTATATACAGTAATGTAAACCCTGGTAGTGTATCATTTTGAAATTTTAGATAATAATTTTACGGTCAGTCTATACTGAGCATGTCGAAGTGCTGTAGAAGACGGGTTAGTTTAATAAACCCCTGTTTCGACAAGCCTGTCTGCCAACAAAAGCAGGCTCAACCTGACAACTTTTCAAAATGACACATTACTTAAATCCCGAAAAAATCTATTCGTCATTTTAAATTATTATCATGCAATTCAAAAAGAGAATTATTGTTTTGCTGTACATA
Source organism: Chitinophagales bacterium (assembly GCA_038226715.1). GTDB lineage: Bacteria > Bacteroidota > Bacteroidia > Chitinophagales > Chitinophagaceae > Ferruginibacter. Next base: position 34,518 of record JBBRQF010000039.1, read on the forward strand.
CTATTTTCAACAGGTATTGTTGTACAAGCAGATGCACAGCAAATAACCAGGGGAAAGGTCGTTGATGCAGTAAGCAGGCAGCCCCTCGAATCAGTAACTGTTATAGCAACCGGTAAACAGGCTGTAAGAACAACAACCGATCAAAACGGTAACTTTAACCTGAGAGCAGCTTCAAACATAATCGTTTCAAATACAGGCTATAAAACAGACAGCTTCACAGTTGCTGAAAATGCCGAAAACATCATTGCCCTGCAGCCGCAACTGGTTGACCTGTCAACCATTGTACTTGAAAGCAATGTCGCTTCAAAATTCAGTACCATAAGTAAGATAGACCTTGACCTGAAGCCGGTAAGAAATACACAGGAATTACTGCGTATTGTTCCGGGCTTGTTCATTGCACAGCATGCCGGCGGCGGTAAGGCTGAACAAATATTTTTACGCGGTTTCGATTGCGATCATGGTACCGATGTGCAGGTAAGTGTGGACGGTATGCCCGTGAATATGGTAAGCCATGCGCATGGACAGGGTTATGCTGATTCGCATTTCATCATACCGGAAACCATCAACAATGTTGATTTTGGTGCTGGCCCCTACTACACACAGCACGGCGATTTTAATACAGCAGGTTATGTTTCTTTTTCAACTTTTAAAAATATTGCTAAGAGTTTAATACAGGTTGAAGCCGGCAGTTTCAATACCTTCCGCACACTGGCGATGATTGACCTGTTAAAAAAGAACAAGGATAAACAAAGCGCCTATATTGCCGGTGAGTTTAACTATACCAATGGTGCAACCATCAACAAGCAAAACTTTGGCCGCTTTAATTTATTTGGTAAATACAATGCCGTAATTTCAAGATCCACACAACTTAGTTTTTCTGCATCGGCATTTAAAAGTAAATGGGATGCCAGCGGACAAGTACCATCAAGGGCTGTTGATGACGGGACCATTGAACGATTTGGCTCTATAGACCCGAGCGAAGGTGGTAATACAGAACGGTATAATGCCAACCTGCTTTTCTCTACCCAATTTAAAAACGGTAGCAACCTGCAGAACCAGGTATTTTACAGCCGGTATAAATTCAATTTATTTTCTGACTTTACTTTTTTCCTCAACGACCCTGTTAATGGCGATGAGATAAACCAGGCAGAACAAAGAAATATTATTGGATATAACGGCACCCTGAAAGAAAAACATTTTTTTGGCAAGGCAGTTTTAAATACCACTGATGGCATTGGCTTAAGGTATGATGCAACCAATGACAGTAAACTGGCCCATGTTGTTAAGCGGCAGTTTATTGATTATGTAAAACTGGGCGATATAAAAGAACTGAATGCATTTGCATTTACCGATCAGCAGTTAGCTATTGGTAAATGGTTGATTGGTGCCGCTGTACGTTTAGATTATTTTCATTTTAATTATTTAGATAAATTAACAGCCACCCAAAATCCATCGCAAAACAAAGCGATCGTAAGCCCTAAATTAAATATTCAATATACCATTAGCAAAGCGGTGCAGCTGTATGTAAAAGCCGGTAAAGGCTTTCATAGCAATGATGCAAGGGTTGTTACAGTCAATGATGGTAAACAGATTTTACCGGCAGCTTATGGCGCCGACCTTGGCTTTATAGTTAAACCGGTTAAAAACCTATACATCAATGTAGCTGCCTGGTATTTACATCTTGACCAGGAGTTTGTGTATGTAGGCGATGATGGCAATGTGGAACCCAGTGGTAAAACAAGAAGAGAAGGTATTGATTTTATTGTGCGTTATCAGTTCACTAAAAATTTATTTGCCAATGCCAATATTAATTTTACAAAACCAAGAGCCATTGGCGTGCCAAAGGGCGCAGATTATATTCCGCTGGCGCCAACCGCAACCAGCACCGGTGGTTTATTTTATAAAGCCAAAGAAGGTTTTAATGGAGGCTTAACGTACCGGTACATTAAAAGCAGGCCTGCCAATGAAGATAATTCGATAACAGCCAAAGGTTATTTTTTAATGGATGCTTCACTTAACTATACCAGAGCAAAATATGAAATTGGACTGGCTGTAGAAAATATTTTTAATGTAAGATGGAACGAAGCACAGTTTGCAACAGAATCGCAGTTAAAAAATGAACCGGTGCCTGTTACCGAACTTAATTATACGCCGGGAAATCCCATCTTTGCAAGGGTGAAACTGGTATTTTTCTTTTAAATAAAAAGCTATCTTTTACAACATAATCAATAACCATGCATTACTTATCCGAAAATAAAAAAAGCATATTCTCAAAAGCAATCGGGATATTGATTATGTTGTTTTTAATAAGCCCGCCATTATTGGCCCATGATGTGGTAGGCGAACTGGAGAAAATGAGCAAGGGCGATGCCGCTATTCTTTATCTGCAGTTGGGTTTTACGCACATCATCCCACTCGGCTACGACCATATTTTATTTGTACTGAGTTTATTTTTATTAAGCCCTAAATTAAAACCGGTACTCTGGCAGGCAACGGCTTTTACCATTGCACATTCTATTACATTGGGCTTAGCCATGTTTAAAGTAATTACACCCTCTCCTGCCATTGTAGAACCCATCATTGCTTTGTCCATCATGTATGTGGCTTTGGAGAATATTTTTTCGCCTACTTTAAAAAAATCACGTATCGGTATTGTATTCTTATTTGGCCTGGTGCATGGCATGGGCTTTGCCAATGCACTGGGCGCTTTAGGCTTACCCCAAAATTCCTATCTAACATCGTTGGTGATGTTTAATGTGGGTGTTGAACTGGGACAGCTTACAGTTATACTATCTGCATTCTTTCTATTTGGAAAATGGTTTGGCAACAAACCGTATTACCGCAAATATATTGTTATTCCTTTGTCGGTAATGATTGTGTTGATGGCAGGATACTGGACGGTGGAGCGGTTGTTTTTTTGATGAGGTGGTTGGTTTGTGACACCGATCAAGGGAAAAAAAATGGAATATGGCTTACAGTAAAACCTGTTGTACCGGTGTTTGGAGTTGCGCCTTTTAATGTTAGATTATTATTCATCGGAGTTTCACGTAAAAGACTTTTGGGTTTATAAACTATGCTGTAAAAAACCCGCTGGGACAGAATTCCAAGCCAACCTATTGGCATACCAATATTGGCGGCAGTTTTTTACTGGGAGATAGTTACTTCTCCTTCCCAAAAATTCAATTCTTTAATATAGTCAACTTGTGAATGTACAAAGTCGATTTTTATTTTCTTAAAAATATCCCATATTTTTTGTTTGCATGCTGCAAACTTTCTTTTGTCTTCTTTATCTGTCAACTCGCTATTCGTAGTAATTTTTACTAGTTTGTTAGCCCTGGAAAATTTCAAAAAAAATTCGTCATAACAATCCAATTTACCGTAAGTAGCAAAAAGCTTGGTTAATGTATCGCTCAAGTAATTATTCAATGTATCCTTAACAGAATTCATATAATCTGTATAAGGTTGTATCTTTTGGAAGTATTCAATTTGTTTAGGCGTAAGCTTTACTGTTATCATTGGTCCACCGCCTATATAGGAACCTGGTTCTAACGTACTAAAAAAATCTTTAAATCTTTGATTTAATTGAAGCAAAGTGTCTAATTTGTTCACAAAAGTTTGTATCATTTTAGCTTCAATCAACGAACTGTCTTGCGCCCTCGGCGTCCAATAAGTTTTAAAACAATAATCCAATGGGTTTACTACTTCGAAAATATATTCAACTCCGTCAAACCCTTGTCCCCAACCTTTAATGGATTTGTCCGTTGGAATTTCGGAAATTACTTTTGTTAAACTGAATACATTTCTGGCTTGTACAGTGTCTAAATCTGTTTGATTGGAAAATAATCGGGAAGTTTTTTTTTTCTTTTTTTCTTCGTCATAGAACTCATATGAATTAATATAGTTAGTAATGAGTCCACCAAACTTAATACCATCACTAGTCCATATTTCGACAATCTGTTTATCTGTCCGAAAGCGAAAATGAAAGCTGTCCGTTGATTCTATTAAATGAGGAAGTTTAAGTTTTTCGTCTTTTTCATATTGTAACTTGTACCAAAAAGCAGTGTCACCACATAACATTTTATTCTTCTGTGCAAAACTACAGGAAGCGAATAAGCAAAAAATATATGTCAAGATGTGAGTTCCCATAAAATTACAGCCAATACATAAATATACGCAACTCCATCTAGAGTTTACAAATGATCATCAACATGAAACTGTATAAGTAAATCATGCTACCCTACAATAATTATGAAGTAAAAAACGCTATTCCTTCAACGCAGCTTCCAAATCCCTCACCATTGTTGGACTCAGATCATACCGGTTCTTATGTGCTGCTTTAAAAAACTGCTGCGCATTATAACCTTTGTTTTGTGCCTGCATATATTTACCCATCCAGTAAAGCTCAAGTCCCTCTAATGGCTTGCCCGAAACATGCGCCTGGTAAACCTTTTCGGCTTCGGCAGGTTTATTATTGCAGTATAATGCCCATACATACCAGGCATAGGTTTGTGGTGTTGCCCGGTTGGCTGTATCTCTTATTGCTGTTGCTTCTGCTTTTGCAGGATCGTGTAAAATACCGGTGTATAATTCAAGCAGGTATTTGTTGTACATATTGCCATATACCGGTTGGGTTACCGCCTGTTCAAATTCCATTGCATATTTTTTCTGCATAATACTATCGCCTCTTTCATCTGCAACCATCATTAATTTATAAACCGCATCTGGTGCTTTAGTTTTACTTTTCACAAACCGGAATATTTTTTCGGCCAGCGAATCGTTTCTGTCATGCACTAATGCTATCCAGCCAAGCCCCATAATGGAATGCAGGTCGGCAGCATTCAGGCGTATGGATTCAACATAGAGATCATTTGCACGTTGCAGGTTGCTGCTGTGCAGGTTCAGGTCTGCTTCATTGGATAAAGCTGCCTGCTTAAGATAAATATCGTCTTCAGCAAATGCTGCTGCGCCGTGCATGGCAGCAATGGCTGTATCAATCTGGCCTTTGTAATGTGCAAGTTTTGCATGGCGGAAATTATATCCATAATCTTTGGGACCGGCAATGTTTTTAAGTTGAGCTTCGGCAACCTGGTAATTGCCCAGTTCAAATGCCACATCAAAACCAGTTGCGGCAGACTCATATGGTTTAAGACCCACGCTTCTTGCAACAGTCAATAAAGAATCAGCCATTTTAAAACGATGTTGCAAAATACTGTTCCGTATCAATGCCATGTCAGGTGCAGTCTCTTTATGATTGAAAGCTTTATCGGCAGTGTATAAAATACTGTCGGCTGTAACCATATCGTTGATATCGCCACTAAAATGAAAACGCCTTACCAGGGCAGATGCATATTTCAGCTCGTTCACCAGGCCCGGACTTGCAGGATTTATCCTGTCCTTCCAGAACTTCATGTCTGCTTCAATTGAATTTTTCAGGGTTGTGTCGGAGTAATTGCTGATGAGGCTGTCAATAAATGCAGCAGACACAATTGTTCTGCTTTCATTTTTACATGATGCAAATACTAAAGCTATGGCAATGCCGGTGATGATCTGTTTCAAGGTTTAAAGTTTAGTTTATATACGTCCAAATGGGATTTTTAGATTCAATTTTTGTTTCTTCCATAAAATTCATTTGATCGTATACAGAAACGTCGGCATATTTTAACTTACTGCGCCAGGATGAATTTTCTTTCTGTGGGCAATAGTATTTTTAAACATTTTTATCATGATAGCTGTATCAATGTCTTCCAGCTTTTTAATATGTACACAACCACCACTCACTTTATATTTTCCAAATTTTGCCAGCAACGCATCCCTGTCGGTAAAATCAGTACCCAGGTATAAAACAATGGAACCTGCCCTGGCTGCCAGTCCCGTAAGCGGCGCATCGCCTTCTCGCCCGCTTTCATATTTGTAATGATAGCTTCCAAAACCAACAATGGCCGTTCCCCACATTTTGGGTTCCAGTTTGGTATGTTTGCTTACCAGTTCAATGATCGCTTTACAATCGGCACGCTTTTGTTCATCAGCAATTGTCTTTAAAAAAGCAGGAACACTGGCTTTTGTTTCTGTTGTCTTATTTTTATTTGTTGCCATGATTTTAGTAATACATTTTCTTCTTAAAGTTAGAAAATATATTGTAGATTCTTAATTTCTTATTCAGCGCTACTTATGAAAAAACAGCAAATTTTACAGCCGCTTCAGCATGAATATATGTTGTATCAAAAACCGGCACGCTGCAATCTTCCTGCTTTATAAGAAGAGGAATTTCGGTACAACCGAGTATAATACCTTCAGCACCGGCTTCTACCAAAGAAGTGTTGATCTGCAGGAATTCCTTTTTCCTTTCCGGTAAAAAAATACCCTTGCCAAATTCATGATAGATCGCATTGCTGACCAGTTCAATATCACCTTCGTTGGGTATAATAACTTCAATACCTGCAGCAGCCAGTTTGTCTTTATAAAAAGGCAACTGCATGGTATATTTTGTACCCAGCAAAGCCACTTTTTGTAAGCCTTTCTTTTTTATGGATGCGGCAACTGCATCGGCAATATGTATTACCGGGATGGAAACAGCCGCCTGCACTTCCCCTGCCACATTATGCATGGTATTGGCGCCTATCATGATGCAGTCTGCACCTGCAAGTTCGATAGCTTTTGCAGCTTTGCACATGATAATGGCAATGCCCGGCCAATCCTGTTTTTTGGTAAGTACTTCTATTTCTGCAAAATCAACCGAGTATAAAATAATTTTTGCAGCATGTAAACCCCCCAGTTCTTTATTTACCATTTCATTCAGTAAACGGTAATAGTCAGCCGTGGAATACCAGGTGAGCCCGCCTATTAAGCCAATTGTTTTCATTTGTTCATATTATTTTATTTTGGCCACATGGAATTAGCCTGTAATGGTATTCAGCTTTTGAAATATGGCTCATTCCATGTATTAAAAGTAAAATAAAAAGCATTAACATTTCATTAAGGTCAAAAGCATTCGTTTGGCTTTGCCATAAAACCAATATGCTGTATATTTGCGCCGCAATTCAGAACTACCGCGTTAGCTAATGGTTTTAAAACCTGCTGTTTGCCTTAAAATCTCCCGATCTGGCTACTGGCCCAGTTATCAGAGGAATGAATACGTAATGAATAAAAAACAGAAATATGAAAAGTGAAGCAATGGGTGTAGGTACACCTTTTAGTAAAAAAGACCTGGAAGAATTATTACAAGAAACCAAAGAAACCCTCGCTGTTGGTGTACAAACAGGCAGCAACAACCGCACATTCGGTTACCTGGATCTCTGGAGTTTACAAAAAAGACAAACATCAAGTGCTACTTCTTTGAGAAGGAGGCTGATGTAACGATGATATTATTTTATGAAAATAATTCTTTCTGTATGAAAATAGAAAAGCATTCCGGTTTATCGGAATGCTTTTTTATTAGTTGGTGCCCAACGTCAATAAAATAATTAATGTAGCAATATCGAAGTGCCCTGTTGTTTATGAACATTACCATCCACATCAACCGCTTCAATCATCCACACAACGGTTTGTAATTCCTGTATTTGGCCGTTAACCCTGCCATCCCAGCCCGGCAGATCACTCTGCATCTGATACAATAATTTACCCCATCGGTTATATACCCTGAAGTAGTTTACTTTTTTAAAGCTCAGCAGGACTGGCCGCAGGTAATCATTCAACCCATCCCCATTAGGTGTAAAGGATGTAGGCACATAAATATCAATTTTTTTACGGGTCTTTACATATTGGGTATCAACAGTAACACAGCCTGTTTGTGTTTTTAAAGTAATAGTATATAATTGCGGATCAATCCCTTTAAATGTTGGCTGGTAACTTCCCGGATAATCGAGGCTGGTTGCTGGAGACCATACCACGCTATTACCAATTCCACGGGCATTTAATTTTTCAGGATAATTCATAACAACTTCCTTGTCGGGATACCTGATACCGGGCGCCGGTAAGTCGATCATAATACTGATCGTCTTTGTATTTACTGTTTGCGGACATTGTGCCGTGTTTACCGATAAACTGAGTTGATACATGCCACCAGCAGGATAACTATACACCGGGTTAATGGCGGTTGAAGTACTGCCATTTCCAAAATCCCATAAATAATTTAGTGGGTAACCCGAATTGTTGATTGTTTTATTTGTGAGTGCCAGTCTCAGGTTCACACATGCGGGCTCTACATAAAAATCTGCATTTACATATTTAAACACTTTTACGTTGCTTGTTGAACTATCGGCACAACCCTTATCCGACGTGGCCACCATTTTAACTGTGTAATCGCCGTATTGTGCGTAACTATGTGTAACATCCCTGTTTGGATCTGTTGTGCCATCACCGAGGTACCATTGGTACAACAGGCTACCCGAAGAAAGCGTTGTTCCATTAATAAAATTAAACTGGTTATTGGTAAAACATTGCTGCGGGTTTGCTATAGAAAATCCGGTGTTTGCAGGATCAGGATTAACAGTAACCGTAAAAGCAGAATCATTGGGACAATTCTTATCAGAAGTTACCGTAAGCCGCACGGTATAAGTGCCGGGTTGCGCATAACTATGTGTAGCATCTTTGGTTATTGCTACAGCGCTCATATCTCCAAAATTCCAGTTGTATTGCATATTGCCAACAGCCAATGTACTTGTATTGGTAAAGACAAACTGGTTATTTTTAAAACATTGTTCTTTGGCAGTTGCATTAAAAAAGCCGGCAACCGGACTATCAAATACATGCACGGTAAAGAATGTACTGTCTCCACAACCTTGATCAGAAGTTACCAATTGCTTTACGATATAGGTTCCGGGTAACAGGTAACTATGCGTAACGACAGGTGTTACTGGTGCTGGCAATGTACCATCTCCCAGGTCCCAGTTATAACTTAATGTGCCGAAGCTGATGGAACTGGTATCTGTAAAAATAAACTGGTGGCCATTAAAACACTGATCCTGTGTATTGGTAGTAAAACCAACAACTGGCACCGGGTTAACAGTAATAGCAATATCAGATGTAGTTAACTGGCAGCCAACAAAACTAAACACGGTAGCATGATAGGTACCTGTTTGAACTACATTATACAAAGTATCATTTGCACCCGGTATGGCAACCGTATTGCGATACCATTGAATACTATCGGCAGCATTTACTTTTAAAATGGCGGCTTGTGGATCACCAAAACAATAAGTGGTTAAGCCAATTTGTTGTATAGAATTATCCAGTACTGCGGCATTAACGAAAACAGTATCTGTGGTTAAACAGCCTCCTCCTCCATTTGTAACTGTAAGCACATACCGGGTTGTTACCGATGGCGTGGCAATGGGATTTGATATATTGGGATCACTAAGGTCGGTAGGTGGACTCCAGGAATAAATAAAACCTGGCGTGGAGTTCCCGCCAAGCTGCACAGGCGCATTCTGACAGGATAACCGGTCGGGACCTGCATTTGCGAATACATGCAATGTATCTAAGAGCTCAGCCGCCAAAACATTTGTACAGCCATACCCCGGAATAGGATCCATTTTTACATAAATGATCGTACCTGCAGGAGGAGGAGGCGTAAAATTAATAGTCTGCGTATTTCCAATTGGAATAGTTAGTGCAGCATCAGCAAACCAGGCATAAGTCATATAGCCAAAAGGTGCTGTTACATTTATAAATGCATCATCCGGGCAAAAGGTAGCACCAACAAATGAACTGCTGCATTGAGAATTTAAATCAATATAAGCATAGCCGAAATGAGTACCTCCAGCTGCACCACAGCCCGTAGCGGTAAAAGATATTTCAATTGTTTTACCTGCATTCCCATCCAGGTTTATTGAATTGGCAGCCCAGGGTTTAAATTTGATATTGGGGTTAGAAGGAGAATTCTGGAAACCAAGTAAAGGATTTGCATTTGAGTACGCAATATCAAATGAACTACAGGGATCAGTTGTATTATCTGTCAGATTTTTAACTGTCACTGTCAATCTCGGTTGAATATTTGCCGGGTGACCTCCAGTGTTATTAATTACAATTGCATAGTTGTAAATTAAACTAAAAGTATTTTGACCTGCAGGTATAGTAAAAGTATATACAACTCCGTCTGCATTGGTGCCACCTGTTTCTGCACCTATTTTTATTGAATAGCCACTACCATTAGGGCATAACTTAGGGAAATTACCCCATTGGTCACTTGATGGAAGAGTAGCAGCAGTGATCAGATCGTGTCTCCCCGGATTGGGTGGGATTGCAACCGGGGGATTCCACGTAACAACTCCATTAAAAGTTCCTGAATAGCATTTCCAATTTGCAAAACTGCCTTGCTCAAAATCAATATTAGGCGGGCATTGGGCAATACTGATTTTATTCAGGGCCGATAATAAGATAAGCAGAAAAAGGAATTTTAATCGACGCTTGCTAAAAGCTGTTTTTTGGTAAAATTTGGTCATAGTTTTCTAAAATAACAGCTTTAAAGTTAATATAAAATGTGTTTAAAGCCTTAAACCTTTAGTAGTTGTTAAAAAATATTTAATTTAGAATATGTATAACTATAGAATTCAGCATCTCTTACCGGTATTAAAATAACCAAGATGACTGCTAAAAACAACACAAACACAAAAAATCAGGCTGCCCCCGCATCCATAATCATAAAAGCAGGCCTTATTGCCGGCACACTGGATATTTGTGCTGCTTTTTTATACAGCTATTTAAAA
>JBBRQF010000040.1:0-43989 GCA_038226715.1 Chitinophagales bacterium
AACCAAAGTCCCCAAAATACAGAAACTAACAAAATTCCGTTGTCGTATTGGTTAAGATAAAACATCACCTTACTTTGCAATTGTTCATTTGAGTAGACTTTCAAATATTCATCTTTACTAATTAAGGAGAGAATTGAGAGTTTATTCTGCAAATTCACAAATGAAACCGGAACACTTACTATCGCTAAAATTGTCATAAGTTTAGCATAGAATTCGTTTACTTGTTTTAGTAGTTGATATAGAACAACTGGTAAAAATATAAATGCCGTATAACAGATTATACTACTTAGAATCCCAACCCGAAATAGCAGTTCAGACGATACAATTTTATTGAAAGTCAGCGCTGCATTATCCCAAATGAAAAGAGTTTTAGGAACATAAGCTAAACTGAAAATTCCTGTCAGCACAACAATTAAATATAATAATCCTGCTATTCGGGCTGTCTTTTTGGTTGAATAATTGAATGTCATAGTTTTTAGATATTTTGATTTTGTTTAGACCACTTCCACGCATACCAAACAATTAATGATGTGATTATACTTTCCACACTTGCTAAAAACACATAAAATGCCCGCCAGGGCGTAATTGATGTGAATGCTATTAAAACCATAATTGCTGAAAAAAATAAACCAGCACAAATATTTAACCATCTATTTATGGGTGCTTTTAATATAACAGATAGGAAAACCATTAGTGCAGGAATTACCAGGAGTGCCGCTGCCAAAAATAATTTTGCCGGGCTATCTAATAAATTATTCCCATTAATAAGTCCTTCAGTTTTTTTAGGAACGTACAATTCAAAATAGTCGCCATATAGATAGCATAGCGTTGCAGAACTCCAAAGTGCTGAAAGTTTAATTTTTACATTAACCTTAAGATCTTCTAAGTTATTTCCTTTGTCAGCGTTCATATTTATCATTTTATTTACAATAAGACGAAGTTGTGTCCGATTTGTTACAAAGTCGCAGTAAATTAGGAAGCTATTGAAATGAGTCTGGCTATTTTATATTTCTTCACTTGCTTTCAATTGTTGTCAATATTCAAGGGAACTTACAAGGTCACTTTATTAGAATGCCTTTGTCTACACTTTCGTTAATTAAATTCTCTGCATATTTCCAAATGGAGCTTGAACCATTTTTAATAACTTTTTTCTTGTCATATACTTTTTGATACGGCACATTAAATTCTGCCCAGGTTCCACCATTATTTGAAACGTTTTGTAGTAAAGGTTCAAATCTGTCCATTGACTTTGCAAACTTAGCTTCATCAGTATTGCCGGCTTCAAATTCTTCCCAAATTGCAATAAATTCCGCTGCTTGTTCTGCCGGTAAAAGTCCAAAAATCCGTTTCGCTGCAATAAGTTCTTCTGCTGTATTTGTGTGGCTTTTTGCAGCATCATACATAAAAGTGTCGCCAGCATCAATTTCTACAATATCGTGGATTAAAACCATTTTCAAAACTTTAAGTACGTCTATTTGCTTGTCTGCATGTTCTGCCAATACAATAGTCATCATTGCTAAATGCCAACTATGTTCCGCATCATTTTCGTGCCTGTCGCTGTTGAATAATTTAGTCTTACGCTGAATGTATTTTAACTTGTCAATTTCTTTTATGAAAGCTACCTGTTTTAATATATTGTCATTTTGCATGATGCTGTAAAATTTTGAGAGAATTTAATTTTTAAAATGATTTTCATTAAAATTATGCCTAACGTTAACGACTTGTTGCTGTGCTGGTATTTTATAATGTCCAGCCTGAACCGCAGTCGATTGAATAACTGGTGATGAAATTAACAACAAAAGCTGATAGGATTACCTCTGCTGGATATTGGCTGATAGCGATATAAAGTTGAATTTTCCTTTTCAGGCGATTCTCTGCCTTGGTTTTGTACGTTGATTTGCATGACTCGCCGTGCTACGAAGCGCTGCCTGCAAATAGGCGGCGAGTTCCACAGCCATGCATTGGCTCGGCGTGGAGACTGGCCTGAGAATCTTAATTTTTCCAGAGGAAGACTCGGAGGGAAATTAAAACCTTTGGCAGATGGGGTTTTAGTCAAAGGACGCTATTTCTTTTATTGTCTCTGCATCAATTGTCAAACTAAATGCTGTCCATTCTCCATTGATTTCTACTTTCATGCCGTTGTGTATATTTAACATTTTTTGTTTAACGTCTTTAATAAAAACAGTTCTAATGATGCCTGTTTTATAATCCTTAACCAACAACCTGTTTTCAGAATTTTCAACAATTGTGCCTCTTATTCCTTTAAATATTTTTTGAGGTTCAGTTGGTAAATTATTGTTGTTGATTATTTTATAAACCTCAAAATAGTCCCCTTGAAATACATTAGAATAGTTGTTTGGAATTTGACTCTTTGTATCACGGATATAAGAATTTGTGCCTTTAATTTGTTTGATAAAATATACGGAGCTGTATTTTTCAAATTCACTCTTTGTCAATAGATAGTCTGATACTCCTTTAATCTGAAATGTCCAATTTGCAAGTAACCGTAAATCTTGTCTGCTCACAATCGCATCATTCCCCTTAAAAGCAATCTTATTGTTGAGTTGTTGAAATTCTGCAAATGCCTCTGCGCTGATGCTGATTACTGATTTATCAAATAATGCTCTTGCAAATGAAACAGACAATAGTAAAATAAAAATAACTATAGTTGGTATTTTTATCCATCGGATTGATAAGGTACTAAAAATGATTAAGTATAAAACCGTTAATGGAATGTATGCCATTATGAATAAACGGTTCGCCCATTCTAATCCTAAAAAGGGGTTCGATAGCAGGATTGAGCAAGTAGCAAAAGACAAACCAATAATTACTTTGTATTTGTCCATAACATAGCGGCGGCGAACTATTAAAATAATGCCTTGAACGGCAAGTAAGTTTGTTAAGATGAGGATTAATAAAGTCTGCCCGTGTAGTAAAAAATTTTGACCTTTTAATGCAAATAGAATTACCGGAGCTTCAAAAATTTTAAGTGGCATATGTACAATTCTTACAAATCGTGTAAAGTCAAAAACTGCAATTAAGGAAAAAATAAAAGCCAATGTTGCAGTAACAAGTAATAGTTTTTTTGCAGATAGAAGACTGTATTTATTGCTATTTAATATCCAGAATATGAAGATTAAAAGTGTGGTAAAAATCAATAATCCAAAACTTCCAAAATGCGTCAACGCACAAAGAATAAGGACAACAATGGATTTAATGAAATCATTCCTGTTTTCATGCTTTATAGTTTTTATTATGAAATAGATATAGAGGAACACAAAAAAAACGGCTAACCCATTTTTCTGTAATTGGAATGAAAAAATAAAAAGGGGTGTGAAATTCAAAATAGAAAATGCAACCATTAAGTAGCTTGCAAAATAGAAATTTATATTTTTATTAGTTAGTTCCTTTGCAATAAGAAAGACAGGAATTGCAGATAGCGGTGGTAAAAAAGCATCAATAAACCTTATTGATAGCAAAATACATTCGTTTTCAGTTCCGATATGTAAAAAGTATAAAATTTTCGAAATCAGTGCACCTAAACTAAAAAGTAAAGGCATATCTGAAAATGCCAAATGATAATGGTCTACTAAATTTTTTACTTGCAATGGAAAATAAGGTCCGTCACTGCCTGCTAACAAATAATGATTTGGAATTGAAGTTCTGTAAAGTCTGATGACAATTGCAATTACAATAAATGCAATGACAGGCAGCCAACTTAATATTTTTTGTCGGTTTTCGATTTTAGTGATTGTCATTCTGCGTTTGATGTTGTTGCTAATTTAAGAACTATAAAGTTTGTAGGATGTCGCTCTATGCTCTCTGCCAAGGTTTGTATGTACGCTAAACTACGCTACGTTTTGCATAAAACAGTATTTGCATATTTATTGCTTTTCAAAAGATTGTACAAAAAAACGCTACCCAATTTGAGTAGCGTACATATGAATTCTTTTATCTAAAAAATTATATACTCCTGTTTCCATCAAAATTCTCCAGTTCCTTACTCACTGCATTTAAGAATGTAGAACCCAATGCACCATCAATGATACGGTGGTCGTAACTTAAAGAAATATACATCATGTGGCGGATAGCAATGCTGTCGCCCTGCGGTGTTTCAATAACCATGGGCCGTTTTTTAATAGCACCAACCGCCATGATGGCTACCTGCGGCTGGTTTATAATGGGCGTACCCATAATGCTGCCGAATGTACCTACATTGGTAAGGGTGAATGTGCCACCGGTGGTATCATCGGGCTTTAATTTACCGGTACGGGCTGCATTGGCCAGGTTGTTAACCTGTTTGGTTAGTCCAACCAGGTTTAACTGGTCGGCATTTTTTATTACGGGTACAATTAAATTGCCGCTTGGCAAAGACGTTGCCATACCAATATTCAGATCTTTCTTTACAATAATTTTATCACCATCCACACTACTGCTAAGCCATGGATATTTTTTAATGCACTTTACAATGGCTTCAATAAAAAGAGGCGTATAGGTAATTTTTTCACCTTCTCTTTTTTCAAAATCTTTTTTAATTTTTTCTCTCCACAACACCAGGTTGGTAACATCACATTCGGCAAAGCTGGTTACATGTGCTGATGTATGTTTACTGTCAACCATATGCTTAGCGATCAGCTTGCGCATGCGGTCCATTTCAATTACTTCTACGTTGCCGCTGTAAGTAACAGGCGTTTGATAAACCGGTTGCTGGCTGTGCGCTGCTGGTTGTTCGTTGTTGGTTTGCCCGGTAGCCGTTTTTGATAAAACAGATAGTTCCTGCACCGGCTGACTTGTCTCTTGTGGCTCCTGGCTCCCAGCTTTATTTTCCACGTACGCTAAAATATCTTTCTTGCTTACACGTCCATCCTGTCCGGTGCCGGGAATATTTTCGAGGTCGGCCATGCTGATACCTTCCTGCTGTGCAATGTTTAAAACCAACGGAGAGTAGAACCTGATCTTATTATCGGAGCCCTGCGAACTGCTAACTGCCTGTTGCGAACTGCTTACAGGCTGATACGGAATTTCTTCTACTACTTTGGCTTCTTCGTATTCCGGTTTTTCGGGGGCTGGTGCAGGTTGATTGTTTGAAACCGCAGCATTTGCACCCACTCTTATTTTGGCAATTACGGTACCAATGGGCACTACATCATTCTCTTTAAACAACACTTCTTCAATTACACCTTCGGCAGTTGAGGGAACTTCGCTATCTACTTTATCGGTGGCGATATCCAATACAGTTTCGTCCTGCTTAATGGTATCTCCGGGTTTTTTGTGCCATTTTAAAATGGTGGCTTCCATGATACTTTCTCCCAGTTTCGGCATTACCAGATCAACTAAACTCATATAATAATTTGAAATTTATATTTAGAAAATAAAAATCGACACAAAGTATTCAATACTTTGGCAGCAATCGGATTCAAAGGTAATTATTTCCGATTTAATAGTTGTCAGGCCACTAAAAACAACTGCTGAGCATTATGGGGCCTTTTTAGTGGCCATACAACTAAGATTCGGCCAGTATGAATTTACGTAGTAAATTCAATGCATTGGTGGCGGTAAGCTGTATATTCCGTTCCCTGTCGAACCGGAAATGCAGTTTTTGAGCTTGTAGCTTTTCGGTATTCCCAACAGCGATCCACACGGTTCCTGCAGGTTTATCGGGCATGCCGCCACCGGGTCCCATGATGCCCGAGACTGCAATTACATAATCTGATTTTATATTTTGAAGCGCACCTTTGGCCATCTGCAAAACAATCTCTTCGCTTACTGCGCCTTTGGTTTCCAGCATTTGTTTATCAACCTGTAACAGGTCTTCTTTAGCCTGGTAAGAATAACTGACCACGCTGCCATCATAAAATCCGGAAGAGCCGGGTATGGATGTGAGCAGGTGGGCAATATAGCCACCGGTACAACTCTCGGCAGTACACATGGTTTTGCCTTTGGCAAGTAGTAATTTGCCAACCACGTTTTGTATGGGTTCATCAATATCAGTCACCAGGTATTCCGCAACAAGCGATTTTAGTTTTTCAAATTGCTGATCAATTTCTTTTGATGTGGTAGCAGCATCAAAACCTGTTGCCGATAAGCGTAACCTTACCATGCCGTAGTTAGGCAGGTAGGCCAGTTTAATATGTGCAGGCAATGCTTCTTCAAAATCCTGTATCAGGTCGGCGAGGAAGCTTTCGCCCACGCCTGCAGTTAATAATGTTTTATGAATGATGGCTGGAAATTTAAATTGCTTTTGCAGCATCGGTATAACATCATCCTCCATCAGCCCTTTCATTTCGTGCGGTACACCGGGAAGGCTTACAAAAACTTTTCCGTCATTATTGAATTGCATACCGGGCGCTGTACCTCTTTTGTTCAGCAGCACGGTGCAAACATCCGGTACTTCGGCCTGTTTTAAATTACGCTCAATCATCGGGCGGTTTAACCGGGTAAAGATATCCAGCACATTTTGTTTGGCGCCTTCATCAACAACTAATTTGCCACCAAAGTATTTACACAATAAGGGTTTGGTAATATCATCGGCAGTAGGGCCAAGTCCACCGGTTATTAAAATAATATCGGCGTATTTCTGTTCTTCATCCAGTGCATTCCAGATCTCATCCCACACATCGCCAACTGCTACCCGGCGCACCACACGAATGCCGGCCTTGTTTAATTCCTGTGCCATCCAGGCACTGTTGGTATCAATAACCTGTCCTATTAAAAGTTCGTCGCCGATGGTGATGATGGAAGCCTGTGTTTGTTGCATTGTAATTTATGAGGAAACTAAAAGATAATGTTTTCATAAACATCACGAAGTAGTATTTGTTCATTTAGGTGAGATAAATTTATTGCGTCTCTCAAAGAATTATATGTTGTGATTTGCCAACTGCCATTTTCCTGCTTTACGCCAACCTCTGCTTTTACCTGGTCGTAAGAATTGATCATTATGATTTCTTTTACGCCGGCCATTTGCATATAATAAAAGAATTTTCTGCGATCATTAGCTTCGGATGATTTGGAAATAATTTCAAATACGACATGGGGATTTTTAACAGTATCAAATTTATCTTCTGTTAATTGGGGTTCGCCGCAGATAATCATGGCATCGGGATAAACATAAGCATTCGCTGAGGAAATTTTTAATCTTAAGTCACTTAGAAACATAAAACAACCTTTAGCCTTTACTTTATTTCCAAGCGTTCCAATTAAGTTGGTTGTAATTTTATTATGATTTATTGAAGCACCCTGCATTACAATTAGTTGCCCGTTATAATATTCATTCTTATTTTCTGTGCCGGATTCAATTTCCCAATACTCCTCCAAAGAGTAAAAATTATATTGTAAAGCAGGCTCTTCCACTATATTTTTCATATATCAAATTTAAATCTTTTAGTTTTGATAAATAAATTTATTTAACGATGAGAATATTTGGAATCACTGCTTTGTGTTTGGTTTACAGCATTGCCTTTTCGCAAAACACAGAGACTAAAATTGCCGATGCCATAAAACAATTGGAAAACGATAGCCAGTTCAGGCATGCAACCATCAGCCTGTATGTGGTTGACAGCAAAACCGGCAAACCGGTATTTGATAAAAATTCGCAGGTAGGTTTAGCACCGGCCAGTTGTTTGAAAGTAATTACCAGTGTAGCCGCTTTTGAATTACTGGGAAAAGATTATCGGTATAAAACAGAATTTGGGTATGATGGAAAGATTGAACAGGATACTTTAAAAGGAAATCTTTTTGTAACTGCTTCAGGCGATCCTACAATGGGCAGTTTCAGATGGAGCGAAACGAAACAGGAAATTGTGATGCAGCGAATAATTTCTGCTTTGCAGGAAAAAAAGATTAAAGTGATAACCGGCGACCTCATTATAGATGAAACAAAATGGGAAACACAGGCAACACCTGGCGGTTGGATCTGGGAAGATATTGGCAATTATTATGGGGCAGGTGCAAGGGGGATGAACTGGCACGAAAATCAATATGACCTGATTTTAAAACCAGGGAAAAATGTAGGCGATGTTGTTGATATTCTGTCGACAGAACCCGAGTTGCAGGTATCGGCATTAATGAATGAATTAAAAACCGGCAAAGCTGGCACCGGTGATAATTCTATTATTTACTTACCCGAAGATGGTTTAATTGGTTATGTAAGAGGCACGGTTCCGGCAGGTAAAGAAGTATTTAAAGTATCAGGTGCAATGCCTGATGCATCGCTTTCTTTTATAAAATCTTTTGAGGATATATTAAAGAACAACAATATCAACTTTGATGGCAAGGCAAAATCGTCTAGATTATTTTTTCTTAATAAAGAAAAAATGCCCTTAGCTTCCAAAACGCTGCTAACTATTTCTTCTCCACTACTCGACAGCATCAACTACTGGTTTCTTCAAAAAAGCATAAATCTCTATGGCGAAGCTTTTGTAAAAACAATTGCGTACGAAAAAGCAGGTTTTGGATCAACAGATACCGGAGTAAATATCATCAAAGATTTCTGGAGTAAAAACGGAATTGAAAGATCAGCTTTGCATATTATTGATGGCAGCGGATTGTCGCCTGCAAACCGGGTTACGACAAATGCACTGGTTACGGTAATGCAATATGCCCGAAACCAAAACTGGTTCATGTCTTTTTATAATGCATTGCCCAACCAGAATAATATCAAAATGAAATCAGGTTATATTGGCGGCGTAAGAAGTTATACCGGTTACATAAAATCCGGCTCCGGCACAGATTATACCTTTGCCTTTATCATCAATAATTATGACGGCAACCCCGGCACTGTGCGTGAAAAAATGTGGAAGCTGCTCGATATTTTAAAAGCCCCCTGATTTCACAAGGTCGACTTTAAAGATAAAGCTGGTTTGAAGCGCTTTTTTCTTACTTTCACCTTACCTAAAACCTACTAAATATGAGCGAACAGAATTATAAAAATCACAGCCGTCTTGTGCCTATGTTTCATGGCGTGGCTTTTACAGTGGCACTATTTCCTTTTATTGTTTTTATTATTGAATTTATCAGGGCTATCGGTAATGAAAGTGGCAGGTTGCATGCAGCGGCGATGCTTTCACTGAGTGTAGCACTAATTCTTGCATTATGGTTTGCCAGGGTGTTTTCTTTAAAAGCTCAGGATAGAGGAATTCGGGCTGAAGAGAATTTCAGGCACTTTCTAGCAATAGGTAAGCCGTTAGACAGTCGTTTGCGTATGACCCAGGTAATTGCACTTCGTTTTGCAGGCGATGACGAATTTGTTGCATTGGCAAAAAAGGCTGCCGATGAAAACCTTAGCATCAAAGAAATTAAAATGGCGGTTAAGAACTGGAGAGCGGATAATAACAGGGTGTAAAATGGATAATTTAAAAATGGATAATTGATAATTCGCTAAACTAAAAGCGCTCTGCAAATATTGAAGAGAGCAAGTTTAAAAAAAATATCAATTATCTATTAAATCATTATCCATTAACAAAGTAACCCGAAAGTTTCTCTCTCAAGACCCCGGGCATATCACAACGCTTCATCGTTTTGGCATCTACAAAAAATAAAGTAACCACACCGGTATTCAGCAATTCATCCTGTTCATTAAAGATCTCTGCATGAAAAACGATCTTGAAATGTGTTGGCATTTCTTTCAGTGTAGTTTTTACCGTGATGAGGTCATCATATTTTGCCGGGCGTAAAAACCGGCTGTGAATGTCAACCACCGGCATGTTGATGCCCAGCGCTTCTATTTCTTTATAGGTATAACCGATCTGCCTGATGGCTTCTGTGCGGCCAATTTCATAAAACTGTGCATAATGGCCATAATATACCACACCCATCTGGTCGGTGAGGGCGTAATGAATGCGGATCTGGGTTTCGGTGATGAACATATCAGTCAGTTTTTTCCATTATCTCATCAGTAGGCTCCGGGTTTTTGATCCGAGCTGCAAAAAACTCAGCAAAAACATTCGCATAGATCAGCAGTGCGATAAATAATCCGGTTTTGCAGAATTGAATAAAAAGACCGCCCCTGTTCTTACTAACCGGGTCAATACTTTCACCTGCATTGGCATTAAAAGCTTTTATATAATCATAGGTATCCTTAAAAAGCCAGGGCAGGTCTCTTATCAAACCATAAATAGCCAAAATGATAAAAAAAGTAAACAGTACATCCTTTGTACCCAGTTTTACATTTATTTCTCCCTGCAGGTTTGCTTTATCTGTTATCCAGGCGGCCAACTGTTTGGAATGACGGATGCAGTAAATAGAAAAAATAAGATATACCGCCAATAACAGAATGGTAATTATTAATTCCTCCATCATGAATCCACCTGCAAGGCCATCTGTAAACCATGCAAAAAGATAATAGAGAAATGAAGGTATTAGATCGAGGCTGAAAAAAATACTGCATATGCCTGCTATAATAAAGGCAAGTTGTACCAGGTCGAGTCTTTTCATAAAAGAGTTTAATTATTTTCCGATCATACTGTCAACGCTAACCCTGCCCGGGCCAACGAGTAATAAAACAAGATAACCACTAAGATATACAGCAGCTATTTCAGCATCACCAAATACATTACCATTATTCAATTTAAAAATAATAACACAGGTAACAATTATTAATGGTATGACTGCAAATCTTGTAAATAATCCCAGGATCAAAAATATAGAACAGAAGAATTCCGCAAACACTACCAATGCCAGAGATGTGGTGCTTCCAAGACCCATAAAATTTATGAATTTATGTTGCATATCTCCAAAGCCCCGTAGTTTTTGATAACCATGTGCCATCATTAAAATGCCCAGGCCCAGACGTAATAAAAGCATAGCAGTACTAAAAGCGCCTGCAGAGTATTTTGTTGATAATAATTTTCTCATTAATTTTTTTTAAAGTGGTTTAATTTTTAATTAACTGTTAATAAAATTACATAACAAAGGTTATTTATCATTTTATTAACAGCATTGTAAAAATACATTCGTTTTGTTTACATCAATTATACACTTATTAACAGTCATTTGGAATGATGTTTGTAACAGGAAGCGTAATCAAGTATTTTTGCAACTCCTTAAAAAAATGAACGAACCAACAATCATGATCAGACAAAAAATTACCCTCCTGCTGTTTGCAGCAGTTCTTTCTTCCTCCGTCTTTGCTCAGCCAACACACGCCATCACCGATCCTGAAAAAAAATTTAAAGATGCCAAAGAGCTTTTTGTAAAAGATCAGTTTGCACTGGCTTACCCGTTATTTGCAGAACTGAAGGCAGCAAACCCCGATAACACTGCAAGCGATCATGCTTACATCAATGATGATGTGAATTATTATTATATCGTTTGCGAATTAAAATTACAACAGCCCATTGCCGAGCCCGAAGCCCGGCATTATATCAGCGTGGTGAGTAATGAACCGCGTCGGCAGTTGTTGAGTTATCACCTGGCCAAATATTATTTCATCAAAGAAGATTTCAGCAATGCCATCAATTATTATGAAAGGGCGGGGCTTGATAATTTAAGTAATGATGAAATTGCCGATGCCAAATTTGAAAGGGCATACTGTTATTTTAACCTTAAACAATTTGCCGAAGCCAAGCCATTATTTGAAGAGATCCAGCAGTTGCCGGATAACAAATATTTTATTCCGGCCAATTATTATTATGGGTTCATCAGCTATTACGATAAACATTATAATGAAGCTTTACGGGCTTTTAAAATGGTGGAGACGCAGGAAGAATATAAAGGTGTTGTACCATACTATATTGCCGAAATATATTATTTCCAGGGCAAAAAGGATGAGGCACTGCGTTATGGAGAAAGTGTTTTAAGCAGGCCCGGCGTTTTATTTTATCAAAAAGAAATGAACCTGCTGATGGGCCAGTTGTATTTTGAAAAGAAAAATTATGCGAAAGCAATGCCATTGCTGGAAGCTTATGTAAAGAGCAGCGACGAGGTTAGCAAGGAAATCATGTACGAACTGAGTTATTGTTATTATGATGCCAATAAGTTAGAGAAAGCAATAGAAGGCTTTAAGCAACTGAGCACCGAAAAAGATTCGATGGGGCAAAACAGTATGTACCTGCTGGGCGATTGCTACCTGCGTACCAACCAGAAAGCCAATGCCCGCAATGCTTTTCAGTACAGTGCTTACAACAGTTCCAATAAATTGCAGCAGCAGGTATCCCGTTTTAATTATGCCAAACTTTCTTACGAGCTGGGCTATCAGGATATAGCGCTGAACGAAATGAAAAAATACCTGGCAGATTATCCAAACAGCGAATATGATACCGAAGCGAGGGAAATACTGGTAAGCCTGCTGGCCAATACAAATAATTTTGCCGATGCTCTTAAATTGTATGAATCATTTGATAAGCCAACGGCTTCCATGCAAAAAGTATATCCACGTATTTTGTACGGAAGGGCAGTAGAACTGATCAATGATCAGCAAATAAAAAGAGCAGATGAGTTGCTTACAAAAATTTTGATTTTGCCGGCTTCTCCCGTAACGCCTTATGCCAATTTCTGGAAAGGAGAGATCGCATACCGTAATAATGAGTATGATAATGCTATAAAATACCTGAGCTTCTACATGCAGGCCAACGTGCCTACGCTGGGAGAAGCCAATAAAAGTACAGCTAATTATGACCTGGGTTATAGCTGGCTGCAGAAAGAGAATTATACAAAGGCGCTTGGTTATTTTGAACAGATCACCAAATCAGTTATGGTAACATCCCCAGCCATGGAACAGGATGCTTATGTTCGCAGTGCCGATTGCTATTTTATGAACTCGGATTTTGCAAAAGCAAATGCCATGTATGATAACGTGGTGAATAATGCTTTACCGCAAAGTGATTATGCCATGTTTCAGAAAGCCATGATCGCCGGTGTAAAAAGTTCCGCCAATAAAATAACCACACTCAATACCTTATTGAAGCAATACCCAAAAAGTAACCTGGTGGCAGATGTAAATATGGAGATTGCACAAACTTATATTGCTGACGAAAAATTCTTATCGGCCGTTCCTTACCTTACTGATGTTTTAAATGATGCAGATGCAGGTGGTTTAAAACCAAGGGCGTTGTTAAAATTAGGATTGGTATATTATAATTCAGATAAGTATGACGATGCCCTTACCAATTACCAGTTACTGGTTCAAAAATACCCGCAGTCTTCCGAAGCGGATGAAGCAACCGGTATCATGAAGAATATTTATGTAGAGACCGGTAAACCAAACGAATATATTGAAATGATGCGCCGCAGCGGGAAAAGTATCTCAGTTAATGAAGCCGATTCGCTTACTTATACATCCGCAGCATTAAAATACAATGCCAATGACTGCAATGCAGCGCTTGCAGGGTTTAAAAATTATTTGTCGCGATACCCGGACGGGGCCTATGTGCTGGAAGCAAATTATTTCAGCAGCGAATGTTATAATACAGCCAAAGATTTTCAAAATGCACTGACCGGTTACGATTATGTAAACAGTAAGGGTTTAAACCGCTTCTTCGAAAAAGCAACGCTGGAAGCTGCCCGTATCAGTTATTTTGAATTGAAAGATTACAGTAAGGCCAAAAAATATTTTGAATCCTTAACCGGTGGTTCCATTAACCAGGATAACCAGTTGGAAGCTTTGCGTGGACTGGTGCGTTGTTATTACCAGTTAAAAGATTATGCCCAGGCCAATGCCGCTGCAAAAGACCTGCTTACTAAAAAAGGCATCAGTACAGATGACAGATCTATCGCGTTTTTGGTATTGGGTAAATCGCAGCAGGCGAATAATGATTGTGCAGGTGCTATAACTTCTTTCAAATCATGTGCAGCCATTAATAAAGCAGCATGGGGTGCAGAAGCAAGATACGAGATCGCTAACTGCCAGTTTGGAACGGGAAGTTATGCAGTTGCGGAAAAATCGGCGCTGGCAGTAATTAAAGAAACAGGTTCGTATGATATATGGGTAACCAAAAGTTATATTTTACTGGGAGATATTTTTATGCAGCAGAAAGATTATTTCAATGCAAAAGCAACTTATGAAAGTGTGGCTACAAATTCTGTGATTCCTGAATTGAAAAGTGAGGCACAGCAGAAATTAGCTAAAGCTGTTGCTGAAGAGAAATCCGTGAGTAAGGTAGGGAATTAGTTATTAGGAATTTGTAATTGGCTTTGAGCTTACTAAAGACAAGGTCAAACCGGGGGACACAAAAAGTATAAAAAGAAGCCTTTTAAAAAATAACCATGCAAGACATAAATAAAAAACATTCAATGATCAATAATTGCAGAGCATCCTTCGGACAATTATCAATTTTCAATTTTAAAAAATATAAGTGGCTTTTTACAGTTGCACTGGTTTTCGTCACCCTGATGCCGGCAGCAGTACAGGCACAAAAAGATACACTCAAAAAGAAATCAACTATTGATATTAATTCGGCTTACAAACCGGTTTTACGCAATGCGGTAAAAATTAATTTTTCGGCCACACATTTAACTGCGGATACAACGGCACCCAACTTAACATATAATATTCCGCCTCAGAATTTATTTTATTCCTATCAGCCAATATCCTTAAAGCCACTGGCTTTACAGCAGGATACCAATCTTTATCTTGGTTCAAGAAATTTTGTAAAAGTGGGTTATGGTAATCTGGCAACACCTTATGTAAGTGCCGGCTTTAGTTTTGGTGATGGCAGAAGATTCCTGGCCAATGTGTACGGAGATTATATTTCTTCCAAAGGAAAACTCCTTTACCAGGATTATTCAAAACTGCATTTGAAAGCTACCGGCAGTTTATTTTTGCCGGCCAATGAAGTATATGCAAGGGTTGAAGCAAAACTGGATGAAAATTTTCTGTACGGATATGATACGGCTGTATACAAATATACAAAGAAGGATGTGCGGCAACAGTTTCAGAATTTATCAGCTACCATTGGTATCCGCAACACTACAATGGGAGAGTTTGGGATAAAATATAACCCCAGCCTGGAAGTGAGTAATTTTACCAATATCAATAAATTAACGGAGACCTCTTTTATTTTAACAGCACCGGTTGAAAAACAATTTGGCGAAGCGTTTGCCATTAAGGTTGAAGCGAAAGCAGATGTTACTGCTTATGCAACAAAAAATTTGTTACCCAATAATGTTAAACTCAACAACAATGTTTTCCAGGTATCGCCATCACTTATTTTTTCAACACCGCGGGTGAGTATTAATGGAGGCGTAACACCCACCTGGGATAATGGCCATTTTATATGGTTGCCCAATGTGTTTGCCGAAGCACAGATCCTGGAAAATAAATTTTCTTTCCAGGCGGGCTGGGTTGGCCGTTATACCAAGAATACTTACCGCAACCTGTCGGAGATAAATCCTTACCTGAAAACATTTACATCGCAGCAGAATACGAAAGAGACAGAATATTATGGAGGCATAAAAGGTACGCTGGGTAAGCATTTTAACTTTAATGCCAAAGCCGGATATGTTACTTTCAATAATCTCCCTTTCTTTATAAATGATACGGCAACCGACGGAAAAGCTTTTGTTATCAGTAATGAAAGTAGTGTAAAAGATTTCAGGGTGCATGGTGATGTTAGCTATGTGAGCAAAGAGAAATTTACTGTAACAGCGGGAATTACCTATAATGGATATGTATTAATGAAAGACAATGCAAAAGCATGGAATACCATCCCGATGGAATTCACCAGTTCATTACGTTGGTGGGCATTTAAGCAGGTATTGCTGAAGGCAGATTTTTATGCATATAGCGGTAGTTTTTATCTTGATAAAGGAAATAAAGCCAAGGCCTTTAAACCGGGCTCTGACCTGAGTGCCGGGGCAGAATTTAAAATAAATAAAATGTTCAGCGCCTGGCTGGATGTAAATAATATTTTAAATAACAAATACCAGCGCTGGCATAATTACGAAGTGTATGGTTTGAATTTGGCGGGAGGCGTAAGGGTTAATTTCTAGAGGCCTCATCCAAATCCAGCCCCCTCTTGAACTTTGTTAGGGGGAGGAAATATTGCAGACCGCTGCGAAGAAGATTTTTACTTTGATATTCCATAATCGAGTTCCCTCTCTTTTGGAGAGGGGTTGGGGAGAGGCCTCTTTTCCTCTATCTTTGCTGCAATGCAAAAACAAATTGCTTCATACCTTTTTCAAAACAAGACCTGCCCTTTGCCGGGTTTGGGAACCCTTGCTGTTATTAGTACAGGAGCGGAAACAGATTTTACCAGTAAACTGATCGCTGCGCCAAAAACAGTTATCCAATTTACAGATACCGGCACTGATGCTAATGGTTTGCTGGATTATTTAGCTGCAACTACCGGTGGCGATAAATATGAAGTGACGGAAGCACTGGATCATTTTTGCGATAACCTGAAAAGCGATATCAATAATAACCAGGATGCAACACTTGATAGTATCGGTTCTTTTTTTGTTGATGGTTCCGGAAAAATAAATTTTAAACAACAGGAATTACCAACTGCATTTACACAGGCTGTTTTTGCTGAAAGAGTAATTCATCCTGATGCCGAGCACCAGATATTGGTTGGAGATAAAGAAACAACCAATACAGAAATGACAGAATTTCTTGCGCCAAAATCTGCAATAAAAGACCGTTGGTGGATCTGGGCTATTGTGTTGGGGGTAGTTGGCTTATTGGCATTGGTTATTTATTTTACAGCATTCAACGGTACGGCTGCATTTGGTAATGCTATAAATTATATCGATTCATGATCCATTATACCGGCTGCCCTGTTTGTAACAGCGAATTGATACAGGCGCAACTTATTGCCAAAGACTATACTGTTTCTCAAAAAGATTTTTCCATCTGGCATTGCAATACCTGTACCCTAAGGTTTACACAGGATGTTCCGGCGCAGGATGCGATCGGTGCTTACTATGCATCTGAAAATTATATTTCGCACAGCGATACAAAAAAAGGGATCATCAACAGCCTCTATCACCTTGTTCGAAAAAGAACATTAGGCGCTAAAAGAAGATTGGTGATCAACGAAACAGGTATGGTTAAGGGGGCGGTATTGGATATTGGTTGCGGTACCGGTGCATTTCTGCAAACCATGCAGCAGGCCGACTGGGATATAACCGGCCTGGAGCCGGATGCAATTGCCAGGAACAAAGCTGCTGAACTGTACAATATTCATCCGCAGGAATCGGAGAAATTATTTGAATTGAATGCCGGTGCTTATAATGCCATTACCATGTGGCATGTGCTGGAGCATGTACATGAATTGCATGCCTACATCAAACAGATAGGAACATTACTTGCACCAAACGGGAAACTGTTTATTGCAGTACCTAACTACACTTCGATAGACGCAACTGTTTATAAAGAGCATTGGGCTGCTTATGATGTGCCCCGTCACTTATATCATTTCTCTCCGCAGAGCATGGAAAAATTATTGTCACTGCATGGTTTAAAATGTATAGCCGTTAAACCCATGTGGTTTGATAGTTTTTATGTGAGTATGCTGAGCGAACAATATAAAAATGGGAAAGGCAATATTATTAAAGCAGCCTTCAACGGCTTTTTATCCAATCTAAAAGCATGGGGCAATACACGAAAATGTAGTTCGGTGATCTATGTGATCAGTAAACAATAATATTTTCGGGAAACCAATTTTTTAAAATTCTCTTTAACTTTCAGAATCCTGATATCCCTCTGCTTTGGAGAGAGAGGGGTGAGGTCAATTCAACTTCAACTCAAACATCTTCGGCCAGCGTTTTCCGGTAACCAGGAATTTCTTTGTGGCAGAATCGTAAGCAATACCGTTCAGCACATCTGTTCTTCCTGGTATATTCTGGCTGGCAAAAAATTTTTCTTTCATTCCCGGAAAATCCATTTTGCCAACAACGTGCCCGCTTGCCGGATCAATTTTTATGATCTCATCCGTTTGATAAATATTGGCATACACAAAGCCATCAATATATTCCAGTTCATTGATGGAATCAATGGGGCCGCTATTATCAGAAACATTCAGTGTACTTTTTAACCTGAAATCATCGGCATTTACAAAATAAAGATTTGCAGATCCATCACTGATGATCAGGTCGGTCCCGTTATTAGTTAGTCCCCAGCCTTCATAAGGCCATTTAAATGTGTTTATAGGTTTATCAATATTATTTACATCATACACATATACAACATGACTTTCCCAGGTAAGCTGGTAAATTTTATTTTTAAAAATGGTAATGCCCTCACCAAAAATAGCATTGCTGCCCATCATGTGTTTCTTTTCAACCTTACCGGTTTTATAATCTGTAATTCTTAAAGAAGAAGTCTCATAGTCACCGGTGCCTTCATACAATTTACCATTATGAAATTCCAACCCTTGGGTATAAGCACTGGTATCATGTGGGTATTCAGCAACGATGGTATATGGGATTACGGGAGTTGGGACAGGCTTTACACTCTCATCTATTACCTCTGTTTCCTTGCCATTACCATTACAAGCTACCAAAATTACCAACCCCAAAATTGCTGAATATTTTTTCATGTTCATTTTTTAAAAATATGAGCAAAAATAGGGAACTGTTTTGTTGCAACAGCCGCCGAAGTATAAAAGAATGCAAATATTTCGTTAAGCATCTGCCCTGGTTTCGGTTTTCAGGTAATTAATATTTCTCTCTTTTAAGTAATTGAGTATAAAATTAAAGCAGGCTTCATCTTTACCAACCAGTTCGGGCGGAAAAACGCCTTTTTTTGTAAATAATTTTTCAATCAGCATATTTAATGCTGCCGTGCAGGTATAGCCCGTTGTTCGGCTCATGGATGATGTTTGGGTTGCCTCATCAAATTCATCATAGAGATCGTAACAAATTGTTTTTGCTGCATCGCTGATCTTTATTTTCATCAATGTAAACTCAGCTTCTGTTTCACCCAGTTTCCATTGGTCAAATAAAAGTGCCGAAGTAAATTCCATCGGGGATATTTGTTGCCCTTTAAATTTAACAGGAGTTGTACTCAGGAAACCTGCTTTTATTAATCCTTTCATCAGGTCAATATGCCCCGGGTAACGCAAGGTTTTTTCTTTCATGTTTGGAATATGTGCCATCGTAAATAAAATGGAACGCAGTCCATCTGTATTAAATGACTCAAGGGTACCCACATTTTCAAAATCAATTAATTCAGCATCGCTTAGTGCAGGTTTGGTTACAATATGACTGTTCTCAACATACCTTGCCGGCCTGGTATATTCTTCCAGCACATCAATAGGAGAGAAGGGCGCTTTATATTCAAATGGATAAACTCTTTTCTTTGGTAAGCCGCCAACCATACATTCAAAGTTGGTTATTTTCATCCGTTCGTTGTGATAGCCCAAAATTAAATTGCTCATGCCCGGCGCTACACCACAGTCAACAATGGCAGTTACCTCATTTTCTTTCGCAAGTTTATCCAGTTCCAATGCATTTTCCGGAAAGAATGAAATATCTACCACATTTTTTTTAGCCCTGATGATGGCTTCCAATATACGGTAACCCATAAAGCCAGGCACGGCAGCGATCACAAAATCAAACCCACTTAACATGGAAGGGTAATTATTGTAATCACTAAGATCTGCTTTAATCGTTTTTATGTTATTGTTTTTTTGATGAAGGATCTGCAATGCGGTTTCGCTTACATCAAAAGAACTTACCTGGTAATTTGCTGATAGATCTATGGCCATAGCACGGCCTACCATGCCGGCACCTAATATTGCTATTTGCATAACGGAATTATTTATTGCTTCATGCTTCTCCATTAAGGAACAATGAAGCCGAATTTTTAAATGGATAATTAATAGTAAATGAAAAGTCTGTCATGCTGAGGAACGAAGCATCTTTGGAGATTCTTCGCTATCACTCAGAATGACAATAACGAAGTCCCATTCATCATAATGGAGATATAGGCAGAGAGCCTGTAGAAATGTGCGTATGTATTTTTTTTAATCAAGTTCAATTTTTTTGAGCATCAGTGTTTTAAAAAACTGATGCCCGGGATACTTTTTCTACTTTATATACTATTTACTTATTTTCCTTTCTTACTCACAAACTTCATCTCTGCAATTAAATTTTTCGCTTCCGCATATTTATCAATAATAAACATCACGTACCGGATATCTACCATAATATTACGGCAAATAGACGGATCGTAATTAATATCACTCATAGTGCCTTCCCAAACACGGTCGAAGTTTAAACCTACCAAATTACCATCTCCATTCAATGCAGGACTACCGGAGTTACCACCGGTTGTATGGTTGGCTGCAATAAAGCAAACCGGCTGACGGCCATTAGCACCCCATCTTCCAAAATCTTTTTTATTATACAGGTCGATCATTTTTTTAGGCAGGTCAAATTCATAATCTCCCGCTACATATTTTTCCATTACGCCATCCATGTAGGTCTGAAAGTCATACTTAACGCCGTCTCTTGGCTGGTAATTTTTTACATTGCCATACGTAACACGCAGTGTGCTGTTGGCATCGGGGTAAAATACTTTTTTAGTGAACACATCCATCTGTGCCTGCATATAAGTGCGTTGCAACTGGTTTATATTTGCCTGCATAGCATTCAAATAAGGCGACACATTGGTTGTATAAGTTTTTAAAATATCGCTTTGTAATTGCGCAGCTATATCAGCTTTAACAGCATTAACCACATCAACCGGTGACCCTTCCAGTATTTTTTTTATTTTATCAAAAGAAGTAAAAACAGTTTGAGTATAAACAGTATTGGCAAGGGTTGGATAAGAATTGCCTTTTTCTGCCAGCATGCTTTTAAAAGCCGGGGAAATATATTCAGCCTTCTGATCAGCAACATACATTTCCATCAATGCTTCAAATAATTTCTGATCAACTACGGCACTGTATTCCTTAAAAGTTTCTTCCAATTTGGTTAAAACTTCTGTTTTACGTTTAGTATAAGTTGCTTCGTCTTTTGCATAAGCAGTAACCAGCGAATTCATATCAGCAGCAATACCCCATAGCTCAACTTTGGGAATTATCTCATTGTAATAATCACGTGCATACCCATAGGGCTCTATATCTGTATAGGCCTGCTTAAGGTTTTTGAGCAGGTCAACATAAGCCACATTATATTCAGGCCGGCTTAATACGATCTTTTCAAAACTTGATTCCAGTTCCTGTCTTTTAGCAACTGCATTGGTTTTTGTTAGTCCTAAAATTTCACCCTGCCATTTTTTCCAGGCATTTGAAATGTTAGCATACTTTGCGGCATATTGGATTTTTATGCCTTCATCGGTACGCATAAAACCGTCAATAATACCCAATGCTTTGGTGCGTATGGCGATCTTGGCAGGATCGCTCACCCTTACCGTTTGCTCAATGGCGCTGCTGTGCAGGTATTCTTTGGTACTGCCCGGGAAACCGAATACCATAGTAAAGTCACCTTCTTTAACACCATCCAAAGAAATAGTTAAAGCACGTTTTGGTTTGTAGGGAACATTATCGGCAGCATAACCTGCCGGCTTGTTATTTTTATCTGCATAGATCCTGAACATCGAAAAATCACCGGTATGTCTGGGCCACATCCAGTTGTCGGTATCTTTTCCAAAATTGCCAATGGAAGAAGGGGGTGCACCAACCAAACGAACATCCTTATAAGTTTCGGTAACAAACAGAAAATATTTATTGGCATCAAAGAACGGACGTATAAGAATATCCTGGTAGCTTTCTTTTTTTGCAGTGGTTCTTAATGCTGCAATATTTTTATCAACTGCACTTTGCCTTTCTTTTTCAGTAAGGCTGCTGGTTATGCCAGCCAATACAGATGCGGTAACATCATCAATACGGATGATGAATGTAACAAACAGCCCCGGGTTTTGTAATTCCTGTCCCTGGTTATAAGCCCAAAAACCATCCCGGATATAATTGTTTTGGATGGATGAATGATTTTGTATCGCATCAAAGCCGCAATGGTGATTAGTTAACAGCAAACCTTTGTCAGATATTACTTCGGCAGTACAAAATCCACCCAAACTTACAATCGCATCTTTTAAACTTCCTTTACTGATACTGTAAATATCGCTGGCATTAATTTTCATGCCCATGCGTTTCATTTCCTTTTCGTTAAGGGTTTGCAACAACTGGGGCAACCACATGCCTTCTTCGGCAAAACCCTTATAAAAAATGGAGATGCTGATTAGGAGCAGCAGGATATATTTTTTCATATGTAGCATTTAGTGAAACAAATTTAAGTAAATAATAACGCTTTGTTCCAGGTTTGATTAATAAGCGACCATCATTTAGAAAAGCTGTCAGGTTGAGCCTGTCGAAACCGGTTTTTTCTATACACTTCCGCCTTCGACAGGCTCAGTCTGACAATCTTTTGGTATTAAGAATTTTCAAACTGATTTACTATTATAAATATGCCAAAAACCAGATAACGCTTTTTTTAACCCTTTCTTAGCATCAATGGTGTTATTTTTGTATAGTAATCAGTAAAGAAACTATGAAGAAAATTATATTATTATTTGCGATCGCTTTTAGTGCTTATCAAGCTGCATCAGCTCAAACAATTAAAGGTTTGTTTGATAAGGTTACCAAGTCTACTTCTTCAACATCAGGAAATGGTCTCAGCAATGATGATATAATTAGCGGTTTAAAAGAGGCCCTTCGTGTGGGTACCGATAGCAGTGCCAAACGATTAAGTAAGCTGGATGGCTTTTTTGGCGATGCTGCTATAAAAGTTTTGATGCCCGAAGAAGCGAAGAAGGTAGAGAGTACCCTTCGTAGCTTTGGTATGGGCGCTGTGGTTGATAAAGCAATACTTAGTATGAACCGTGCTGCAGAAGATGCTGCCAGCGGCGTTGGTAATATTTTCTGGAATGCCATTAAAGGCATGAGCATTACCGACGGGTTAAAAATATTACGTGGCGGCGATTTTGCAGCAACTGATTATTTAAAGTCAATGACAACCGGGGAACTCACAGAAAAATTCAGGCCGGTAATTGAAGCTTCGCTTGTAAAAGTAGATGCTACTAAATACTGGAAAGATATGTTTACTACCTATAATAAATTTTCTGCTAAACAGGTTAATACAGATCTTACGGCTTATGTAACCGAAAGAGCTTTAAGCGGCTTGTTTTTGAAAATTAGTATGGAGGAACAAAATATCCGCAAAAACCCCGCTGCACAGGTAACAGATATTCTGAAGAAAGTATTTGGTAGCAAATAACCCGTTTCTCACTTTTCTATAAACGGTATTGCAATAAATTGGTATAGCTGTATATTCACAGCCCAAAAACAATTGCAATGAGATCGATATTAATTACCCTCCATTTTTTAATGTTTTCAGTTTTATTATCTGCACAGGATAATGAAGCTTTTTTTCTTTCCAATCCATGTCTTACACCGGATGGACAAACCGTGATCTTTAGTTTTGAAGGCGATCTGTGGAAGGCCAATGTAAATAACGGCCAGGCATCCAGGCTTACAGCCATGCAGGGTTACGAAACAAGCCCAAGGGTTTCGCCGGATGGAAAATGGATCGCATTTAGTGGGCGGCAGCTTGGTAATTCAGATGTATTTATTATGCCCGTTGCTGGCGGCGATATTAAGCAGCTCACTTTTCACAGTGCCAGTGATGAAGTGAGTAGCTGGAGCTGGGATTCAAAGACCATTTACTTTCATAGCAACCGGGCGGGACAGGTTTCGGGTTTTAAAGTGAGCGTACATGGCGGCACGCCGCAACGGGTTTTTGGCGATTATTTTTTCCAATTCGATCATAATTTAGTAGAGCACCCAACAACCGGCGAAATATTTTTTAATGATACCTGGGAGAGTTTAAACCAGGTACAGCGTAAAAGATATAAAGGGCCTTTCAATCCCGATATTCAATCTTACAATCCCAAAACAAAACAATACAAAAGATATACAAACTGGGAGGGTAAAGACTTTGGTGCCACGATAGACAGGAACGGCAATATTTATTTTATTTCTGATGAAGCCAATGGTGAATATAATCTGTACACGATTGATGCCGGTAAAAAAACAGGACTGACGAAATTCAGTACTTCTATAAAAACACCAATAGTAAATGCCAATGGGGGTAAAATTGTTTTTGAAAAAGATTACCAGTTGTGGTTGTATGATGTGGCATCAAAAAAGGCAGAGAAATTATCGATCAGCATCCTGCGCAACAGCATTTTGCCGAAAGAAAAAGATTACGATGTAAGAGGCAAAATCAGCAATTTTGATGTATCACCCGATGGCAGGAAACTTGCCTTTACATCCCGTGGCGAAATTTTCGTAAGCGATGTGGAAGGGAAATTTGTTCAGCAGATCAGCAAAGGATCGGCCGAAAGAGCCACTGAAATTAAATGGTTAAGTGATAACAGAACACTGCTCTTTAATGAAACACAAAATGGTTATTTAAACTGGTTTACCATCGCGGCAGATGGCAGTGGTGGTTTAAAACAAATAACCAGCGATAAAAAAGATAACCGTTACATTTCATTTAATAAAAAAAGATCCAAAGCTGTGTATCTGAGTGGCCGCGATGAAGTGCGGCTGATGGACCTGAAAACCATGCAGCATCAAATGATCGTTAAAGACGAAATATGGGGGTTTGATAATTCCCGCCCGGCTTTTTCTCCAAACGATCAGTATATTTCTTTTAATGCTTACCGGAGTTTTGAGCAGGATATTTTGCTGTATAATATGCAGACGCAAAAGTCGATAAATATCACCAATACAGCAGTGTCAGAATCTGATCCCATGTGGTCGGCTGATGGGAAGTATATTTATTTTTCTTCGGCAAGGTTAAAACCTTCTTATCCTTTCGGGCCGCAAAATCCCGGAATTTACCGGCTTGCACTTGAGAATATAGATGATCCCTACCGCTCTGATAAATTTAATGACCTGTTTAAAGAAGAAAAAAAGGATACCACAAAAAAAGCATCGCCCAATGTTGACAGTGTTGTTATAAATATTGATGCAGACAGGATAATGGAACGTATTGAGCAGATTAGTCCGGCTTTTGGATCGCAAAGCCTGGTAGCAGTTTATCAAAAAGGAGAGAAGACAACGGTGTTTTACCAGAGTAACCATGCTGAGGGGAAACCGGCTTTATGGAAAACGGTGATAGAACCATTTGAAGAAAATAAAACAGAAAAGATTACAGGTACTGATGGAAATTCTGACTTTGACATCGTTACGGTCTCCGATAAATTTTATTTGTTGTCGAAGGGCGGCATTTCAAAATTAAATATGGAAACAAATAAAACAGATGCCGTTAATATCAGCTATAGTTTCCGCAGGAACCTACAGGCAGAATTTAACCAGATGTTTGAAGAAGCCTGGGCTCAAATGGAGATTAATTATTACGATGAA
Organism: Chitinophagales bacterium; assembly: GCA_038226715.1. Lineage (GTDB taxonomy): Bacteria > Bacteroidota > Bacteroidia > Chitinophagales > Chitinophagaceae > Ferruginibacter. The sequence continues at coordinate 25,311 of JBBRQF010000040.1, forward strand.
AATTTTCACGGATTAAACTGGGTAAAGACGAAAGAAAAATACCAGCCTTTTATTGCACAACTCAACAACAGGGCTGATATGCGTATCCTGCTTAATGATATGCTGGGAGAGCTTAATTCATCGCACCAGGGCTTTAATACCAATGGAGATGACGAAACGGTAAGCCTGTCGAATAAAACCATGGAAACAGGTATCATCTTTGAAAATGAGAATCCTTACACTGTAAAATATATTGTAAAACGAAGTGCTGCCAATCATAAAGGTATCGATATTAAACCTGGGGATGTTTTGCTTAAAGTAAATGAAGAAGCCGTTGATAAAAACACCGACCGAAATTATTATTTCAGCAAACCATCCATAGATAAGGAGATCAGGTTAAGTTTTGCAAGAGGCGCTAAAACTTTCGATGTAAAAATGCATCCGCAGGTAACTTTGTTTACAAACCTGTATGACGAATGGATAGATAACAACCAGCAACGTGTTGATGAAAAAAGCAACAACCGCATTGCTTATTCCTGTATGAAAAATATGGGTGTTCCTGAATTGGAAAAATTCATTGTAGATATGACGCAGGAACTGAACAATAAAGAAGCGCTGATACTTGATCTGCGGTATAATACCGGTGGTAATGTGCATGATGAAGTGCTTAAATTTTTAGAGCAACGCTCTTACCTGCAATGGAAATACCGGGAAGGTAAATTGGCGACACAGGGAAATTTTACACCATCGGATAAACCCATTGTTTTATTAGTTAACGAACAATCTTTAAGTGATGCAGAAATGACATCTGCAGGTTTTAAGGCATTAAAACTTGGAAAGATCATCGGTAATGAAACTTATCGCTGGATCATTTTTACGAGTGCTGCTACATTGGTTGACGGTTCTGCAGTGCGTATGCCAAGCTGGGGTTGTTATACACTGGATGGGCAGGACCTTGAAAAATCGGGCGTACAACCGGATATTAAAGTGATCAACAGTTTTGAAGATAAAATAAATGGCAGGGATCCACAGGTGGACAGGGCCGTGGAAGAAATATTGAAACAGTTAGGAAAAAAATAATAGCTCAAATGCTATGTTATCAAATTATTACCTATTATTGTATATAAAATTGCCACTCCGTAGAAACGGAGTGACTTTTTAACGATTGCTTGCTATATGAAAAATTTATATTCCTTTTGATTGCTGACTGATTCAGCTTACTGGCCTTACAGCCTTCTAACGATTGATTGTTCCTTTTTAACGATTGCTGCTTTATGAACTAACCGTCTTTTGTAAAACAAAGATAAGATGGTTATTTTTGCAGACATAATCAACTTAACCTTGATTTTATTATGCTAAAAGCATTTTTATATTCTGAAACCCTTTACAGTAAAGGATTTTGGTAAACAGCCTTTATGATGCCCAACCGTTCTACAGATATATTATTTCAACTGATAAAATCTCTTGAAAAGGCCGAAAAAAGGCATTTCAAGCTCTATATAAAACGAAGTTCATCACGCGAAGACCTCAAGATCATTCAGCTTTTTGATGCCATTGACAAGGGGAAGGATTATGAGGAGAAATTAATATTAAAAAAACTTCCTGGCATTGAAAAACCCCAGTTCGCAAATTTAAAAGCGCATCTGTATAAGGAATTGTTGGCGAGTCTGCGACTTTTAAAAAGTACAGAAAGCATTGACCTGCAGTTGCATGAACAACTCGATTACGCCCGTATTCTCTACAACAAAGGATTATACCTGCAGAGTTTAAAAATACTGGAAAGGGTTAAAGACCTGGCCAAAAGCTATCACCAGGAAAGTTTTTTAATACAGGTTATATCGCTTGAGAAAAAAATTGAAACACTGCATATCACCCGCAGTGGCGAAGGCGCTGCCGACAGGCTGACGGGAGAAGCGAATGCAGTAAATAAACAGCGTAATGAAATAACGGCTTTATCAAACCTGGCCCTGCAATTATACCAGTGGTATGTAAAACACGGACATGCACGAAATATAAAAGATGAAAAAGGGGTAAGGCAATTCTTTAAACAAAACCTGCAGATCGATACAACCAATATCAGCGGGTTTTACCAATTGTTATACCTGTACCAGAGTTATTGCTGGTACGCTTTTATTCGCCAGGATTTTTTGATGTACTATCGCTATAGTAAAAAATGGGCAGATCTTTTTAAGAATGAACCGATGATGATCACTGTTGAAACGGGGCATTATATTAAAGGGATGCACAACCTGCTGACAGCAAATTTTGACCTTAGGAATTTTAAACAGTTCGATAAATACCTTGCCCGTTTTGAACGTTTTACCTTTTCAAAACCAGCCAACCAGCATGATAACTTTCGTATGCAGGCATTTGTGTATTTAACCAGTGCCAAAATTAATCAACATTTGATGAAGGGAACATTCGGCGAGGGAATTAAAATGGTACCTGCTATTGAAAAAGGTTTGGATGAATTTCAGATGTATATCGACAGGCACCGGGTGTTGGTAATACAATACAAAACAGCACTGTTATATTTTGGTAATGGTAATTATGAAGATTCCATTGACCAGTTGCAAAAGATCATTAATGGGCCTGTTGATATGCGTATTGACCTGCAATGCTATGCCCGCCTGGTTCACCTGATGGCGCATTTTGAATTGGGTAATGATGCGATCATTGAATCGCTGATCAAATCAGTGTTTAGGTTTATGTCACGCATGGAGAATCTTACAGTAGTAGAGGAAGAGATGTTTAAATTTTTGCGTGATAATGTATATGAATCTGCAGCAAAATTAAAACCCGGATTAAAAAAATTACTGCAAAAGATCAAACAGTTTGAAACGAACCGTTATGAAACCAGGGTATTCTCTTACCTCGATATTATCAGTTGGGTGGAAAGCAAAGTATATGATAAGCCGATGAGCGCCGTGGTACATGAAAAATATCTTGCCAGCAGGCACCGGTAGTAAACTTTCGTTTATGGATTTACCGGTTATTAATTTTAAAAGTTTCTATTGTTTCTTTATAACTGCTGTCCTGCGCCAGTACTTTTTTAAAGAAAGCATCCCCTTCCGGTTTTTTATTCAACTTATACTTTATCATGCCCAGGTTTAATGTATAAGTCAGTACAGCAGGATATTGATTGTGTACGTTTTCATAATGCATTTCTGCCAGTTCATAATGCTTAAGTTCATAGTAATTGCGGCCCAGAATATCTTCGGTAATCCTGCCGCCACTGATATCAAATGCTTTTTTATTATACAGAAAAGCTTTTTCAGCATCTGCAAATTGCTCACCATAATCGCCAAGGTATATAAGTCCCAGTGTGTTGTTTACACTAAGGTCATCAGGATTCAGCGTTACAGCTTTGGTTAATTTTGCCAACGCTATATTTGTTTTGCCGGTAAGCATATCAACACTGGCCATATTAAGTATATAATCATAACTGTTTTTTCTATAGGTTTTGGCAGCTATGGTATAATAATGAACCGAGGAATCGTTATTATTCAGCTCATGGTAGGTTAAGGCCATATTTCGGTAAATAGTGCCTTTTGATATGTTTGTAAGATTTGGGTTTCTTATCGCTTCAGTAAATTCCTGTAATGCCAGTTCATACTTTCCGGCATTCATATAATCTATGCCTTTCTGGTTTTGCTTAATGGCATCATCCTTGCCCGGTAAAGGCCCGCAGGAAATTAATGTTAAGATCAATAAGGTTGTTATAAGCCCCGTAACCGTTACAGAAAACCTTGCCGGGATAAAATTATATTTCATAATTAAAGTTAGGGACAAAAAATAATACCTGTTTTTTTCGCAGTAAAATTGTTCTTTAGGTTATTGATCAGTTCAGTTTTTGTACAAGTAAACTGATGATCCTCGGGATGGTAGTGCGGTCTCCTTCATCAAAATATTCGTTGATATCAGTTATTCCAAAACCGTATTTTTTTGCAGCCTGCACAAAGTCTGAAACATGATGAGTAAAACAGGTTACAACCTGCTCACCCTCCGGAGTGCTGAATCTGGCTTTACTGCCTGTATATTGTTTAAAAGGATGCAGTTCGCCAATATATATGTGGCCGCCCGGGACGATCACATTTGAAACCTTTAAAAAAATGGCTTCCAGGTCTTCGATATGCTCCAGTACCAGGCTAAAACTTACCAGGTCGTATTTTTTATGTACAAAATCCCAATCCTGTAAAATATCGGCTTGTAAAAAACTTACTTTTTTTGAATTTATTTTTGCCTTCGCCTTTGCCAGCATTTCATCCGAAAGATCAATGGCTGTTATTTCCTTGGCTTTGCCAATTAACCAGGATGTGTTCTTTCCGGTACCACAGCCAATTTCCAGGCAACTGTCAAAATGAACAGTGGCCAAAGTCTGCCGCAAAGCCAATGCTTCCAGGTCACGGGTTTTATTAATGTTGGTATCATATTGTACCGACCAGTCATCGTATGCTTTTTTTATATTCATAAATTTTTTTTAAGCATTTCAATTTTTTGTTTTACCGATCCTTTTTCCCCAATGCGGATAATGCCGAGCAGCAGGCTGGCCATAAAACCATCGTTGGTTACAAGTTTTGATTTTTCTGCAATTATTTTATCTCTTGCTTCAACCAGGGCTTCCATATTGTTTGCATCTGCAGCAAGGGCCAGGGCAAATTTCCAGGCACCATCGCGGCTTAGCTGCATGCTGAAGTCAACCATAAAATCATCCACATGTTTTGTCTTTTGTAATATCCACTTTAAACGTGGCCAGATAGCAGTGAGGTCGTCCTTTACTTTATTGACTAATGATGATAAGATCAAATTGATCTTATTAAAATCATTTTGCAGGCTGTTGATATTATTATTAGCCGAAACGGTTGCAGCAGCAATGCCAAGGTCGAGGTTGATATGTGCATTCATGCCCATTAATAAATGTTGCAGCACAATGGGCCAGTAGTTGCCCGAAATGTCAAATGCCTTTTGCCAGGAAGCACTTAGCGGCAGGTTGTTTTTCCAGGCACCATAAGCATCAAGGTAGCGGTTCGCAAAGAGTACGTCAAGCTTTTCCATCCGGGGCCCGTCTTCAAATTCGTTATTGGTAATTCCTTGCTTAACGCTGATGGTTACATTGCGGTAAAGTGCAGCAAAATAACCCGAACTGTTGTTATTGTTTTCAGCTTCCAGGATAATATTTCCCAGTGCAGCAATTATATCGTCGATGGAGTTAATTTGTGGCATATTGTTTTTGATTTAACAAGACCAGTTTTTTTTAACAGGTATTTCCAGAGTTTACCTATCATAAAATTGCTGTAATATAAAATAAAAACGGCAGCTTTTTAAGACTGCCGTTTCAAAATTTGTTTTACAAAATGGTTATTTGAACAAACCGGTAAAAAAGATTTTCATTTCGTTCCAGGAAGCTGTGTCGGCGGCTGCATTGTATGCTATGGGCATTTTAAATTTCTCTCCCATGGCTGTAGCAGCCGGGTTTGTAAAAGCGTGGGTAGCACCGGGGTAGTTTTTAAAAGTATAATCTGCATGAATGGAATCCATTTGTTTTTTAAATGCTTCTACTTCGCCGGCTGTTACAAATTTGTCATCATCGCCATGCAGTACCAATATCTTTGCTTTCAATAAATTTTTGTCGGCCGGCGTTCCCATCAAACTTCCATGAAAACTAACAATACCTTTTAATCCTTCACCCATGCGTACAAAATTTAGCAGCATACCGCCACCAAAGCAATAACCAATGCCGGCCATATTTGCCGTATCCACTTCCTTGTATTCTTTAAATTTAGTTACGGCTGCATCAAAATGCGCTTTCGCCATTGCCAGGTTTTGATAAAAAGGCCCTGCCAGTTTACCCGCAAGTTCCGGGTTATCTGCCTGCATGCCATTACCATATAAGTCAACAGCCATGGCGATATAGCCCAGGCCTGCCAATTCCCTTGCACGCCTTTTGGCATATTCGTTCAGGCCCCACCATTCGGGTACCACTAAAACTGCGGGGCGTTTGCCTGTAACGTTTTCATCATACACCACAAAACCATTCATAGTAACACTGTGGGATTTATAGCTGATGTTTTCTTCTTTCAATTTGGGAGTTTTAGTTTCTGTAACTGTTTCTTTCTTTTCGCTGCTGTTATTGCAGGAGGATACAAAGAATGCTGCCAGCAAAAGAACGGAACTTAGTTTTATAAATTTCATAATTGTAGTTTTTGTTGATAACGTGTACCAGGCAAAAACTAAATTACAAATTTATTCTGTTGCTCCAGTTGTGGAATATTAAGTTCTGATAAACTAAATATTTTACTGCTTAGGTTCGTCAACCGCTACTATTTTTTGCTGCTCCTGCAAAATCGTGCTGAGGTAAGTTGCTGTTTGATTTTTTATTTCTGCTTCGCTGATATCCAGTGCATGTGGATTGGCAATTAGCTGCCGCCATGGCTTGGGGCCATCAAAATTATAACTGCCAAAAACAATGACTGGCGTGCCTTTCAACAAGACAGAATCTTTATCACTCAAAACCCATTGGTCTACCCAATCGTACAAATAGCGGGCATCTTTTTCCTGTAATCGAAGGCAGGAATGGGAGGCGGGGTAACCGGGTAAACTATATTGATGAAAGCCAACGCCTTCTTTATTCTCTATATTCACATTCCAGTGCAGGTCCCACTCATCATTAAAAGTACTGGTAGTTTCTTCTGCTTTCCAGTTGGCAAAGAATAGCCCGGTTGGTGTGGGATCTTTTTTTCTGCCCATATTCGTTGGCCCGGTGTAGATCAATATTCCTTTTTCGTAAGTGGCAAATGTTTGTGTAGGGTAGGAGAAATAAATGATCTTATTAACGTCTTTCAAATAAGGTACTTCCAAAGGAAACGGAAGATAATAAGCAAGATCGCCACTCATATCAACCGGCACAATAACGGAATCCATTTGTGTAAACCCGGCCTTATCCGTTCTGTTAACTGCCACTACGATCTGTAACATGGCACTATCTTTTTTATTGGCAAGCCACCATTGCTTTGCTGGTACAAACTGCCAGGCAATTGTTTTTGGTTTTACCCGAATTGGCTTCGGCTGTTCAGGTACAGGATTTTCAACACCTGCCTTGTGTTGATTGCATGAGATTGAAAATGCGATGCATACTATTAATAAAATGACTGTGTTTTTCATACCTGTTTTTATCAGACAAATATCAGTCCATATTTTTTTTGAAACCTTACACTATATGTAGGAAAGCTTACAACATTCACATATTGCAAACGCTGGAAAGTCAATTTTTACTTCTATTGCAAATGGCAATAGAAGTAAAAATTATTAATTTTTTGATTGACTAATCTTTTGGATTATCTGCCCAAAGGGTTGTTTCTTCCCAGGTATCAATATCCTGTTGCAGTTCGGCTATTTTATTACGTGTGCCTTTAAGCGCACCTGCACCTAAAAGTAAACGTACCGGTGGATTTTCGGATTCCACTGCTTTAATAATAGCTTTAGCAGCACGAACCGGGTCGCCGGGCTGGTTGCCACTATAACCCCGGATGGTATTTTGATTGGCATGCGCTGTAGCAGCATAATCATCAATTACAATTTTTGTATTGTTGGCCGATCGGCCCGCCCAGTCTGTACGGAAACCACTAGGTGCCACAACGGTTACTTTGATGCCGAGTGCTGCTGTTTCTTTTGCAAGTGCTTCGGAATAGCCGGTTACTGCAAACTTGGTAGCATTATAAAAGCCAACACCGGGAAAAGCAACCAGTCCGCCAACAGAAGAAATGTTAACGATATTGCCGCTGCGTTGTGCCCGCATGATAGGGAGTACAGCGTTGGTAACAGCAGCCAATCCGAAGAAATTAATTTCAAACATACGGCGGTATTCTGCTTCTTCACTTTCTTCTATGGCCCCAAAATAGCCGATACCCGCATTGTTTACCAACACGTCAATCCTGCCAAACTGCCCGCTGGCCTGTTTTACAGCGGCTGTTACCTGTTGGGGATTTGTTACATCTAATTTAATAGCCATGGCTGTATCAGGATATTGTGCAACAATATCTTTCACATCATCCGTATTGCGGGATGTAACCGCAACTTTATTTCCCTGTTGCAATGCTTCCATGGCAATATTGCGTCCAAAACCGGTTGAGCATCCTGTTATAAACCAAACTTTGTTCATAATTGTTATTTTTTAAGAATACAAATATATTGACTGAATGGTTCAATTATTTACGGGAAAAGAAATTTATGTCAGCAAATTAAATTCGACATAAACAATTTAATTTTCAGGTATCTTTTAATTTTACCGGTATCCATATTTCTTCTTCCGAAGTTGAATCACCGTTCTTATATTTATCGCCCAGTATTTCAAAATGTGGCCTGTTATCCAATTCATATTCCTTTGAGCGGGGTAACCAGTTTGTAAAAATATATTCAAAGGTACTGTTGTCATTATTTGAACCTTTGTGTAAAAAAACAGCATACATGCCAGCTTCCAGCGTAAAATTTTCTAAACCTGCCGGGATATTATCGAAGTTATTTACTTCCATGGCTGCCCACTTTTTAAATGGGGTAACGGGATTAAAATTTTGAAAAAACAGGGCAGGATATAATTGTATGGAAAAGAGGTTGGTACCAATATTATTTTCAACTTCTTTACGCAGGGGCATAAAACTTCGCCATAGCGCTGCCGTTTCATTTTCGGCAAAAGACATCCTGATGTTTTTGCCAACTATTTTTTTTTCTGATAAATGTTCAATCCTATATTCCATACAGGTATTATGTTATGCCCTGCAAAGATAATTTCTACGTTCGATTGCAGCTAAGAAAATAACTGACATACAAACACCCGGAATTAATTTTAATTTACTTTGTATAAGATCGTTTAAATGCTTAAACTAATAAATCTACATAGTGATAGTACCTTGTATAGAATCATCTAATGTGGTACCAGTAGCAGCACCCACTAATTGCTTAACAAATGAAACCAGTTTTCCATGTTTGGTATCCCAGTAATATCCTTCTGTAGCAGCGATTCGTAATACAGTTATCCTTGGGTCGTCTTTTCCTTCTGTAAACCAGGTTTTCATCATGGGGTTCCACAGTTCTGCTATCAAAGCTTTGTCTTTGCTGATGTAGGCTTTACCATACAACGTTAAAAAAGAATCGTACGAAGATCCCTGGAACAGAAGTTGAACCATTGGGTCGTCAGCAATTTCTATATTATGCTTACTGTCTGATGCACTTAAAAAATACAGGTTACCCTGGTCGTCTGTTTTTTGAACGGCCATGGGCCTGGTAGAAAAAGGTTCGCCTTTTTTAATACTGGTACAAAAAAAGCAAGTGCCTGCTTTATTAATAAGTTGCTTTACTTTGTCAACTGCTTCTTCGCCCATAATATCGTGTTGATTTTCTTCGGGTTGATTTTTATTGATACTGTCCATAATGATATGTTTTTACAGGCATGTTTCAAATACCGTTCCAACGGAAACAAGCATTTATAAATTAAATGAAACCAAACTTTTGTTGCAGGATTTATACTAAGTGCTTAAAAAACATGCAACAAACGGCAAAAGGCCAGGGGAATATAATGGGGAATTGTGTAATTTTTTATACAACTGGGCGTGCTTACACGCCATAGGAGTAAAACTAAGGTGGGCGAAAAATTACTGCGCTGGTGTAGCTACTGGTGCTTCCCCATCTTTTGGAACGATCCACATCTCGTAAGAATTTAGGGACCTCGTTCCCGCTGTTATTATTTTATATGTATCCGGCTTTAGGCTTAACAATGTGAAGGATTTTTTTATAATGGCTGTCATTTGACTTATTACTGAGGCTGCAGTTTTATTTTTGTCGGGGTATAAAAAGATAACAGCCTTTGTTAACTCATCACCATAGTATGCCGACATGAAATCAACGGCAAATTTGTTGACATCATCAGTAAATAACTTGGTTGTAGCAAAATTTCCACCTGTGTGCATGGCTGTTTTAGGAACCATATCAATGGACATAGTAGCAGAAGCATAGCTCTGGCAACTCCTGTCTACTCCACCCAAATCTAAGGTTGCAGTACATGATTGTCCACCAAGGCCTTTTGTATCAACAGTTATTGAAGAAGTACTTTGCCCGCTGCTGATAGTACCACTACTAACACTCCAGTTATAGGTATAAGAAACATTCTGTTCTCCACCCGATACAATGGCTGTAAAGCTCCCGGGTTCACCTTCTTTAACAATGCCTGGTGAAGACAGTTTAATAACCGGGCATTTTACCTGGGCATTGCCGGCATTGATAATAAAAAACACGAAAAAAAATAATAAGCTGGCTACTTTTTTCATGGCGGTAAATTTAAAGAAGGGAAATCCCATGCTTAAAATTATAAAAAAACCAGAAATCTTTTATCCGTGGGGGCGGGTATTTTATGAAGTGATTAAGGTGACCTCACCCCCAACCCCTCTCCAAGGGAGAGGGAACTGGAGTGGGCAGAAAGATTGCATAAGATTATTTATGATTGCTGGCCTAAGCTGCAAAAATCCACGCATTTTAATCAGCATGATTTTTTGCATGTGCAAATACATCAGTCAGGTGGTGACTTTTCTTTACCGGAATGGGTTCTACAATTTGGTTGCCTGTTTCTCTTTTTTTCATAAAGTATGCAGCTACAAGGGCTCCGGCTACTGTTGCAGCGGCAATAATTAATTTGGTTTTCATAATAGTTTTTATTTTAAAACGGCCAAATGCCGTGCCATAATGAAAAATTCAATGCTGATGTAAAAAAAAAGGTACGTGAAGAATAGAACATGATGGGAATTTTAACACAAAGGAAGTTTACTGTTTTACTTTGTGCGCTTCCATATCTATCTCGATCAATTGTCCTGCTACTGCCAGCCCTTTAACTTCAAGCCAGGTGCCTGTTGGAAATTGTTTTTTATAAATAGCACTACGGGAGCCCGATACTTTGATAAAATCAGCCATATTAGTGGTGTACACATTTTCTGCTACAACATCGCCAAAAGTATAGCCATAATGGGTTAATATCTTCTCCAGGTCGCTGTAACAATTTTTCATCTGTAGTTCCATATTGCCGGGTGCAACTATGATCCCGGAATCATTCATACTTACAGCTCCGGAAATTTTAAGGTCGTCGCCAATTCTAACAGCATGTGAATAGCCATAGTCTTTTTCGAGTTTTGGGCGCAGGTTAAAATACTCGGGACTGTCTGCGGTTTTTGTTTCTTTTGCTGTTGTTGTTTTAGAAGCATCGCCATTGCTGCAGCTACTGATAATTATTAATCCAATTAAGCAGCCTGTAGCAAATAAAGGAATCTTTGTCATCGTTTTTAGGTTTTGGTAGTTGAATGTAAAGTAGAATATTTCAGATGAAAAAGTATAAATTAAATTTGCGTAGTTCTGTTAAGACAGCAGCAACACTTAAATAAAGTCGATCCGCATCACTTACCCATTAAATATTTTGTGCCGCTTAATTTCTTTTCCTTGCCTGAGTTGTATGGCATGATAAATTGTAGGTACATCATTGGTCCATTTTTTTAAAGTAAGTATAATGGCTATTATTTCAAGCCTGGTCAAGAGTCCAATCCAGAAACAGCAATTGAATAAGATGCCGGAGTTGCATTGCACAATTATTTGTATAAGTGTGGCAAAAAGCAACAGTGTCCAGATCTTTGCACCAATAGAATGTGTCGCAATTTCTTTGCGGAACTTTAAAAAACTTACCAGGTAGGTGAGTGCTTCAAATCCAAACAGGATGATCAATTTTGCAGCATTGGTTCTGAAAAACCCGGGGCATTGTATATAGGTTGCAAGGGCAACAGAAATAAAAAATACCTGGTCGATGGCAGAGTCCAGCCGCCTTAACAGTTGCGTGGAAATATTCAGTCGCCTTGCAATGATCCCGTCAAATATATCTGTCAGCAAACCGATTGTTAAAAGTGTAATGGCAAAAAATGCATAATGATCTATCCGCAATAAGCTTAGTAATATGATGATCAGTCCAATGGCAAGTCTTGAATAAATTAAGATCAGCGGAAGTTTTTTCATAATTGCTATGGAATGTATAAATATACGCAACTCAGGTATTGTTTATTCTTTGAAGGAAAGATTCTCCTTCTTTAAATCTGCCTGTCGGGATATAGAGTAATAAGTGGCTTGTGTAATGCAAACGGCGGCGAAAAGAAAAAATTTAATTTTTCATCCGTGCAATGCTTAGCCTATCTTTTTAGTGATACCTGTGGAATACTAAAAGCCGCAACTGCATTCAATAAGACCGATTTATTTTTCTTCAAAGAAATTAAGAATGCATCCGATTCGCTGCCATAACTCCTTTCACTTGCGCCAAATAACATTACGCCTTTCTTCCCGCTTTTATCTGTTATTGCCTTGTAGCGATAAACATTCCGCTCAAGTATATTGATGGTCTTTCCATCTGCCGAATTTTCACTCAGCAGGAAATCGAGCAGCACTTCTCCGTTCTTCTGAAAAATCTCGTAATTAACAATGGGGTTGCTGATCTTGAGTTGCTTAAGTTCCGAAATTTTTGATTGTGCCAAATCAATGGGTTTGTTATCGCCCATAAGTACTTCATTCAAAACCATTTTCTTAAACCTTTCAACCTTATCTTTTGCCGGAATGTATTCCTGTTTATAATAAGCAGCAGAAGGATGTGATGACCAGGCTAAATTAAATGTATTGCCATTAAGTAACATCGGCCCGGGAATACCCAGGTAATCCGGAACTGATTTGCCAGCCTGTGCAAATAACAGGGCTGATATAAAAGCGGTAAATAGCGTAAGACGTAATTTTTGTTTCATGCTGTAGTTTTGATGTTAGCTTAAAGGAACGAATTTTTTCTCTTAACCAGCAAGCAATTTAATATCCTGCCAATTTGAGGAATAACCTATTCACGATTTAATAATTAGTGATTTCCGGTTTCCAGTTTAAAACTGTTTCTGCTTTCCCCGTTTAAAGGCCGGCACGAAATGTACATACTTTATCAATCAGTTTTTTGCATTTTATAGTAACCTTACCCTCGTTCATATTTACGCCTGTAACTTTTCAGTCGTAGTCTGTAAGAAAGGTCAATTCTTCTCCTGCTTCTTTTTACTAAAAGCCATACGTATCCCTTCTTCCCCAATAATGCTTTTCACTTTCTTTACTGTTGTTATCTTCGCTCATAAATAAATATGTTGAAATTTGAAGATTCGGTATACATGCCACGACCTGCAGGAGGTTACCACAAAAAAGCCCCGGAAATAATTCCAGGGCGATTTTTAAATTATAAAATGTAAAAAAATATTTAATCAAAAATAATTTTACTGATTTTTCTTTCTCCTGTGCTTACCTGTGTGAGTTGTAAAATATAAGTGCCGTTTGCCAACCCGGCTCTTTGGAGTGTAATCAGTTGCGAAGGCAACACATCTTTCTGCAACACATCTATTACTTTTTTGCCGGTTATATCCATAACGATAATATTATAATTACCTTTTGCATTGCTGGCAAACTGCACATGCACAAATGTTTTTGCAGGCACCGGGTAAACCATTACTTCTCCTGCCTGGTTAATCCTTAACACTACCACATCGCTGAAGTGCCAGGTACCATCTGTATTAAATACTTTTAGCCGCAGGTAATACAGGCTTTGTGTAAAGTTGAACATGGTGAGTGTATAATTATTCTGCGCCATGTTATTTGCAGTAACATTACCATAGGTTACAAAATCGGTAGCATTGGTACTGTACTGCAATTCATAACGGCTTAGCTGGCTTTCGTTTTGGGAGGTCCATTTGGCAATAATGTTTGCACCCGACCTTACAGCAGTTAACTTAAGATTTGAAACCGCCAAAACCGCCAGTGTACCTACAGGTATTGTGTAATTAGCCACATTGCTAAGGTTGCCGGCATTATCGTAGGCTGCATAATTAAAAACTGCATTACCGTTATAGGCTACTGATGGTGCAAAGCGTATGGCTGCAGCCTGTGCCGGTGTAAGCACTATGCCTCCGGGGTTTGCAGCAAGCACTGTAGCCGTAAGGTTGGCAAAGCCGCCCGTGCAGGTAGCTCCGGTTGGTGTTGCGGGGCATGGTATGCTTAACACACCCTGCGAAGCCGGCGGCACACTTGCAATAACATAACTGGTGATAGTACCATCTGCATCGCTGCTGTTTAAAGCAGGTATTGCTGATGGCCCGCTGCCATTGAGTAATTTGGGTGCCAGTACATCGGATGATGAAGGTGATACCCCACTGATAGAAATAAGGTATGTGGTTGTATTGCTTGTTAACCCTGCATTATCCGTTACATGATAATTGAAAATAGCAGTTCCTGAAAACAGTCCCGATGGAGCAAACCTGATACCGTTCATTTGCGCAGGTGTTAAAACAATGCCGCCAAAATTTGCAGCTAATACCGGATCGGTAAGGTTGGCAAAGCCGCCTGTGCAGGTGGCGCCATTTGGTGTTGGCGGACAAGGTATGCTAAGTGTGCCTTTAGCAGCACTTGGCAGCCTGTCAATTGTGTAGCTCACAATACTACCATCTATATCTGCTCCTATCATTGGTGGTATGCTTGTGGGTCCGTTGGTAATAGGTATTACAGGTGCAACTACCGGGGTAGCTACTGGCGGAAAACCGGTTACCGGAATAATATAATTAGCTACGTTGCTGGTTGCGCCAACATTATCTGTTGTAAAATAAGTAAAGCTGGTTATACCCCCGAAGCTTGCTGTGGGCGCAAACCTCAGCGTGGAAATCTGCGCCGCTGTTAGTACAATTCCATTTGGGTTTGCGGTTACTACAGCTTGAGTAAGATCGGCAAAACCGCCGGTACATGTAGCACCTGCTGGTGTTGGGGGACAGCTAACACTTAATATACCACCTGTTGCCGGCGGTACAGACATAATGGTGTAGCTGGCAACTGTACCATCGGGATCGCTGCCTATTAATGCTGATATAGCTGTTGCAGTATTGGTATTTGGAATGGCTGCTGTAGTAATGTTATGTGCCACCGGTGGCAGGTTACCGATACCGGATATAGGAATATTATAGTTTGCATTATTGCTTTTGTTTCCGTTATCATCTGTAGCCAGGTAAGTAAAGCCTACCAGGCCTGTGTAATTAACTGCAGGGTCAAACTGTAACAGCGAAACCTGCGCCGGCGTAAGCACCTGGTTTACCGTTACCGGCACACCAGACAAACTAAGTACACCACTTGTTGTTGGTGGTAAAGAAGTGATGGTGTAAGATACTATAGTACCATCTGCATCTGTAGCATTTAAAGCTGTAAGGTTGGTTGCTGGCGCAGTATTGGCCATTACAGGCACTGTAATATCATAAGCAACCGGGGCTTTATTATTTATGCTGATGGTGTAAACAGCGGGTGTACTTACATTGGCATTATTATCTGTACATACATAATTGAATGTTAGTGAACCTGAGTAAGTATCATTCACATCAAACCTGAGTGTGGCAGCCTGTGCAGGCGTAAGTACAATACCTCCGGGGTTTGCTGCCAGCACTGCCGGTGTAAGATTTACAAATCCACCCGTGCAGGTACCGCCGGTTGGTGTTGGCGGGCAACTTACACTTATTACACCTTGTGCTGCTGTAGGTAAAGAGGTAACGGTGAATGATAAAATACTGCCATCAGCATCTGATCCGGTAAGCGGCCGTACAACTGTGGCTGCAGATGCAAACGAAACAGATGTGTTGATGTTTACTGAGGTTGGTGCCACATTTACAACAGGAATAGTATAAGTAGCGGTATTGCTCGGCAGCGAAGTATTGTCTGTGGCTTTATAACTGAAACTTGCGGTGCCAATAAAAGTTGGATCAGGATCAAACCTGATGCTGGCTGCCTGTGCAGCTGTAAGCACTATACCTGTGGGATTTGCCGCTAATACTGCTGCCGTAAGGTTTACAAAACCTCCTGAACAGGTACCACCGGCGGGTGTGGCCGGGCACGACATACTTAATATGCCATTTGCTGCCGCCGGTACAGTAGTTATTGTATAAGATGCAATAGTACCATCAAGGTCGTTGGCAGCAAGGCGTGGAATTGTTGTAGCGCCTAAACTGTTATTGAGCGGTTGTGCAAAAATATTATCGGCTAATGGCGGCCGGGCTTTTGTTACCGTGGCAGAAACGGGTATTGTGTAATTTGCTGTGTTGCTGATGTTACCACTATTGTCTGTGGCATTGTAATTAAAAATGGCATTACCTACAAATCCGGGTGTGGGTTTAAATCTAAGGCCAGCTATCTGCGTAGCTGTTAAAGGTATTCCCGAAGGATAATTACTTAATACGGTAGCAGTAATATCTGCATAACCACCGGTGCAAATAGTGCCCGCTGGTGTTGGCGGACAAGGCACACTTAATACACCCTGGGCCGCAGTGGGCAGGCTCAATAGCTGGTAACTTACAATGGTACCATCCACATCTGCCGCATTAAGTTGTTGTATGGCAGTTGCCAGGTTGGTATTAGGTATGGAGTTCTCCATAATATTATTAGCAACAGGTGGCATTGTAATAACTGGTAAAGTATAGGTTGCCGTGTTACTGATAGTGCTGGAATTATCGACAGCATTATAAGTAAAATTTGCACTGCCGCTGAAAGTGATCGATGGTGCAAAACGCAATGCTGTTGCTTGTGCGGGTGTAATCGAAATACCAGCCGGGTTGGCTGTAAGCACGGCAGCAGTAAGATTTGCAAAACCGCCGGTACAAGTAGCCCCACTTGGCGTTGGTGGACATGGTATGCTTAATACACCTTGTGCTACTGTGGGCAAACTTAAAATGTTATAAGATGCAATGTTACCATCAGGATCTGAACCTATCAATGTAGGGATAGTTGTAGCTGCACTGCCCTGAGGTATTGGATTATTGATAAAATTATTGGCAAGTGGTGGCAAACATTTAGACCCATTGAAGTTGATGGAAATACTTGTTGCATCTTTCGGGGTAAAGGTATTCGGATTGTTAGAAGGCTCATCCGGTCCACCTAAAACAGGAGATATACCTTTTAAGTAAGCTTGTTGGTTTACTACTGTTGATCCACTGAACCGGTTTGCATCAACTTTAACCGTTAATCTAAAACTGTTGGCACCGCTTGGCACACTAAGACCGGTAATGTTCACCAGGTTCTTTATGCCAGCATTATAATCAGTGATAGATACAGCAACCGTTGCTCCATATATTGCCTGAAGCTGTGTTTGCAGTGTTGCTGCTGCTGTGGTGTAACTAAGCCTGTTATCAAGCGTATCTGCAAAAACCAGGTTATTTACAGCACCTGAAGTATTGTTCCTGGTAGTAAAAAAATACTGAAAACTGTCGCTTCCGCATTTGGCCACTTCCACTGTAGGTACAGATACCTGCCTGTCGAGGCTAATCCTGAAATTACATTCGCAACCATCAGTTTGTGATACTGCCAGGTCGGGAATACCAAATTGAGATATGGCACCGGTAGTTTTGTTGATAGCAAATATCCTGTCCTGCGATCCTCCGAGTGTAGCACTTCCATAACCAAAAAGTTCACCTTTTTCATTAAAGAAAAGCGATCCAACTGTATATGGTTGCGCAATGCCTATTTTCGTCAGCGACGGAGAAGCGCCTGTAATATTGTTTATCTCATACAAACCCACCAGGTTATTTACAGGTGCCGGGCTTGGATGATACCAGCAATATACCCTGTTGGTGGTTGGATCTACACTGATGTCGCCCCAGATTACTGTTTCAGTAGCTGAAGGCAGGCCGGTAACCGTTTTGGTTGATAATAAAGTGGGTGTACCCGTTGCAAGGTTAATGGTATATAAGCTAACCGGGTTGCTGTTAGACAGTATAAACATCAGGCCGTTTTTGTCAACACCGGCATTATTAAGGTTAGTGGTTGGCATTCCTGCAACGGTAAAAGCAGTGGTAGTATAATTGGCAGCAACCCTTAACAAAGTAAAACTTGCAGCGCTCCATTTTTGTGTCCAGATGTATCCGTTGTATTGTACCGATGCATTGCCATCAACCGCCGGCGAAAGGGTTCCTGGGTTAGTGATAGCTATATCACCTCCTGAAATAATAACATTACTGATATATGTATTTGGGGATGGTGTTATCTGCCTGGTAAAAAAGAAATCTCCAGTACAGGGAAAAGTTTGGGCAGCCAGTGTGTTGCATACCAAGAGCATGCAGCAGCCAAGTAGATTTTTCATGGATTTTTGATTTGGATAAAGTTTGAACATCATTAAACGCTGATTTCCCCAGCGTATTGCGTAATGTAGAAAATATTCTACCCTCAAAAAAAATGCACCTGTTTGTTCACCGATACAGTCAGCAAAAAGTTAGTACACTTAAAGTAGATATAAAAATCTGCCCATCAGATTGGAGCATTTAACCTGAATTCATACTTTTATTGCCGGCGTTTGATCTCTTACTTGAGTTCACTTACTTTCTTTTTTTAAAGAGAAGGGGATACTCACCACACAGGCAAGAAAATTAGTATAAAAAAAACGGTTGCTTGAAATTATTATGGAGGGATTTTAATTTTTTGTAAGCATGGAATTTATCGCAATTTTGCTGGTGTGACTAGTCCTAAAAAGGCGATACAAGATTAATAAAGAATAAAAGTACAATTTTCATGCAGTAGTAAGTTCCCTCTTACTACTGTTTTTTGTTTTATAAGTCCTCATTTGTATTTTACATTGCTTGTGCATTTGTTCAGG
>JBBRQF010000041.1:0-40832 GCA_038226715.1 Chitinophagales bacterium
ACCAAAATACCACACCGTAATTTTTGTACATGGCTGCTTTTGGCATGGACATACAAACTGCAAATACTTTACCATACCAAAAACCAGAACTCAATGGTGGACAGATAAAATAAACGGCAATAAAGCCAATGATGAAAAAGCGAAAAAGGCTTTAAAGAAAGATGGCTGGAAGGTAATTACTGTTTGGGAATGCGATTTGAAACCTGCAAACGTTGAGAAAACACTGGTATCCCTGCAGAAAGAATTATCTAAGACAGCGAATCATGAATGATTTTTAATGCTGTTTCAAAAGATGGTAATTCATCTTTTATTACTTCCCATACCAGTTGCAGATCAGTGCCAAAATATTCATGAATAAGCCGGTTACGCATTCCCTTTATACGTAACCATGAAACATCCGGATTAGCTTCTTTTATGGCTACCGGTAATTTAGAAACAGCTTCGCCAATAATTTGAAAATTATATAAACAAGCCTCCGTTGCCATGAAATTACCGGAGAACTCTTCAAAAGAAAGATCAGCAGTATATAACTTTATATGTGCTACACAAGTTAAAATATCCTCAATAATAAGTGCTGGTTTTCGCTCAGACATACACAATATCTTTTTGCACGTAAGGCAAATATTTTGGTTTTATAGAGCGCTCAGGTACCACATCGGTTTTTATACCGAATAAAGCTTCTATTTCGTTGGCCATGTCAACAAAACCCAATCCCATCGGTCCGGTTATTTCCACAGTAATGTCAATGTCACTTTTTGCTGTTGCCTCTCCCCTTGCATAAGAACCAAATACACCAAGCCTTCCGATAGGGTATTTCCTTTGTAGTTCCGGCTTGTGCTGCCGCAGTATCTGTAATATGTTTTGCAGGGTTAACATCAATGTAAAATTAAAAAATATTTACGGGTTGTTAAAACTTATTATAACAGCTTCAGATTAAAAGGATGCTGTTTGATAAGGTGACTTATAAGCAAATGTACTTTAAGTCACATAGGGTACTATTGCTTATGGATATTAAAACCAAAATCGGGCTGCGGATAAAAGAAATACGTACCGAAAAAGAACTCACGCAAGAAGCGGTTGCTTTTAAAGCAGAGATAGACCGCACATTCATGAATCATGTTGAAAACGGAAAAAGAAATGTTTCGGTGGAGACACTGGAAAAGCTTGTATGCACAGGTTTGGAAATGATAAATCATTAATCATTTACTAAACTTGTTTAAAGAAAATAACCTTTAAAACTTTGAGCCCGGAGCGTACAGAAATTTTCATACTCCCCTTGCTTTATAAAAAGTTGAGGGTTTTCTGCAAAATTATAGACTCGGTATAGAAAAAAATCTTGAGGTTTGGATTGTGCAAACTTCCATTCATTTCTTGAGAGATAGATTGGCGTTTCTTTTGTAAGTTTTGTTGTTTTTACTTCGATATATCTATCAGTTCCGTTGTTATTCTTAGAAAGAATATCAAAACCCGTTCCGTCTCCTAAATCTCTTGAAATCCATTGAATTTTATCTGCCAAATTATCTTTCCCAGCTTTTAATAGTCGCCACTTTTCAAATTCAATTATCAAAGCTTCTCCTTGTTCTCCTAAATTTCTGTTGTTTTGTTCTTTTTCCAGAAAATTAGTCTTGATAGCTCGATATGAAGGCTCTGGATCATTTACCACCGATGATGAAATAATGTCGTTATCTAAAAAATTCTCAAAATTTATTTTCTCTAATGTCTGATTAGAAACAATCTCATTGGAAAAATTTTCAAATTCAGGTTCGAGTATTTGCTTATTTTTTTCCAAAAAATCTAACACCACCTCCTCTAATAGTTGCTGATAATTAAACCTTGGTTTATATCCTTTAATAAACGGATCACCATTATTCGCTAAAACGGCACTTATATTCTGATGTTTAAACTCAACAGAACCGTCTGAACGGTCTTTTAATTTTGGAATAATGAGATTGCGGTGGGAAGTTTTATTATACCTTTCCTTGTTCAACTCTTGTCGAAGCATGTCAAAATAGTCTGAAATAATAATTTCTACCTCTTCCTTAGTCCAATCCATATTTAAATTATGCCAACGTGACTTAAAAGCAAATGCAGCTCAATATTAAGCATTTAAATTGTGTCCTAAAACATACCGGTATTTTTTATCAATTTTCGAGTTTTACTTTTAAACAGATTGCATGTACAAACCAACAGCAAAGGGATATTTTTCAGGTTGTGGAGGAATGGAACTAGGCTTAATGCAAGCGGGCATTAACTTAATCCAATCTTTAGATTTAGATAAAGAAGCTACAGATTGTATGAAAATGAACAGCCACTATTTTTCTCATTCTATATTGAATACCGATATAAAAGACAAAACCGTTTTAGAGCAACCACAGACCGATATAATAGTTGGAACTTACCCCTGCACAAAATATTCCCCTATTGCCGATATCCATGGTACACGTACAGGAGATGACCTCTTCCTACATTTCTTTAGGCATATTGCTATAGAAAAGCCGGAAATGTATATTGTTGAAAACGTACCCGGCATGAAAAAATTTAAAGTAGTAATGGAAGCGATGACAAAACTACCAGATTATTATGTAAACGTTTTTTGTCCTGTAGATGCATTAAACTGGTTACCTCAGCGAAGAAAAAGGCTTATTCTTATTGGCACTAAAAAACAATTTTCAATTGCCGAGCCCAGGCTAATGAAAAATAAATTGCGGTTGAAAGATTTACTCGAAAAAAGCCCTGTCGTTGAAATGCCAGATTATGTAATTAGAAGAATCAATGGTAAATATAGAGATCTGCCTATAATAATTGATCCTCAATTTAACGATGCAATAGTACCAACCTGTGTTGCTCATTATGCAAAAGATTTAAGTACAAGATTGGTAATAGATAAGAATTCAAAGTTTGGATTACGGCCATTTTCTGTAAGAGAGTATGCAAGATTGCAAGGCTTTCCCGATGATTTTCATTTTGAGAATAAAAGATGTTCTTACAGATTAATTGGTAATGCTGTGCCCGTTCCAATGGGAAGATGGGTTGGAGAGGTTACTATAAAATATTTCACCCATGTCAAAACAAATCCGACCACGCCATTAACGTAGCCAATTTTGAAGTACCTGTTTAAGATCCTTGTGACGGAACATTACGTGAAAGTTTGGTTATTTATCAAAACTGCAAATACGTACGTGCTTTTCTCAATTGACAATCTCAGCCACCGGCCTTCCATCCATCGCTTCGCTTACCAGGTAACCTACAAATTTTGCAAACGGCTCTATGTCTTTTTGCACACTGGCCCTTTCCAAAGCCCGCATATACAGGGTGCGTTGCTGCACGGGTATTACCGTCCAGGGGTAGCCGCCCGATGCCAGCATTACATTTAATAAAAAGCGCCCCATGCGGCCATTGCCATCCATATAAGGATGTATATAAACAAATATGAAATGTCCCAGTATAGCTCTTACCGAAGCTTCGGGTTCGTTTTGCAACAGTTCAAACAAAGCAGGCATGGCATCACGTACAGCATCTTTGTTAACAGGTACATGTTTGGAGTTGCTGATGTAAACGGGATGGTTTCTGTAACCGGCCAGGTCGGATGCTTTTAAAATACCTGCCGTTACACTGGCAGCAAATAACTCCCTGTACCAATCGCCGTGTGCGGCATCTGCAACGGTGCCAGCATTATTGCCTTTTAATATTTTTAAAATGCTATCCCTTACTTGTTGGGTTGCCTGCCAGTAGCCCCTGGCGGCCATGGCATCTTTTTGTTTTTTATCGGCGTCATTTTGCTGACTGTCCCATGCACCACTGCGTACCATTTCTATCAGTTGAGGTGATACCTGGTATCGTTCTATTGATAAGGAGTTATAGGCATCTGTTACATATATTTCTTCCACCTGCTTCATATATACTTCATGATTGGCAGCAAGTCCGGGTGCTGCCGGAAAATTTTTTATAACAATATCCCTCATTTCATTCCACATCAGTTTTATCCTGTTTACATAAGGGGACCTTTCTTTTGCAGAAAAAACATTTGCTGTGCTGGTTTCAAACGGATCAGATTCCTTTACATTATAGTCGGCCGATCGCATGGTTTTTACTATTTCATCAGCAATTTTATTATTGCCAATATGCCTGAATGCGCCTGCAAGCCGCCCTGCAATGGTTGTATGGCCACCATCAAGCAGGATAGTGAGCATTTCGGATGAATCGCTGATCATTGCTAAACATAGCATTACATCATCCGCATTATTTCTAAATACTGCCGGTGAGGCATATACCAGGGCAGATGGCATGTTCATCATTCTTATTCCTTCCAAAGAAATAATGGCTGCATTTTTTGGAAGCAAGACTCCCCAATTGAACAAAGAGGTATTAAAAGGAAGTGGCGTTAGATGATTGGTTCCTTTTTCTGTACGTACTATAAGTTGTTGGGGTACTGTCCAGCTACCAGAATGTATCTGCAATGCCTGTTCCGGAGATATATAATACCCTTTCCCGTACCTGTCCGTCAGATATTGGGCACAAAACTGCCAGTATGAAGCATACCAGGAAGTACTGTCACCCTGCTGCTCATCAGGAGGCGTTGCTATATACCAGCCTTTTACAACCTCTTTAATAAATCCATTCTTTAACAGCCGAACCCTGTGCGTTTGTCCCAGCGCTGCTGATTTAATTGCTGTAATTCCTTTCTCCTGGATTTTTTTAAGTACTTCCAGCGAGGCAGCTAATTTTTCACTTGGGGAGGCCATATTTTGCGTTTTTCGATTTTAAAATATGCAGGTTTATGATTATGAATTCAGGCTTTCTTACGATTACCAGGTTATGATTAGTCGCGATTAACAGGTTATGATTAGTTACGATTACCAGGTTATATTGCTAAAATAATATAAATTATTGAATTTCAGACCCTTTTTAATAAAATTTACTCTAACTGATTAACTAAATCCCGGTCTTTAAATTAAAAAGTGGAGTAGTTAAGGTAAATGATTAGAATGAATACTACCTTACTTTGAGGTATTTCTGTTCACGAGTTATACGTGAAAATGCATTGCCGTTTGCAATAAATGCAATAAAACGGTAAATTATTCAGGTTTACGAGGTACCAACAAATCCCTTACATCCATCTAAAATCTCAACTACAGCAATTAATCTTTCAACAATTGGCTGCATGGAGCCAGCACCGTTTATACCTGCTTCCTCCCAGCAACCTGCTCTCTCAACACGCAAAAGCTATATAAGAGACGTTGTTATGAAAAAAAACGCTCCCTGCTTCTGAAACTCCCGGCACTACTTTTGAAACAGGCTCCATCTCTACAGTTCCTAAATTTTCAACTTGTGCACATTTATGCACAGATAAAAAAATGAATACCAACTGCTGTTATTTATCTAACCAGCATAAAAAAAATCTTTTTTACATGGCAGAAAAAACAACTCCCTTCTGTACAACCACAAACAACTTGTCCTTCTTTAAACTTCAACAACCCCACAAAAACAGCAATTAAAAAATAACAACAACATAAAATTAACATCTGGTACTGCACATACTGAAACAAAAGCACCGTATGTAGTGTTTAAGCGATAGTGGTGTAAGTGCTGTAAATAATTATGTAACATATACTTTACCAGGTCACTGCTAACGGCATGAAAAATGCTAAGCCTCTATTAATAAATTATTTTAAAAAAACAAACAAGCGCATTATGAAAACGATCATGTTAATTGCATTAAGTATTTTTTCCATTACGGCCATGGCCCAGGAAAAAAATGAGAAAAATGAGAAGAAAGCCAAATGGGAGAAAATGAAAGCGAATATGCCCATTATGACCCGTGGCATTGGCGTAAGCTTCCAGAATTTTGATAATTTAAACCACCGTATAGCCGGCTTTCCGCAATACAAAGGTATAAACAACCGCATCTGGAATATTTCTGCAGGCTCTATGCATATAGAGAAGAATTTTGTATCGCAGATGACCATTACCGCAGGCAGCAGCTTAACCGGTAAACCCAGTGAAAAAAGCAGCACCATGCGTACCATTGGTGCCGGAATGGATTTTGGTTATGATGTGATACCTTCTAAAATGATCATGCTGTACCCATTGGTTGGTATTGGTGCCGAAACCTACCATGCCATTTATTTTAAAGATGTAAATGCCGTGGATTTTGATGCAGTGGCCAATTCATCAACCGTACAAAACAGCATACGCAAAACAAAATTTGTAAACTCGGCCTTTACGTACCGCCTGGGTTTGGGCTTTTCTGTTAAATCGCCAAAAGAAGATATGGGTAGTATCGGCATACAGGCCGGTTATGTATCGGGCTTTCACGACGAGAAGTGGAAAAGTGCTGAATACCAGAATTTAAACAATGCGCCGCACGATGTTATAAAGCGTTTTTCTGTATCGCTTATTTTTACCGGTGGTAAAATGATGGGGATGTAAATCAGGTATAATAATAATAAACAAAAGGTATGGGGCTTCCCATACCTTTTGTTTTAAACAGCTTAAATTATAATTCCTGTGCAACACAAAATACCAGTGTAAGGATGCAGTAATATGTACAGGGTGTACTTATCCATAAGACCAGATAAGCTTTTCCACACACAATTCACATCAGGCCTGCATTACAATTGCATAACACAAGCTTTACAATTTCTTTACGTTATAGTATGAGCTTGCCTGCCGGGAGGTAGGATTACATCCTGTAAAACCATACATATGCTGCAAAGTAAAACGGTGCTTTCGTTAACCATTGACCTGCTGGCCAACAATGCCTTTAATCACTTAAAAGATGAAGAGATATCAGCGCTGCATTATTTAATTTTAAAACTGCAGGAACCGCTAACGGCCATACAGCAAAATCTTTTACTCACTTTCTGGAACCATGCCTACACCGGCGACCTGTCCGCGGCCTTATTATACCGCTGCAATACGGTGCTGCAGCAACTTGGCCGTAGTCCGCTGGAAGAGCTGATGATGGAAGTGGAGATTTATTGATAAACCCAGGCATATAAATGAAAAACTAAGATCTTTCACAAATGCTACTTTGCTTTTCTTTTTGTTTCTTCTTTTGCTTGATCAAAAGAAGCAAAAATCAAGGGCTGCGGAAAAAAAGAACAAGAACGATAAGAGGCTCGAATTAAAATCTGTCTTTAAAATTAGAACATCCTTTTCCCTAAATTAAAAGGTTAGCTCGTTAACTATTATAGTTTTTTAGCCAGAATTAAATTCTGACTGCAAGGCAAATTCGTTTACAAAATTTTATTTTTTCTTTTTGTCTTGATACAAAAAGAAACAATCCTTCGGCTCCTCTCAGGATCAAGGCAAACCTGCCAACCGGCAGGCAGGCACGACGCCTCCGGCCGTTTTGCCGGCCAACGCCACGTGACCAGTATATAACTTATTAAATCAGTTCACAACCTATTCCATTCTTCCGGCGTACTTTTAAATTCAAAACATAATGAATTTCTAAAGTGTGGCAGTTTACTCAATAGTAAAAATAAAATAGAAAAATACCGTGGTCGTAGTTATTCAATAAATTTTTAAGCTGGGTATGCATTAAATCAAATGCTGCTTTTATTTCAGTTTAGGCAATGCAGCTAAGAATAGAATTACAAATATTGAAGTTACAGTAGTACAAAAGTTAAATCAGGGAACTACCCCGAAAAAGAGATGTAATCTTTTTCGGGTCGCCTTTTTTGGTTCTTTTTTGGCGAGACAAAAAAGAACATAAATAAAGAAGGTATTTTTATTACAAAAAACTGTTGATAATGCTTACCTTTTTCACTGCTGCCTTATTATACGATAGTGTCTATGCTGATACACAGGTAAAATCAATCAACAAAAAATAATTAATTCCTTTTCTTTAAAAATCTGGCACGCTTTTTTTATATATAAACAAAACACGCGTTATGCAAAATAATTCCATGAATACAACAGCTAACATACTGAATACATTTTTTAAGCAATTTAAGCCAAAGAACCGTGTACAGTTACATGATATTGCTTTTTTTGCAAGGAAGTTCGCATTTATGCAGCAGGCTGCATTGCAGCAAAAGAAGAAATAGTTTTAGTTTGCTTACATCGTAAATTAACTCCATGATCAGAAAATTAAAATCGGGCGAATACCGGATCTACTCCCGCAAGATAAATCCAAAGACAAAAAAACGACGCAACCTGGGAACATTTTCCACACTGGCAGCCGCCAAAAACCATGAGCAGGAAATACAGTATTTCAAGCATGGTTAAATTCCATTTTCTTTTACCTAACTGAAAAATACAATTCAGGCAGGAAAGATTAGCTTCAACACTTTATGTCTACAGCTAAAATAAATACAGTAAACCAACTAGTACAATCTATTATTCCTCAATAAGAAAAGTTCCAGTTAAATCGTGAAGTATTTAACTCTAAGAGTAGGATTACTAATGTACAAGTCACAGTAGTACAGGTGTTGCACATAGCTGTTTCCGACAAAGGGGATGTAATCCTTTGTCGGGCTCCTCCTGAGCGAAGTCGAAGGATTTGGCTGTTCTGAGCGGAGCCGAAGAATTTGGAGAAGCAAAAAAAACAAGAACTATATAAGAGATTTGAATTAAAATCTGTCTTTAAAACCTGAACATCGTTTTATAAAAAAAGATTGGCTAATTTCTCAGCCAATCTTTTTTCACTTCTGCCTTCTATTAAACGGGTAGTTTATCAAATGGCTTCCATTGCTTCACGATATATATGGAGTTATTGTGCTTATTTTTACCACAATGGTTTTTTTCCCGATGGCTTTATTGCATTTTTTGGTTTTGTGGAAAGATGCAGCTTGCTATGCGGATCTCCCTTGGCTGTTGCCTTATTAAAGAATTTCTTATCAAAAGCTGTTAAAGGATCTGCCGCTGCAGTTGTTTCATGGATATCACCTGGCGCCATCATTGGCTTACCGGTATTGGCTGCCTTTTCAATTAACTCTTCAGACAGCTCAGTCATCGGTAATGAGGCTTTGACCGGGATAGCTTTTTTTTGCGGGGCTGCTTTTACTGTTGGTTTCTTACTAACTGCTACTGAACCATTTTTTACAATAGGTTTTACAGGTAATGCTTTTTTAGCAACAGCCTTTTTCGCAACCCGCACGGGTATAGATTTATTCACTTTAGAAACAGCAGGCTTTGCTGCTGGCCTTTTAGCCGCCGCTTTTTTAGATACTGCCTTCTTTACAACTGCTTTTTTAGCAACTGCTTTTCCGGGAACTGCTTTTTTTATTGGTGTCTTTTTTGAAACAACTTTTTTTGCGGTTACTTTTTTAGCTACTGCTTTACTCCCTTTAGAAGAAGCGGGTTTAGGAGTTGCTTTTTTGATCAATGCCTTTTTTATTGGTTTGGATTTTTTTGCCATGTGCTGTTTTTTATAAACCGGTGAAGAGAATTACAAGGTTTACAATATCAATACCAAAACTGTGCCACTACAAAAAACCTGTGAATTATGTATGTTTCTGTTAAAAATATATAAAAACCCACCTCGTAATGAAGTGGGTTTATCCAATATGCATTAGCCCTGTATTAACCAGGATATTTATTTTCTGCGATCAGTTTATCTGCGATCCTTCTCCTGGCATCTTTGCTGTTAAACGGTTCTGTTTTTGTAAACCGTTTTAAGCCCAGCAACATCATGCGCTGCTCATCCCCGCCTGCAAATGCATTGATGGCTTCTTTACCGGCTTTATTCACTTTATCAACGGCATCATTCAAATAACAACGCATCATATCTATCTGCATCTGCGAGGCAGCTTCTCCCTTTTTATCAACCATTTTCATAACACGCAGCAAGGCACTTTCAGCCTCAAAGGTTTCAATGGCCATATCAGCAATATTCATCAGTATTTCCTGTTCATCATTCAATTTCATCATCAGCTTTTGCACGGCAGCACCAGCCACCATTAAAATACATTTCTTCATATTGGCAATGGTCTTGCGCTCTTTGGCAAATGCAGTTTCATCTTCATTACCAAATTCCGGTATGCTCATTAATTCTTTACTAACGGCCATGGCTGGGCCCATCAGGTCGAGCTTACCTTTCATCGCTCTTTTTAAGATCATATCTACGGTAAGCAGCCGGTTAATTTCGTTAGTGCCTTCGTAAATGCGGTTAATGCGGCTGTCGCGGTAACCACGGCTCGCCGAATATTCATCACTGAATCCGTTACCGCCATGTACCTGTACACCCTCGTCCACCACATAATCCAGCACTTCGCTGCCATGCACTTTTAAGATGGCACACTCCACAGCATACTCTTCGGCCCCACCTAACAAAGCTTCGGCAAAAGTTTTGCCGCTGGCTGCCAGTTCTATCTCTTTATCATCAACCCATTTGCTGGTACGGTATAAGGCGCTTTCACTGGCAAAGATGCGGATGGCCATTTCCGCCAGTTTATATTTTATGGCACCAAAATTGGCGATGGCTGTTTTAAACTGTTCCCTTGTTTTAGCATAGGTAATGGTATCGGCCAGCGACATCTTAGCCCCGCCAAGCGCAGCAGCACATAATTTTAAGCGGCCAATATTTAAAATATTAAAGGCAATAATATGACCCTTGCCGATCTCGCCCAATAAATTCTCAACCGGTACTTTACAATCCTGGAAATATAATTGCACAGTTGATGAACCCTTGATACCCATCTTGTGTTCTTCGGGCCCCTGCGTAAATCCTTCCATTCCACGCTCAAGAATAAAGGCACTGAATTTATCGCCATCAATTTTTGCAAACACGGTATATACATCTGCGAAACCTCCGTTGGTTATCCAGCATTTTTGCCCGTTTAAAATATAATTTTTGCCATCGGCCGAAAGTGTTGCTGTAGTTTTTGCACCCAGTGCATCGCTGCCGCTGTTAGGTTCGGTAAGGCCGTATGCACCCTTCCATTCACCACTGGTAAGCTTAGGAATATATTTTTTCTTTTGTGCTTCGGTACCAAAATATAAAATGGGTAAGGTACCGATACCGGTATGTGCCGCAATGGCCACGCTAAAAGAATAGCCGCCACCGAGGCCTTCGTTAACAAGGGTGCTGGTGATAAAATCTTTTCCCAGTCCGCCCAGGTCTTCGGGAATTGAAGCTCCCAATAATCCCTGTTCGCCTGCCTTAACCATCAGCGATGGCATCAGGCCCGGTTCCATTTTATCTATCCTGTCAATAATGGGAAGCACTTCTGTGCCTAAAAATTGTAAACACATTTCCTTCACCATCAGTTGTTCCTCATTAAAATCTTCGGGTGTGTAGGTTTCAAAGGCATTACTTTCTTTAATTAACCATTCGCCGCCTTTTAATGCAGTTGTGGCTGGAGTTGTTGTGCTCATACAAGATTATTTGCCCCCATCCCCTAAAAGAGGGTATGGAGTATTATTAATAAAAATTCTTTTCAACTTTCTTAAACCCCTACCGCTGCGATAAGTTCCCTTTCAGGGGCGGAGGGGCGTTACTTCAAATT
This sequence comes from Chitinophagales bacterium, assembly GCA_038226715.1. Taxonomy (GTDB): domain Bacteria; phylum Bacteroidota; class Bacteroidia; order Chitinophagales; family Chitinophagaceae; genus Ferruginibacter. The sequence continues at coordinate 11,457 of JBBRQF010000041.1, forward strand.
ATCATACACCATCTGCAATACTTCTTTCGCAATTTCTATCTGTCCGTGGGTAACACCTTCCAATGCTTCATTAAGGGTTGTGTTCGCCACTTCCATGCAATGTTCTTCCAGTTGTTTTCCTTCGGGCGACAATACGATCAGGTTTTTGCGGCGGTCTTCCTTTGATGCATTTCTTTTTACCAGTTTCAGTTTTTCCAGGTTATCAACCAGCCGTGTTATGCTGGGCTTATCACGAAAAGTTGCATCGCACAATTGCTGCTGACTCATACCATCAACCTTCCACAAATGATACAACACACTCCACTGCTCAATAGTTATTTCAATGCTGGCCTGCTTAAAATTCTTCTGCAGTCTGCGCCCAATTGCCGTGCTGGCCTTTCCGGTAATAAAACTGTAGAGCTCTCCTTTTTTAAATTGGTTGTTTGACATATAGTTGTTTATGCAACTATTCAAAGATAATACAATTTTTGATTTGTAAAAATTTATTTTTGTGGCTCCGTTACGGCATTCAAGGCAGCATCGTGGAGTTTATCCTGAGCGAAGCCGAAGGATCACGCTCTTGTACGGCAAACCATTATGCAGCAGTCTTTACTCATCCTTTTATTATTACTCTCCGGCTTTTATATTTTACTGATCCTTTACTATTGGAGAAGCTGGGTTTCGATTCCTGGTTTTAGATTTAAGATTTTAGATTTTAAGCCTTCCACAAAAATCACGCTTATTATACCTGCAAGAAATGAGGAAAAGAATATTGCTGTCTGCTTAGATTCAGTTTGCAATCAGTCTTATCCATCAGCATTGTTTGAGGTACTGGTAGTTGATGATCATTCAACAGATAATACCGCTGCCATTGTAAATAGCTATGCAGATAAAAATGTAAAACTTATTTCGTTAAAAGACTTTATTCATGACAAACTAAATTCCTACAAAAAGAAAGCCATTGAAATTGCTATTGCACAATCAACCGGCGAGTTGATCGTAACCACCGATGCCGATTGTTTAGCACCTAAAAACTGGTTGCTGACCATTGCTGCTTTTTATGAAGAACATGATCCTGCATTTATTGCAGCGCCGGTTGCTATAAATTGTAATAACAAATTCATTGAAATTTTCCAGGCACTTGATTTTATGATGTTGCAGGGTATTACCGGTGCATCGGTTCATAAAAAAATACACAGCATGTGCAATGGCGCCAACCTGGCCTATACAAAAAAAGCTTTTGACGAAGTAAATGGTTTTGCCGGTATTGATACTATTGCCAGCGGCGATGATATGCTGCTGATGCACAAGATATATAAGCAATGGCCCGGTAAAGTAATGTTCCTGAAATCGAAGGAAGCTATTGTGCAAACAGCTCCTGTACATTCGGTAAAGGAATTTTTTAACCAACGCATACGCTGGGCCAGCAAGGCTGATAAGTATGATGATAAAAGGGTCTTTGCGGTATTGCTCCTGGTTTATATTGTAAATGTGTTGTTGCTTGTGCTTCCTGTAGTTGCATCGTTTAATAATGTTCAATATGCCATGCTCAATATTCAATGTTCAATATCAGGCTTGTGGCTATTGCTACTGCTTTTAAAAACAGGCGCAGAATTAATTTTTATTCACCCTGTTGCAAAATTCTTTGGCAAACGTAACATCCTGTGGTTGTTTCCGTTTATGCAGCCATTTCATATTTTATATACCGTTATTGCGGGCTGGCTTGGTAAATTTGGCAGTTATAAATGGAAAGGGCGACAGGTGAAATGATCTTCTTAAATTACAGTAATGAAAAATAAACCAGACATTGTTTTAATTGGTGCCGGCATCATGAGCGCTACGCTGGCCGTGTTTTTAAAAGAACTGGTGCCTGATATTTCTATAACCATTTTTGAGCGTCTGCATAAAGCTGCAGAAGAAAGTTCAGATGCCTGGAACAATGCAGGTACAGGCCATTCGGCATTTTGTGAACTGAATTATACAACCGAAAACAAAGACGGAAGTATAGACATCAGTAAAGCCATAAAAATTGCATCGCAGTTTGAAACCACCAAACAATTCTGGGCTTACCTGGTTCAACAAAAATATATTGGTTCGCCTGCAAACTTTATCAACCATGTTCCGCATATAAGTTTTGTTTGGGGCGATGATAATGTTGCTTTTTTAAAAAAGCGGCAGGAGGCACTGATACAAAATAAATTATTTGCAGACATGCAGTTTACTGAAGACAGAAATCTATTAAAAGCATGGATGCCATTAGTAATGCAGGGGAGGAATGAAACAGAAAAATGTGCTGCTACAAAAATGGATATCGGTACCGACGTAAATTTTGGAAGCCTTACTGATTCAATGGTCGCTTATTTAGAAAGCCTGCCCGATGTAACGCTCTATTTAAATCATGAAGTAAGGGACCTGGAAAAACAGGATGATGGCAGATGGGAAGTAACCGTAAAGAATTTAATAGCGGATGAAAAAATAAAATTAAAAACTGATTTTGTTTTTGTCGGTGCTGGTGGCGGCGCATTGCCGCTGTTGGAAAAATCGGATATAAAGGAAGCGGAAGGTTATGGTGGTTTTCCAATAAGCGGGCAGTGGCTTAAGTGTAGCAATGAACAGGTAATTAAGCAACATGCTGTAAAAGTGTATGGCAAAGCCAGCGTAGGCTCGCCACCTATGAGTGTGCCGCATTTAGACACAAGAATTATTGATGGTAAAAAGGAATTATTATTTGGGCCTTTTGCCGGTTTCAGTACTAAATTTTTAAAGAACGGCAGTTTCTTTGATCTGCCTAAAAGTATTGACTGGCATAATATGGTTCCCATGATTTCCGCAGGCTGGCATAACCTGCCGCTTACTAAATATTTAATACAACAGGTTACCCAATCGGATGATGACCGCATGGATGCCTTGCGTGCGTATTATCCATCAGCAAAAAAAGAAGATTGGCAACTGATCATTGCCGGGCAGCGGGTGCAGGTAATAAAAAAAGATGAAAAGGAAGGCGGCATTCTTGAATTTGGTACAGAGCTGGTTTGCTGTGCTGATGGTTCTTTAGCAGCTTTGCTGGGAGCATCACCCGGTGCATCAACAGCCGTATCGGTTATGCTGAATGTTTTAAAAAATTGTTTCCCCGAAGATTTTAATTCGGAATCATGGCAAACTAAATTTAAAGAAATGATACCAACTTTTGGCAGATCATGGGATGAGTACGATTTGCTTTGCCAGGAAATAAGGGAATGGACGGGTGATGTGCTGGAGTTGAATGTATAAGCTGCAAATAGTGAGCAAAACAAAAAGTAAATACAGTAAATAAAGGATTTTGCATTAGCCCTTCTACTTTATTTACTTTACCAACTTTATATACCTTACTTACTTTTTACTTTTACCTTCATTAACAGTATGCAGCAATCTTTTTCTTTTAAAGCCGAAATGTGGAAGCGACTCAAAAAAAACCGGGGCGCTATTTTTGGTTTGATCATCATCCTGCTGGCGGTATTGGTTTCTGTATTCGGATATGTTATTGCGCCTGATAATTCGCCCAACGCCGATCTGCAAACGGTGGAGATACAGGCAAAGAAGCCGGGATACAGGCAACAGTTTTTAAAGATACCCGGCAATAATATTTCGGATGAAAACTGGCTCAATCATTTTATCAGCGGCAGGAAAAATAATTTTCAATTGGTACCCATTAAAGGTTACCGCATTAATGGCGACAGTCTTTTAATAAATAAATTCATTGATGATGATACCAGCGTTGTTCAATATTATTCCGTTAGCCAGTTAACCAATAACAATTCTGCAGCTATTCAAAAAAATATTATCACAAAAAAATATTGGCTGGGCACCGATAAATTTGGCAGGGATATCTTAAGTCGCCTCATAATTGGCACAAGAGTAAGTCTGGCTGTGGGTTTCATAGCCGTATTGATCTCCTTAACACTGGGCATTATTTTAGGTGCATTGGCCGGTTATTACCGTGGCCGGGTTGATGAAGTTATTATGTGGCTGGTAAATGTTACCTGGAGCATTCCAACTTTATTGCTGGTATTTGCCATCACTATGGCTATGGGCAAGGGGTTCTGGCAAATATTTATTGCAGTTGGCCTAACCATGTGGGTGAGTGTTGCCCGCTTGATCCGCGGACAGGTAATGGCCATTAAAGAGATGGAATATGTGCAGGCAGCCCGTGCTTTGGGTTTAAAAAACAGCCGCATTATTCTTCGGCATATTTTACCAAACATACTTGGACCGGTAATGGTTATTGCAGCTTCTAATTTTGCAACGGCAATTATTGTTGAAGCTGGTTTAAGTTTCCTGGGTATTGGTATTCAGCCACCACAACCCAGTTGGGGTTTAATGATCAAAGAGAATTATAATTTTATCATCACCCACAATCCTTTGCTCGCTTTAATTCCAGGCTTCGCCATTATGTTACTGGTGCTTGCTTTTAATTTACTGGGTAATGGTTTGAGGGATGCGGTGGATGTGAAAACCCCTTAACGCCCTAACCCCCTGAAGAGGGAACTTAGCCTCACCCCAAAGAACTGCGTTCGTTCCTTTACAAGGAACTCCAAAGGAGAGGGAACTGCTATTTGGGAGTTCAAAATAATGTTCCTCTATATAGTCGATAAAAGCTCAATAAAAATTTAAAGTACAAGCGTGCGACGCCAATGAAGTTGATTAATGGTTTAATGTTGGTACCCAAAAAAGAAAAACATAATCGTTGGTTCCAATGGAGTTTTTTAATCTGCTGGTGCAACCTGCACATTCCTGCTGAATCCTTCTTCCAGCGATATAAATGTTTCAGTGCGTTCTATCCCTTTTATTTTTTGCAACTCATCATGCAATACAAAACGTAACTGGCTTATATCTTTACAAACAATTTCAATGAACATACTGTAGTTACCGGTGATATAATTCAACCGCACGATCTCCGGGATATTCATCAGTTCCTTGGCAACTGCATCATACAAAGAACTTTTTTCGAGGTAGATACCCACAAAGGCGGTAATATCATACCCCAATTGTTTAATATCAACATCCATCTTTGTACCTTTAACAATACCAAATTCCTGCAGCTTTTTAATACGCACATGAATGGTACCGCCACTTACAAACAGTTTTTTTCCTAATTCGGCGTAGGATATCTCTGAGGTCACCATCATTTCATGAATGATCTGCAGATCCAGTTTGTCAAGATTTAATTTAGTCGGCATTTTGGATTGAGTTTTTAAATTATTTTTAAATCAATACACAAATATTTGAATTTTTTCTATACTTTCCAAATATTTAGTAAAATATATTAAACGTATAGGCATTTTACCTTAGTTTTGTGTTATCAAAGCAATCAATAATTACTTTGAAGTTCTTAAAAATTGTGGGGTGATGAAATTGCGTAAGCATGGCAGACATGCCCCCTTGTCTCGGGGGTGAGGATAACAGGATAAATATAGCATAGAGCCATTTTGGTAGCAATATTAAAATGACCGGGGTCGACCACCGAACTTTGTGCTACAACTAACTGCCTCGTGAAGGTTCGATCCCTTCCCCTACAGCAACCTGACAATAAAAAAGCCTTCGTTGAAAAACGGAGGCTTTTTTTGTTGGGTCGATTTATATCGCACTATCAGGAATGATCAATGGCCACTTTTGTTATATCGTAAGCATCGTATTTTACAAATATCTCTTCACCAGGTTGGTATTTGCTTACTGATTGTTCACTAACGGCTCCCTTTACTTTGGCGGAAAAAGCCGGCGCATCAGAAGGCATAACTTCAATCTCAATTTCGGCATATGGATTATTGCCGTTTATATAAACACCAAGCCAGGTATATTTTTTTACGATTGCCCTCGCTGGTTTACCGGTAAGCCTGATCGCATCATCACGTTGTTGGCTTTTCATCAATTCATCTTTTAGCTGACTTTCGACGACGCTATTGCTTAAACTGGCACCGGCATTAGTGCTTTGTCTGCCTCCACTAAAATCTACCACAACTATATTGTCATCCTTGGGATCTACCAGAACCGGTATTGTCATACCCGGTTGATACAGTTGTGGCTGCAATCGTGATACCAGTGTGCGGACAGTAGTAGTATACTTTTGTCCTAGTGAATTTTTTATCTCAAGTAATAGTTTCACCTGCGGGCTATTGTTTATGGTAACTCCGGTATCACGTACTTCGGTAATAACGGCCTTGCCGGGTATTCCTGTTTTTCGTAACCGGCTGGCGAGGATCATCGGTGCGAAGAACAGCCTGTAAAAAAGATAGAACATACCGCCGAACAAAAGAATTATACCCGCTGCAATATAAACACCCTCAGGTCCGCTGTTAACCAGCACACTGCCTACGCCAACAATTAAACCTATCAACCCGCCGGCTATTCCTATCCATGCACCTGCATTCATTTTCATAAATAAATAATTAAAGTTGAAGATTAGATTGATAATTGGCAGTAAGATATTCAATAGGATTGAGTTTTGCAAGCTATTTGAACGCTCTCATTTGCATACTATTTTATTCTTAAAACTGCTACCTACTAAAGCTTAGCTGTATTCCGGCAGCGGTTACCGGGATCTCTTAGTTGCGTAATTTTTGCACGGGCGTTTGTTATATTTGTATTCATGAATATTGGCTACAGCAATCTTTCAAGGGAACAACAGCAGAATGCCATTCAGCGGTTAACCGCCTTGTGGGCCTTTACCGAAAGTGGGCTTGGTGGTATTATGCATGCACTGCAAATACCATTTACTGGTTTGCTGGTTGGCGGCATGGCAATAATTATGATCAGCCTTATTGCTGCTATGTCGGAGCACAAATTTAAAATGGTTTTAAAAAGTGCATTGATCGTGTTGATCGTAAAAGCCATGGTCAGCCCGCATACACCCTTCCCGGCTTATATTGCTGTTTCATTTCAGGCGGCATTGGGTTATGCTTTGTTTAGTTTATTAAACGTAAATTTTATCAGTATTCTTTTATTAAGTACTATTTCCATGTTGGAATCGGCTATCCAAAAAATACTCATTCTTACATTATTTTTTGGGCAATCAATTTTTAAGGCCATGGATAGTATGATTGCTTTTCTTGCCGGTCAATTTGGGAATATGGTTTCAAACGGCAGCTATTGGATCATTGGTCTTTATTTACTCATCTATCTTACAGCGGGATTTTTTATTGCCTGGCTCGGTTATCGCACGTTAAAAAATTTTAACCCGGCAGATACCATTCATGCTTTACATACAAATAGCAATATTAGTGCTGACCCGGTACAGGAAAAAAGATACGGCTCCCCAAAAAATTATAAAAAATTATGGGTATTGATCGTATGTATGACGGGCTTATCAGGTGTGTTATTTGTTTTTGCAGCAGACAGTAAGCAAAGCTGGCTGGCTGCTGCAAAATCTATAAGCTGGACATTGTCTGCCATCCTGCTCTGGTATATGCTGATCGGGCCTTTATTCACAAAGGCCATTCAAAAGATCTTACAAAAAAAACAAAGCCGTTACAGTGATGAAGTTTTAAAGACGCTGTCTTTTTTACCTGTGTTGCGGCAGTTAACTACCCGCGCCTGGCAACAAAGTAAAGCTTACAAAGGCTTTGGGAGATGGCATTTTTTCTTAACAGCCTTAATTCACGCTACACTTACTTATTCAGAACCGTAAATAATATGCCTGTATTTATTTTTTCCGGACCAATACACAGTGGTAAAACCAGCAACCTGTTAGATTGGAGCAGCAGGCAAAAAAATATTGCCGGGATTTTAATGCCTGATATAAACGGCAGCAGAAAGATTCTTGACTTACAAACAAAAAATATTTTTGATATTGAATGTAAGGATGTTGTAAATGCAAAAGAGCCAATTATAGTTGTAGGCAACTTTTATTTTTACGCCGCCGCATTTGAAAAAGCCAATTTAATTCTGATGAATGCATTAGCACAAAAGCCAGCCTGGCTGCTGATTGACGAAGCCGGTAAGCTGGAATTGGAAGGAAAAGGATTTTATCCTTCAATAGTTAAAGCTGTAGTATTATATAAACAGGATGAAAGCCCGGGTAACCTGCTGATAACTGTTCGTGAAAGTTTATGTGACGAAGTAATTTCATTCTTTAACATAAAAGAATTTAAAGTGATCAGCAGCCTGGATGCCCTTACATAAAAACTCCCCGTTAAAAACAGGGAGTAAAAATTAATTCAGATCTTATTATTATTCGTGCATGATCAGTATCGGCATTTTACTGTGGTAAGTCAGGGTTTTTGTTCTGCTGCCACTTAATAACTTACCTATAAATGAACGGTTTTTTTGAACTGCAATGATGAGGTCGATATTCCTGCTTTCGGCAAATAAGCTAATGGCTTCATCCACATCAAATAACCGCATAAAATAAAATTCCGGGTTGTAATCTGCAAACATCTGTTTCAACTCCTGCTTTTCTGCTTCATAATTTTCAGTCAAAGAAATATAATGTTCGTTATCAACATTCACAATATGCAACTGCGGTTTAAATGCATCCAGGAAATCTTTGATCGGTACAGATGGTGTGGTATTTAAAGTATTTTTAAAGTCGGAGGTAAGCATTACATTTTTTATGGGACTGAAAGTAGCATTTTCTGGAACGATTAATACCGGGCAAACTTTTCTTTCGGCCATTTTCAATGTGTTACTTCCAAAGATCACCTGCGCAATGGCTGATTTACCGGTGATACCCATGATCACCAGATCGGCTCTGCGGTGTCGTGCAGCTTTTTCCAGCCCATCAACAAAATCTGATTCTTCATGCGCCAGTATCTCCATTTTTACAACATGGTCTTTCATCAGGTTGGCCTTTAATTTTTCAAGGTCTTCTGCTGCGCTTTCTGCCTCAGAAGCTTTGCTGTAACTGTGGTATAAGACCATGGTTACGCCGTAATGGCCAACTAATAATTGCGCCGCATATTTTGCGGCATTTAAAGAAGTTTCGGAAAAATCAACTGGGACTATTACTGTATTCATAAAATGTAGCTTTTGTTTAATTGATTACAAACTTACTTTATTTATGGCTGATATTTGTAATTAGCGGCCTTTTTTAATGAACGAATACCCGATTTTAACCCCAATTTCAGGCGCTGATTATTTATCTTTGCCGCCCATGGCTCAAAAAAAATTAGAACGTTTTGCGGCAATAAAAACTTTTTCCAATGTGCTGGAATACCCGGTGGATATGAAGGGGAAGTGGCGTGATTTTTTTTCAAACAGGAACCCTGTATTACTTGAACTGGCCTGCGGCAGGGGCGAATATACTATTGGCCTGGCAAAATTATTCCCGCAGCAGAATTTTATTGGGGTGGATGTTAAAGGCAACCGGATGTTTATAGGTGCCAAAAAATGCCTGGCGGAAAATATTACCAACGCGGGCTTTTTACGTACGCAAATTGAAAAGCTTACCGATTATTTTGCCTGCGGCGAAGTTGATGAAATATGGATAACATTTCCCGACCCGCAACTACGTATTTCAAAGGCAAAAAAAAGATTAACACATCCCAGGTTTTTAAGGTTGTACCAGCCAATTTTAAAACCCGGCGGATTTATTCATCTTAAAACCGACTCCCCTGATCTGTACCTGTTTACCAAAAGAGTGGCCAGCCTTTATGATCTTACTATTATTGAAGACTCTGACAATATATACAGCGAAGCATTTATTAAAGAGGAACTGAAAATAAAAACACATTACGAAAGCCTGGATATTGCACAGAGCAAAAAAATACATTACCTGAAGTTTACACTGCCGGTAGTTATAAAAGATATAGATGAACACCTGCAGGAAATATTAAACAATGAAGAATAGTTGGATAGAAGGCGAAGATTTTTACTACAATGAACAGGGCTTTATTGTACTTACAGCCAAATACCACTTTGACCGCGGGCATTGCTGCGGTAATGGTTGTAAACATTGCCCCTATAATTATATAAATGTTCCCGAACCAAAACGAAGCGATTTGTTATCTTTAACCCGAAATGGCAAAGAAAATAATTAAACAGAAGATCACTGCACGCAAACCGGTTCCTGCAGCAAAGGAAACGCCTAAAAGCGCAATAAAAGAGTATAGCTTTTTTGCTGATGTGTATGATGTGGTCAGGCAGATACCGAAAGGTAAAGTAACTTCTTATGGCGCTATTGCCGCTTACCTGGGCACAAAACTTAGTGCCCGTATGGTTGGCTGGGCACTGAATGCAGCAAGTAATACTAAACCAAAAGTGCCTGCACAACGCGTTGTTAACCGTAATGGAATGCTTACCGGTAAACATCATTTTGCCACGCCCACAGCCATGGAAGATATGTTAAAAAAGGATGGCGTGGCTGTGAAAAACGATACCGTCGTTGATTTTGAAAAAAGGTTCTGGGATCCTGCCAATGCACTGGCATTATAATAATACTTACATTACTGTAATCTTATTTCACTAAACAGTTTATCATGAGCAACAGTTTACTTACCGGCAATGTTTCCTTTGTTAATCATGAAAAAAAATACATCATCATAGAGTATGACCAAAACGGTAAGAAAAAAGTAGTGAATGGTAGTGTTGAAGAAAAGTATCTCAAAAAAAAACATGTCTTTCATATTGGAGACATGGTCAGTTTTACAGTGGGCTTATCCGGTCGTGGCGACAAAATGGTTGCAACCAATATACAATTCATGTACAATAATGCGGTGGATGTGCTTATCAATAAAGCCAGGGCCGAAAATAATTTTATTGGTTATTTAAAAGTTATAGACGACAAATATTTTGTAAAAGAAATTGACAGTTACCTGTTTTTCCCAATTCAAATCTCGCCGTGGCAAATAAAACCTACGGGGGCAGAATTAAACGAAGCGGTAACTTTTGCGCTGGATAACCTGGAGAAAAAAGAAAGAATAACTGCATCGCTGTTCACGCAAAAATTTATTCCTGAATATTATTCTGCAGAAAGGGCTTTTAAAAAAAATGAAGTTGTTGAGGCAGCTGTTTATAAAGTATCTCCACATGGAATTTACCTGAATGTATTTGGCGATAAGGTACAGGCAAAGATATCAGTCAAAGATGGCCAGCTTCCTGCAGATGTGAAACCCGGAGATATAATAAAAGTGAAGATCACTTATTTCAGTAAAATAAAGATCGTTGTTGAGCCTGCTTTATAACTCATCCAGTTCCGATTCGCTTAACTGCAACTGTGTTAACATTTTAGTTTTTGATGGGGCTGCCATCACAAATAAAAACATAAGCACTACAGCCAAAGCCAGGAAAGCATAATTACCCGTAATAAAAAAACAGATGATACAAAATAAGGATGGGGCCTCTAAAAGAGCCCATTGTATAATTAATGCAGAACGGTATAATGAAAATTTTTCTTTATCAGATTGCATGTCCCTTACCTGCAACAGTTTCTTTTTAAAGATGGCCATACCTGCATAAACCCCGCCTGCTGCTATAATTAATGCTGCAACCTGTAATACCTTTTCAAGTTCCGGTGCAACCGAAAAAGCTGCCTTTATATAAACCAGGTAGGTACAAATTCCGCCAAACACAAGTTGCCCCATCAGCAGGGCCGTATGCAGCACCATCAATAATTTTAAAGCATTTCCTTTTTGCATAACCAGGTGTATCAATTTTGTCAAGGTTAAGAACTCTGGCAAAGTTCAGTTTAATTATAATAAGGATTAATCATCAAATAAACCACCACCCCTGTCACCGCCACATAAAACCAAACCGGCCAGGTGATCCTGACTAATTTTTTATGTTGTTCATACTCGCCAATAAGTGCCCGGTAAGCTGTAAATAAAATAAAAGGCAAAATAATGCCCGCCAGGGGAATATGTGTTATCAATATAGAATAGTAAACCATCCGTAAGTTACCGGCCAGGGCTTTTTCATCAACGCTTAAAATACCATCGTGATTCAGATCGCCATATTTTGTATCGCCGGCCAGCAGGTGATGAGCGATATAAGAAATTAAAAATAATACCGACAATAAAATAGCAGTGAGCATTATCTTTTTATGCAGTTCATATTTTTTTTGTTTGGCAGTAAAAAGACCAGCCAAAAGTAATACCGCTACTATTGAATTTATAACCGCATTTACTTTTGCAAACACATGCACGTCAAAACCAAGATCAATTTTTAATTTAAACTGACTTAAAAAGACCACTGCGGCAAAAACCACAAAAGATACTGTATAAATTAAAAGCTTTGCTCTTTTATCATTTTTTGTAAGCGTTGGTTGTAACATAAATTATGATTGCTTCTCCTGTTTGTTTTTTTGACGGTTATAAATCAATATGACCACAAACACGATCCCGATCGCAATAAATATCATGGGAAGTATTGGTATAAACTCACGAAACACAGATGGCGCTTTTTTGTCCCTTTCCAGCATCAAAAGAGGAATATCCCTTACCAGTTCAGCCTGTTTAAGAGTATCAAAGCCATTAAACCATCCTCTTACAACCCGGCTGCTGTCTAACAAAAAGAAGTTTTCGGTATGAATAAAAGAAGAATCAACTTCTGTATCAGCAAGCCCTGCCTTCAATTCATTTAAGGCAAAATCATATATCTCTTTTTTATCTCCGGTTACAAACCACCAGGTATCATGATTTACATTATACCGGTCTGCAAATTTTCTGAGCTGTGGTACCGAGTCGTGTTCAGGATCGATACTGATAGAAATGAACTGCACAATACTGTCGTTTTGTAAAAAAGAATCCTGCAATCTTTTCATACTCTTGGCAAGTCCCGGGCAAATACTCGGGCATCTTGTAAAAAAGAAGTCGATCACGAGTATCTTTCCTTTCAGGTCATCTAACGAAACCTTTTTACCAAGCTGGTTGGTAAACTGTATATTCTTTACTTTATGCCAGACAGTATCGGTTATATTTTTCCCGTTTTTTTCTGATACCACAACACTGTCGGGTGTAAAATACCTGCCCGGCATATGTACTGCATTTTCACTGTAGTACTTTACAATAAAATATCCTGCAAAAGGCATTACCATCGCAAGCATCAAGGCTAATACCGCTTTCTTATTCATACTTTTTTCTGATAATTGTACAAATTTACGGCAATGAAGGTCAATTAATAAAACAAAAAACCATCCCGATAACTTCGGGATGGTTAATATTAAAATAGTTTTTTGACAATTATGGTTTTGCGGCTTTCTCTACCGGAGCTGTCTGGTGTTGTTCTGTTTGAGCAGGATGGCTTCCCCCGTTTGTATTTCTCAGTATTTTCCAGCTATTACCATCCCAAAGGAATGCTGTAATAAACCAAATGAACAGGCAAAGTGGAACAATGATGGTCATGATCATGTTCCTGATCTCATCGCCCAGGTGCATGAAAATGGAAACAATATAGTAAGCTTTAGCCAGTGTTAAAATACAAACCATTCCTTTAAAAGCCAATACCAACGTAGGATTAGGATTCTCGCCTTTATGGATAGTATAAATAGCCAAACCAATCCCTAATTCAAGAATGGTTAAAAGAGATAGTAACCAAAATGTTCGCCATATTTTTTTAGTACCCGATGCATGCTCCGGTGCAAAACTTATTTCCGGTGATGTTACTGCATGTTCATTCATAATTCACTTATTTAAAATTCGTTAATACTGTTTATAAAATTATATAAGATAAAAACAAAGGAATACAAATACCCAAACCAGGTCCACAAAATGCCAGTACAATCCTGCTTTTTCAATCATTTCATAATGACCGCGTTGATCAAAATGGCCAAGCTTTGTTTTGGTATACATCACCAGATTAATGATTACACCGCTGAATACGTGAAAACCATGAAAGCCGGTAATACCAAAAAAGTAACTGCCGAATGCCGGACGGCCAACGTGCGTGGCGTGCAGATCTGATGACTGGATCATACTGATCAGTTCAGCATTGGATGTATTTGCCAGGTTATGTACCTCGCCACTGTGATGTAATGTGGATGCTATTGATACCAACTGATCGTGCGGTGTTGTTTGTAATGCTGCAACCATATCTGCATGCAGCAATTCCGGGCCCCAGGGATTAGCAGCAACTGTTGTAGGCAGCACAGATAATGTGCCGTTACTTAACAAGGCAACGTGCTCTCCTGTTAATAAATGCGTCCACTCCCAGGCCTGGCAGCTAAGAAAAGCAAGCCCTCCGAGGATGGTCAATATCATATATTTCTCAACACCTTTCCTGTTCATTTTATGGCCTTCATGCACAGCCAAAACCATGGTTACCGAACTGAAGATCAAAATAAATGTCATTAAACTTACGAATGCAAGTGGCAGATTTGCATGGCCAGCAAACGGAAATGCATTAAATACGTGATTGGGATCGGCCCAATTGTTTACACTAAAGCGGATAGTACCATAGCTGATAAGGAATGCGCCGAATGTGAAAGCATCACTCATTAAAAAGTACCACATCATCACTTTACCATAGCTTGCATTGAAGGGACTTCTTCCTCCGTTCCACCATTTGGTATTTGTTGGTATCGCTGTTGTTGACATAATTTTAAAGGCCTCACCCCAACCCCTCTCCAAAAGAGAGGGAACTGCTATGAGGCAGTTTTTAAATTAAAAAATATTTTCACTTTAATTTTCGCTTTTTTCTTCTCCATTTCCCTCCTTTCGGGGAGGATAGGTGGGGCCTATCGTATCATTATCAGAAATATCAATAAATAAATCCAAAGTATATCTACAAAGTGCCAGTATGTGCTTACCAGTTCAACCGGAACACTGTTATAGATTCTTGTTTTTTTGCTGAATGCTTTTGCAAACAATACAAGCAGTGCTATTAGCCCCCCAACAACATGCGCCGCATGCAGACAAACAATAACATACATAAATGAATAAGATACATTTCCTGTAAGTGTTATCTGCTTAGCCCATAATTGCTGAAATCCCAACAACTGAAAAACAATAAAAAGAACTCCTAATACCAAGGTTGCAATAAGCAAACTCCTGTATTTCTTCATTTCTCTGTGCTTAAAAGCCCGCTCTGCCAGAATCATGGTTACACTACTTACGATAATGGCAACGGTGCTGTACCAAAAGAACTGAGGCAGATCAAACGTTTGCCAGTTTGCCTGGTTACGTTTAACTATATAAGCACTCGTTAACCCCGCAAACATCATCAATAAACTTCCGATGCCCACCCACAGGGTAAATTTATGCGGATGAATTTTTTTTCTTTGTTCCATTGCCACTGTACTCATATCACTTTATCCCAAATGGGAATTTAAAATTTTAATACTCAATTTAATGTGCGATCCTGTTGGCAAACATGGCCAGTAGAACTATCATTAAATAAAAATAAGAACTGAACATTACCCTTCTTGCGCTTTTTGCATCCATACGGATGAATAGCAACACGCTCACATATACCATCCATAAATTACAACCCAGTAAAATAAACATGCTTTCTATACCGCTAATACCCGTGTAATAAGGTATAAATCCCATCGGTATCATCAATGCACTGTAAATAATACTTTGCATTGCGGTGAACTTTGTTGGTCCTTTATCGGCAGGTAGCAATTTAAAGCCGGCTGTTGTATAATCTTTGTGCGCCAGCCAAGCAATTGCCCAAAAATGCGGAAACTGCCACAGGAACTGAATACCAAACAAAACCCAGGCACCGGTCCAACTGATTGGTGCATTACCATAAGCGGCAACCCATCCTATCAAACAAGGCAATGCTCCGGGAACAGCACCAACAAGTACAGAAATTGAATTAACCTTTTTAAGTGGTGTGTAAATAAAGCCGTATAAAAAAAGGCTGAATAAACTAACCATCGCACTCTCCAGGTTAAAAAAATTCCACATCATGAATACCCCACCTGCACCCGTAATAAAAGCAAAAACACCTGCTTCAGTTACACTCATACGCCCGCTTGCCACCGGTCTTTTAGCTGTACGCATCATTAAACCATCAGAAGTTTTTTCCAAAATCTGGTTAATGGCATTTGCCGAAC
This sequence comes from Chitinophagales bacterium, assembly GCA_038226715.1. Taxonomy (GTDB): domain Bacteria; phylum Bacteroidota; class Bacteroidia; order Chitinophagales; family Chitinophagaceae; genus Ferruginibacter. The sequence goes on from JBBRQF010000041.1 coordinate 27,403, forward strand.
CGGTTACTAACATGCCTGCAACAAAAAGTAAAAGAACTGATATTATTTTCTCCCGAACATAAAACTGTTCATTTGGTGCAATTAAAAAACTAACCACCGTACTGAACACAACCATAAAACTTAAAGTAAATTTGATCAGTTGAAAATAATCTTTCACTTTACTTACCAAACCAAACGATGTTGAATTGGCAATGGTATTTGTTTCTTTATTCATGACCTCACCCTCATTCCCTCTCCCAAAGAGAGGGAGGCCAGGTTTTTATTTATTTTTTCGACATTAGTAATTAAGCATTTCTTCATTTTCTCTGTATTCAACTTTAATTACGTATTTCAAACCTGTTTATTAATCTACGCTACTATCTCCTCCATTTCCTCCCCTTTTGGGGGAGATAGAGGGGGCTTTTAATGATGCGTTGATTCATCATCACCTATTGGTACATTCTGTGGTATAAATTCTTTTCCGTCTTTTGCATAATCATAAGCACCGCGATATACTTCAGGAATTTCACCGGGCCAGTTTCCGTGGCCAGGATTAATGGGTGTTGTCCATTCCAATGTGTTTGCACCCCAGGGATTGGTATCTGTAACTTTTCTTCCTTTAAACATGCTGTAAAAGAAATTAAATACAAATAACAACTGGGCAGCAAATACGATCATCGCAACAAGACTGATAAATTCATTAAGCCCGCTAAACATATTAAAAGAGGTCCATCCCGAAAAATCATAATAACGGCGTGGCATTCCGGCTAAGCCTTCATAATGCATTGGCCAGAAAATTAAATAAGCACCCACGATCGTTACCCAAAAATGAATATAGGCCATCGTGTTATTTAAATAACGTCCGAACATTTTAGGAAACCAGTGATATACACCTGCAAACATACCAAAGAATGATGCCACACCCATTACAATATGGAAGTGAGCTACCACAAAATATGTATCATGCAAATGCAGATCAAGTGCAGAGTTACCCAGGAAGATACCTGTTAAACCCCCACTGATAAATAAGCTTACAAAACCAATGGCAAATAACATACCCGGTGTAAAACGAATATTTGCCCGCCACAAAGTGGTAAGCCAGTTAAATACTTTAATGGCTGATGGTACGGCAATTAATAAAGTAAGTAATACAAATACAGAACCCAGGAATGGATTAAGCCCGGTTACAAACATATGATGCGCCCAAACCAGGAAGGCCAGTATAGCGATGGCAAAAATAGAACCCACCATGGCCATATAACCAAATATCGGTTTACGGCTATTAACACTTAAAATTTCCGAGCTCATACCCATGGCAGGTAATAAAATAATATATACTTCAGGGTGACCAAGGAACCAGAATAAATGCTGGAACAGGATAGCACTACCACCTTCATTCGGTAATATTTTACCGGCAACAACGATATCACTTAAGAAGAAACTTGTGCCAAGGTTACGATCGAATAATAATAAGATAGCGCCTGATAATAATACAGGGAAAGAAAGCACACCTAATACTGCGGTAAAGAATAAAGCCCAAATCGTTAATGGCAAGCGGGTCATGCTCATACCTTTGGTACGCATGTTAAGTATGGTGGTGATATAGTTAAGTCCGCCTAACAAAGAAGAAACAATGAACATGGCCATACTAACCAGCCAGAGATCCATACCGATCTTTGCGCCACTCGATGCATCGCCCAAAGCACTTAATGGTGGATAAACTGTCCAACCGCCACTTGCAGGCCCCGTTTGAACAAATAAAGAGGAGAACATGATAGTAGAAGCCAAAAAGAAAAACCAGTAGCTCAACATATTCAACATGGGTGATGCCATATCCCTTGCACCTATCTGTAAAGGAATTAAAAAGTTTGCAAATGTTCCGCTAAGGCCGGCTGTTAATACAAAGAATACCAGGATAGTTCCGTGCATGGTAACCAATGCATAATAAAATTCAGGTTTTAATTTTCCACCAGCAGCCCAATGGCCCAGCAAATCTTCCAGCCACGGAAAAGTAGCTTCGGGATAACCTAATTGTAAGCGGAAGATAACGGAAAACAAACCACCGATAATGGCCCATATCATACCGGTTACCAAAAATTGTTTGGCAATCATTTTATGATCCTGGCTGAAAACGTATTTGGAAATAAACGTTTCGTGGTGGTGATGTTCGTGATGCGCTTCGTGAACATCTGCATGCTGTAATGTGGCTACGCTACTCATATTCTTACTTTTTATTCTCCCGCTTACCGGGACCAGATTAATTATTTTTTTACAGGTAATGCCTGTGACGTTATTGTTGCTTTAGCAGTATCTACTACCGGCGGGGCCTTATCCGGGAATATCGCAAAGTATTCCGGCTTTTGCTCTGCCAGCCATTTTTTATATTCTTCCATGGTTTCAACAATGATAACACCCCTCATGGCGTAATGACTTGCGCCACACAACTGATCGCAGGAAATCTCAAAATTAAAATCAGGATTATGCGTTTTTTCCCTCATGGCCGCAGTTGTTATCTTTGGCGTAAACCATTCAGTGGTTGGAATACCCGGTACTGCATCCATCTTCATCCTGAAATGAGGAAGCCCAACATCATGAATTACATCCTGCGAATGGATAACCAGTTTCACTGGTACACCGACCGGTACATGCATGGTTGTATTTACATGAATGTCATCGAGGCTGGCCGGATCATTAAAATCAACTCCCAGGTTATTTTTAGCCGTGTATAATTTAAAATTGGTTTTACCTAAAACATTATCGGCCCCCGGGTACCTAAACTCCCAGGCAAACTGGTGACCGGTTACTTCAATCACTATAGAATCTTTGGGGGCATCCCCGGTTATTTTAAACCAGTATTTCAAACCAAACACAACAAGTACGGTTAAGAAAATTGCAGGTACTGTTGTCCAGATCAATTCAAGTTTTGTATTGTGTGGAAAGTAGAAAGCTTTTCTATCATCTTTTTCCTGGTATTTAAAAGCGAACCAGAAAAGCAAAACCTGGGTGATGATAAAAACAACACCTGTAACTAAAATAGTTATCAATAACATGGAATCGATCTTCTCACCTTCAACTGATGCAGAACCTTGTACAAATAAAGTTTTGCCATAGTAAAGATCGTTGCAATACCAGGCACCTATTAAACCAAAAATTAAAAACCCAAGCAGAAAAAATGCGTTGATCTTGTTATTTTGTTTACGGGTTGTTTTTTCGCCTTTTAAAACGCTTACATACTCACTGGCTTTTGCGATCTGAAATATGACTACAAAGACCAATGCTCCTAAAGCTATCATTAAAAACTCTTTCATATACTAAATTTATCGGCCTCACCCCAACCCCTCTCCAAAGGAGAGTGAACTCGTAGTTAGCCTCTTTTTATTTTCAAATTTTCCTTTTTCAATCTTCGCTTCGTTCTCCTCCATTTCTTCCCTTTTCGGGGGAGACAGAGGGCGCTTTATGTATGGTGAATCATACTTTCTTTCATGAAAGGATGATTTTTTGCCAGTAATGAATGATTGTTTAAATATCTGCCGGTACCCCACATAATCAATCCTACAAATAAAGCTCCTATGCCAAATTCAAAAAAGCCCATTGAATAATGCTCATGTACGGTGCCAGGCATTACCATTTGGAAAAAATCTAACCAGTGGCCAAAAATGATCATCACTGCCATTAAGGTCATCATTGTCCAGTTACGTTTGGTTCCTTTCTTCATTAATATCAATAACGGTGCAAGGAAGTTAATGATCAGGTTGAGGAAGAATATGGCTTTGTACGGACCAGCCTTTGTTGCTGTTCCAATCCTTTCAATAAAATACTTCGTTTCCTCCGGCTGGTTACTGTACCATATCAACATGTATTGTGAGAACCACAGGTATGTCCAGAAAATAGAAAATGCAAACATAAATTTACCAAGGTCATGTAAATGTTCTTCGGTAACATATTCCAACTGTCCACGGTTCTTTAAGTAAATTACATATATAGCAATCAGTGAAATACCTGATACGAACGTACTTGCAAAAGTGTACCAGCTATACATGGTACTGTACCAATGGGCATCAATACTCATTAACCAGAGCCAGGGAATAGTTGAGGCAACGGTTAATGTAAACACAACAGTAAATAAAGAAGCCCAAACAGTATTGTCCCATATCCATTTTTTCCCGGTCTCATAATCCATAGTTCCTTTCTTATCACTCTCTAAACTCATGCTGCGCATTTTTTTACCGAGGAACCACCATAGGAAAATGGTAATAAAAGACCAGATCGAAAAGAACGTTGGATTCAGAAATCCCTTTTTGCCGTTTAAGATATGATCTCCGGCAACGGCTTCTTTATCCACCCAGTGATAAATATCTGTGCGGCCTCCAAATACAAGACACATTAATATTACAAAAGTGATAACGCCTAAAATGGGCACCACGCTTGATATAGCTTCTGATACCCTTCTGAATGCAATAACCCAGCCCCCCATAGCCATAGTGGTAACACATATAAAGAACATGGCCGCATTAACCGTGAGTAAAAAATATACGCTGTTCTGAAGGAGCACAGCCCAAAAACGGGTGCTCTCAACATTTTCTCCATGCTCTGAATGAGCAAAAGGATGAAACATGATAAAGCCATACATTAATGCTATTACACCGGCACCAATCAGCCCGTAGGTCCACTTTTTATAACTGCCTGGTAATTGAAATTGATGATCCATCTAATCTTTATTTTGTGTTAATACTTTTATTTTTTTACTGCTACTGCAACACTGTCTGTTTTAGCTGTTGATGTGGTTGTTGCTACAGCGGCTTTTGGTTCCAGTGACCTGATATAATGTATAATTTTCCAACGTTGCTCCCTGCTTAATTGAGAAGCATAACTACCCATATTATTCTGTCCGTATTCCATTACAAAAAATATTCTGCCATCGCTATAGCCGGGTGAAGCCGCTATGATACTTTTTACACCTCCGATCTTTGGTGCCAGGGGACCATTGTTTTCTGCTTTGGCACCATGACAAACTGCACAATTGATATTGAATAACCTGCCGGCTTCTTCCAGGTCTTTCCCATTTAAAGGACCCAGGGGATTTTTAACCTGACTGCTTAAATTAAGTAAGCCATTGCTATCGTTGGGAACATTAAAAGGGAAAAGTTCTCCTCTTTTTATGGTACCTGCAGGAGGCCTGTTGTTATAAAATATTTTATGCCCTGCATCATTAAGATCCATAGTAAAAACAGCAGAGTCTCGGGGTGCATAACTTTCATAAGCCCGGCTGTAAGCCATATCCGGCATATACACTCTTCCGGGTTCACGCTTATCTTTACAACCAATAAACACAACTGTCATTGACAAAATAAGTGTTGCTATAATTGCGATTTTTTTCATTCTTTTATTTTTGCCCCAAACCCCTAAAAGGGCTTCAGCACTTTTAAATTAAAAATTCTTTTATTCTCGTCAAGCACAATAAATTCGTTACAATCTTCGCATCATCTCCCTTTAGGGAATAGGGGCTAATATCCCTTTTCTTCTTTGTACAGCTTTTGTTCTTTGTCATACGTTCCAATCCACCATCCTGTTTCTGCTTCCTGAACATTTATTTCCTGCGCTCCTGCAGTTTGTAAAAATGACTGTACTTCTGCATCATTTGTTTTATCTGTACACTCAATAACCATCACGAAAAGATCATCGGTAGCTCTTGGGTGAAAATGATGCTTTTTTACGAATGGGGCTAGATTACACAGGTAGCAAAAAGTAAGCACCATACCTACTGCCGAAAACAATACCGTTAACTCGAAAGTGATCGGTATCCAGGCCGGTAAGGCAAAATGCGGTTTACCACCAATATTTAAAGGCCAGTCTTTGGTAAATACCCAGGTCATAAAACTAAGCGCCGTAGTAGTACCGGTAATGGCATAAATAAATCCTGCAGTATGCAGGCTGGTTTCACGGATACCCATGGCATGATCTAAACCATGCACAGGAAAAGGTGTGTACACATCGTGTATTTTGTATCCTGCCTTACGAACATTTTTCACCGCAGGAAACAATACTTTTTCATCAGAAAATGATCCTACAACAAATTTTTTAATTCCTCCAGCCATAATTTTTAAGCTTTGAGCTGATAGCTATGAGCTATAAGCTTATTTATTATTATAATTCTTTTTAATAGCACGCAGCTATTAGCTAATTGCTTTAATGTGCGTGTTCCACTTCATCCTGGTAAAACTTCTCTGCATCTTCCTTTTCTATATCCGTCATTTTAACTTTATAATTTTCGCCACTTGTTTTTAAGATAGCTTTGATCTCGGCCACCGCAATAACAGGGAAGTATTTTGAAAACAGGAAGAAACAGGTAAAGAACAATCCGAATGTACCGAGGTAAAACCCGATCTCCCAGATTGACGGACTATAATAAGTACTCCATGATGATGGGAGGTAATCTCTGTATACTGATGTAACAATAATTACAAAACGCTCGAACCACATACCTATATTCACAATAATACTCATGAAGAATGTTACAGTAATATTCCTTCTAAGTTTACGGCTCCAGAATAACTGTGGCGAAACCACATTACAGAACATCATCAGGTAATAGGCCCAGCCATAAGGGCTGAACAGATTAGCCCGGTTTTCTTTAAATGCATACCACTCATACGGATTTTGTCCGTACCAGGCAATGAACAACTCGGTTAAATAAGCACAACCCACAATACTACCGGTTAACACAATTACTTTGTTCATTGCTTCGATATGTCCAATGGTAATATAATCCTGCAGGTTCATTACTTTTCGTATCACAATCATCAGTGTTTGCACCATGGCAAATCCACTAAATATGGCACCGGCTACAAAGTATGGCGGAAAGATGGTAGTATGCCACCCCGGAACGATGGATGTGGCAAAGTCAAAAGATACAATGGTATGTACTGATAAAACCAAGGGGGTAGCTAACCCTGCCAGTACTAATGACAGTGATTCGTGACGCTGCCAGTGTTTGGTACTTCCTGTCCATCCAAAAGCAGTAATTCCATAAAACATTTTTCGGAACTTGGTTTTAGCACGATCTCTCACCGTAGCTAAATCAGGAATTAAACCCGAATACCAGAATAATAAAGAAACGGTAAAATAAGTTGATATGGCAAATACATCCCACAACAATGGTGAACTGAAGTTGGGCCATAATGAACCCCTGGAATTTGGATAAGGTAATACAAAGAAAGCCATCCACACCCTACCCATATGCCAGATCGGAAACTGGCCAGCGCACATTACCGCAAATATCGTCATTGCTTCTGCTGCACGGTTTACACCCGTTCTCCAGCCCTGACGGAATAATAATAAGATCGCCGAAATTAACGTACCCGCATGACCAATACCTACCCACCATACGAAGTTGGTAATATCCCAACCCCAACCGATGGTTTTATTCAGGTTCCACTGGCCAATACCATAAGTAACCTCCCGGTAAACACTATATACCCCAAATAATAACAAGGCTACGCTGATATAAAATCCAATATACCAGAGACGGCCCGGTTTCATCTCAATGGGACGTATGATATCTTCCGTTACCTGGTGGTAATCTTTATCACCATCAACCAGCGGTTCCCTTTGTTGCGATTCGTATTTCAGTAATGACATATCTATAATTAAAGTCAAAAGTTAAAAATCAAAAAAAACACGTTTAATGTTGGCTTTTGTATTTTTACTTTTTAATTTTTACTTGGTTTGATATCAATATTTATTTTCAAATCTTATACTTTGGCTTTCTCCTCATGCTTTTCTTCAGTACCTTCTTCCACACCAATATGCCTGTCTGTGTTTCTAACTTTTGCCAGGTAACTTACATTCGGCAAAACGTGTAACTGTTCTAATACATAGAATGCACGGTGTTTCTGATCTACGTGCCTGATCTTGTACACATCACTTTCTTTATCATTAACATTACCAAAGCTAATGGCGTGTGTAGGGCAAGCCTGCATACAAGCCACTTTTAAATTACGAACCAATGAAGGATCCTGTTGTTTTTTTGCTTCCAGTTTTGTTTCCTGTAAACGTTGAACACAGAAAGAACATTTTTCCATCACACCCCTGGAACGTACAGTAACATCAGGATTTAAGACCATCCTGGTTAAGTCGTCATTCATCTGCAAAACACTCTCATTCATGTAAGAGCCAATCATCGGACTTTGATTATCCGGGAAGCTATCTGCTCCTGTAAAATCAAGCCAGTTAAAGCGACGTACTTTATAAGGACAGTTGTTGGCACAATATCTTGTACCGATACAACGGTTATAAGCCATTTGGTTCAGCCCTTCGCTGCTGTGATTTGTTGCCGATACCGGGCAAACATTTTCGCAAGGTGCATTATCACAATGCTGACAAAGCATGGGTTGAAAAACCACATCAGGGTTCTCCAGGTCACCCGTAAAATAACGGTCGATACGTAACCAGTGCATTTCATGTGCCCGTTGCACCTGTATTTTACCAACAACACTCACATTATTTTCGGCCGTACATGCTACCACGCAGGCGCTGCAACCGGTACAGGTATTCAGATCAATACTCATACCCCATTTAATTCCCGGTTTAACATAATCGGGGTACATGGTGGCATCTTTTACAAAATCTTTACTGCCATTGGCCGTTATAGCCAGCCTTTCTGCAGTAACTTCTTCTAAAACTGCTTCGGGATTTGCATTAAAAGATTTAAGATTAGTTTCATAAATAACCGGGCGGCTTTCGGTAAAACCATGTATCTGTGTTTGTGCCAGCGGATACATATTACCGGTTTTTTCTGCAGTAGCTACTGCAGAAAAAATAGTAGTGGTTCCGTTAAAGCTAACAAATGGGTAAACATTTTTACCTGCGCTATGTGCAGACTTACCTATGTTAGCAGATGTATCATCTTTATTGGCACTTTCTCTTCCGTAACCCACGGCCAATGCAATTGTTGCAGCATTCATGCCTGGTATAACAATCACCGGTAATTCAACTGATTTACCATTAACTGTAATTTTTACAACCGGTTTTTCCGGATGAACTTCGTAATCACTCTGCTTACCGCCTTCCTGGTTCATCACATCCAAACCCACCAATGACTTGGCCATGGCCGGACTTATCATGGCATAATTATCCCAGGTTACTTTGGTTATCGGATCAGGTAATTCCTGCAGCCAGGGGTTATTGGCCTGGCTACCATTACCAATTGATATTTTTTGATAAAGCACTATTTCAACTGCTCCACCCTTAACAGCAGCAGCCGCAGCAGCAGCTTCGCCTAATTTTGCGCCGTTGAAAGCTCCGCCTGCAACCGGCATTACTGCTGGTTCTACAACACCATCCTGCAAAGCAGTTTCATATAAATCTATACTTCCAAGTTTAGCGTTCCAGTATGTTTTAAAATAAGTTTCGTAGTCATTAATTAAACTGCCCGCAGCTGAACTCCATTTTATAAGTGAGGTTTGAAAAGCCCTTGTTTTAAATAAAGGGTTGATGGTAGGCTGCAATAAACTGTAATAACCTGTTTTAGGTTCAGCATCGCCCCAGCTTTCTAACCAATGATGTGCGGGAAGGATATATTTACATTGCTCGGTTGTTTCATCCATAGTTCCGTTAAAGGAAACACTTACAACCTTTGCCAACCCATCTGTAAATTTTTTGCTGTCGCTATAAGAATAAGCCGGGTTAACACCGCTTACCAAAACCGCACTAACAGCACCCGAATTCATATCATCAACCAACTTCGCCATATCTGCATCAATGCCATTTTTGTAGTTTGATGTGATGGCCCAGTTAATGGTTTTTCCGTTTGCCCCAATGGCGTTATTGATAGCGTTAACGATTACCTGGATATTTACATCATTACTTCCGCAAACAACCAATGCTGCACCGCTGTTTGCTTTTAAGGCAGCGGCAGCAGTCTCAATTCCTTTAGCCAGTCTTGCATCAGCAATAGACGGAGCAGCAACTGCAACACCCAACTTAGCCGCCAGAGCCAATGCAACCGCGCCGGTTTCTGATGGTTTGTGAGTATAACGGTCATCGGCATTACTACCGGTCATGCTCATCATACTTTCAAACTGAAAGTGCTGGCTTAATTCAGGTTTTTCTCCTGTTATTTTCCTGTTTTTTGAATATTGTCCGCTGAATTCAGTTGGACTTAACCAGGTACCTAAAAAATCGGCACCCAAACTAACGATCACTTTTGCATTATCAAAATGATATGAAGGAATCACTTTTTTTCCATAGCAGGCTTCGTTTGCCAGTAACATACCGCTATAACTTACAGCATCGTATTGTACATGGCGGCTGCCAGGGTATTTTGCTAAAAATTCAGTAATTATTGCTAAGGTAGATGGCGAGTTTACTGTTGCAGTAAGTAAAGCAACTGTTTTGCCGGCAATAGCCGCACCAACCATTTTATCAAATGCATCAAAACCGGTAACTTCTTTAAATCCTTTACCATCTTTTTGCATAGGATAACGAAGGCGTGTGTTATCATACAGGTCCAAAACAGAAGCTTGTGCCTGTGCATTGGTACCACCGTTTGTTATCGTAGACTTTTCGTTTCCTTCAATTTTTATAGGCCTGCCGTCTCTTTGTTTTACAACAACCGAAATGGCATCGCCACCATTAATATAAGTAGATGCATAATAATTGGCAACACCCGGTATAACATTGTCGGGTTTGTTTAAATAAGGAACAGTCTTACGAACTGGTACTTCGCAACTGGCTGCCAGAGCGGCCGCTGCTGTACTAAAGCCCAAATATTTAAGAAAATCCCTGCGTGGCGTTTTGGCATCTAAAATACCTTTATCATCAAGATCTGCCAGTGGAAGCAACTCTTCTTGAAACTCATTCTTGGACGATTCCTGAAAATTTTTTGTTTGATTCAGTTCTCCAAAACTTTGCCAGTACTTTTTATTCATAATGTGCTAATGTGCTGATGTGCAAATTTCAATGCAGGAGTACCATTATTGGCACATTTGCATGTTTGCTAATTTGCTAATTTATTAATAGTGACATTTCTGACATTCTGTTCCACCAATATTTTCAACCGTAACACTATCCATTTTATGGTTTTTTATATCGTTGTGGAATTTCTCGTAAACGCTGTAAAATTTATTTCCCGTGCCATCTTCCTTATTGTAAAAATCAACTTTAGTTTCCCTGTGGCAATTGATACACCAGCCCATGCTTAGTGGTGCAAACTGGTAAACCTCGGGCATTTCCTGTATGTTACCATGACAGGTCTGGCATTGTTGTTTACCTACTTTAATATGCTGGCTGTGATTAAAATAAACGTGGTCGGGCAGGTTATGAATTTTTATCCATTCAATGGGTTTTGCACCATCCGGGATACCGTTTTTATCATTATCAGCATTATAGGTTTTGGTTGTTGGGTTCCAACCGGCATAAGCATATAGTTTCTGAATTTCTTCTGTACCATCCACCTTGGTACCATTTTCTCTTACCAGTTGATCAGGCCCTTCATATTTATTGATGGCTTTATGGCAATTCATACAGGTATTAACTGATGGAATGCTCGCCTGTTTGCTGTCTTGTGCTCCTCCATGACAGTACAAACAGTTGATCTGGTTGGTACCGGCATGCACTTTATGAGAGTAAAATATAGGCTGTTCCGGCTGGTAATTTTGCATACGGCCCAGGCCGATACCGCCGTTAATGGTATAATATCCGCCAATGCCAAATAACAGCAGTACGCCCACCATTATATATGACTTGTTTTTGTAGAAAGGAACCGGCTCAGAACGAAAAACGCCTTCTTTTTCATCTGATAATTTGCGAAGGTTACCGTTAACCTGTAATAATATAAAGGCAATAAGTGCTAATACAAGTGTAAGGATACCAAAAAGAAGAGAATCATCAGAACCCTTTGGAGTTTCTCCGATCGGAGCAACTGGTGGTGCATAATCATCTACATATTTTAGGATCGCATCAATTTCCTCTTTTTTAAGCTGAGGAAAAGCAGTCATTTGGGTCTTATTCCATTTTGCAAATAATGCTTTTGCATAGGGATCTGTTTCTCTTACTACCGCTGAATTGTGAATCCAGTTATAAATGTAATCACCTCCCGGCACCCTGTCTTTCCAGCCTTTTAATGCCGGACCGGTAAAATCCTTATCGGGTTTATGACAACTGGCGCAGTTGGCTTTAAACAAAGCTTCACCGCCATCGGCTGCAAAAGATTGTACATTGATTGACAGTAAAACAAATAGTAATATACCTGTAAATATTCTGTTAAAGATTTTTCGATAGCGACTCATACAGTTATTCGGGCTAATGTGGAAAAATATCCTGGTTCGCTGCAAAAATAAGACAGGATACTGACAATGTATCAACATTTTTGAATTTTTTTTTCCTTTATCCAGTATGGTTTTCAGCCGATTGCGCCAATTCGTCTATAAGGATTGTCATGCATTTGTAAACTGTTTTTGTAATCTATTTTTTTTCTGAACGGCGCATTATTTCACAAAATTTTAACCCACTTTTGCCAAATGTTTAAAAAACTTAAGGCCCGATGGAAGGTAAATGAACTCAACCTGGTACTTATTATTACCACTTTTGCCTTAGGTGGAAGCCTTTGTGGTTATGCAGGAAGAAATATCTTATTGCTAACCGGGTTAGAAAAGGGCGCAGCCTGGATTGTGCTATATATTATTTTAATAACCCTGCTTTGGCCGCTTTGTGTATTACTAATAAGTTTCCCCTTTGGCCAATTTGCTTTTTTTAAAAGATACCTGGTAAAAGTATGGGGCAAAATGAGCGGCAGGCAAAAAAATAAAAAAAATGAACAGGCTATAACCAGGATCGCCATTTTTGCAAGTGGTGCAGGCTCAAACGCCCAAAAAATAATTCAGTATTTTTCCGGCTCAACGGAAATAAGCATCTCCTTAATTGTATGCAACAAGCCCGGTGCAGGCGTATTAGCTATTGCCGAAAAAGAAGGTATCGCAGCTTTACTAATTGAAAAGGAACGGTTTTTTAATGGCGATAATTATTTGCCTGAACTGATAAAACACCATATCAACTTTATAGTACTGGCCGGTTTTTTATGGAAAATGCCGGTTACATTAATAAATGAATACCCTAAAAAGATCATTAATATTCACCCGGCCTTACTACCTAAATACGGAGGCAAGAGCATGTATGGCGATAAAGTACATGAAGCTGTGATAGCTGCCGGAGAACACGAAAGCGGTATCAGCATTCATTATGTAGATGAAATATATGACCATGGAGAGATCATCTTCCAGGCAACATGCAAACTGACAGCCAGCGATACGCCTGCAATGCTGGCCCAAAAAATTCACGCATTGGAACATGCACACTATCCCCAGGTGATTGCCGGAATCTTACAAAAGCAAAATCGCAGTTAAAACATGAAGGCGGTAAATGCCTTCTTGAATTGTTGCTGTATTTTTACCCCT
>JBBRQF010000042.1:0-37730 GCA_038226715.1 Chitinophagales bacterium
GATTAGCTGTTACCTTTTTTTGCAAACAAGGCTTGGGAGTACATGGTAATTATAACAGTGTTTGGGGGTAACATGGTTCGTGGGGACACGAACCAAGGCGGAGAAAAGGCAGGTGTTAATGTTTCGGATGCGAAATTGAAAACTGTAGTTCATGATTAAAATAGTCAAAGCAATTGTAAAATGATAGATGAAGAAATTAAAGAAATTTCCGATTTTCTTATAAGTAAATCGGCTGAAGAATCTAATTTTCATCCAATTGACCGATTTTTTTTAGAGCCTTTTATTGATCAAATTGTTAAATTAGACAGGAATCAATTTTTGTTATATAATTTTCAATATGATAATACATTGTACTCCAGCTATTTATTTTTTTGCCTTCCAGAATTGTGGGAAGATATCACTATCGATGACCTAATAAGTATAATGAAAAATTTTTCAACGGATTATTCCTATTTTTCTTTTATCTACTTCACTTACAAGTTTGTCGAGATTGATTGCTTAAAACTAATTTTTGGATTACCATTTTTAAATATTGAAACAAAAGAAGAACTTAGGCGGTATATAAAAAGCCAATACACTAATTTGTTAAAATCAGAAACTGATTATTTTTTTTTAAGTGACAAAGTGATTGGAATTCACAATGAAGTATGGATGTCTATAAAAGATAAACTCATAAATGATTCACGAGTAACTTCCGCATTGGGAACTATGGAGGAGCTTAAGTTTTATGTAAAGTCAATTTAATAGAACTTCCATTTCAATTATTTTTCGTCTTGGTGTGCTACTCCATTATTTCTTAAAACAATGATCTATATCTAAACAACGGCAATAAAAATTGACAAATTCAAATTCAATTTTATTTAATTTTTGATCATTAATTATTTCTTTTTCCTTCTTCATCAACTAATTCTCCATTCCTGTTAAAATTCTTTTTATAATAGATATGACCGCTATCATTAAAATGTAATGATGATTTCATTACATCAACTGAATCACCCCAAAAATCAGATCCAAAAAGAACTTCCTTATCATTTCTATAATATCTAAAAGATTTTAAAGCTCCGGATGTATCGTAAAAAAAATAAGCATTTCCATTGGCTAAACCTTCTTTAAATTGAATATTTTTACTTAAAATACCGCTAGGATAAAACCAAAGTCGCTCGCCTGACAAAGTATCATTATCTTTTAAATTTTTAACCTCTTTTAATTGCCCATTTTCATAAAATGAATATAAAATTTTCTCACCATTGTTCGTATTTAAAAATATAGTCATTTCGGCAATTTTTCCATTCTTATGATACTTAATTCGATTGTCTCCATTATCGGTGCAAGAAAATAAGAAGATTAAAAGCCCAAAGTAAATTGCAATAAATTTCATATTTTTTTATTTAATTACCTTTTGTTTTAGAAGTATCGGTCCTATTTTGTCCAGGCACCGGTTTTAAAGTATCTATAACGTTACCTTTTCTTCCCTTCCGAGTTTCCCTTTCAAATTTAAGATTTCCAGGCGTCTCCACGCCGGGCTTTTGTGTATGGCTGTGGGACCGCCGTCATTAAGTTGAGCTGTTCAAATCCACATCGGCTAACTCCATAAAGTTTGTAACCGTGTATATTCACTGCCCGCCGGTAATATAAAATTTAGCCGAGCTGTGCGGATATGAATAAGGATTGGCAGACAGGTTCCATTTTCCATTACAGGGATTGTTGTGCATATAATCCAGTTTCTGATTTACAAAATCATAACTGCGGCACTCTTTCCAGTCAAAACTATCTTCCCATACTTCGTGCAGCTTACCTCTTTTTTATGACTGCAATTTACGCCATCCTGCAATTGTTGTAATATGGCTGTTTGGCCGCTGGCTGTAAGCCGTTTCACTATTTCATAACTCATAAAACGTTTACCATCGCCAACTATCGTGTTTATACTTTTTTTACTTTCTCTAAAAGCAATAGTGGCATGAACATGATTAGACATAATAACATAGCCTGTAATAAAATGTCCGGTTGCTTTTAGAACATTAAACAAGTTGTAAATAAGATCGTAGCCATTGGTTGTGGCTATTAAAGGCAGCCATTTATAAACAGGTAAACGTTATGAAAAAATGGCCGTAGCTAAAGGGTATTTGTTTTTTAACCGGCATAGGTTAAGTTATGGAATAATTTGCTCCGTAGCACGGCGAGTGCCACGGCCATGCGCAAGTCTATGCGTGGGACTCACCTGAAAATAAAGCTCTACGCCTTTATGAGTTTAGCAGCTAATTTACGTTTGGTTTGAAATACCAACCATGGCAGTAAAAGTTAATTAGCTTTGTCTCGTCCGATTTCTTTCAGTTTCTTATTAATTTTAATAAAACACATGGTGTCAATTATGTTTCTAATTTCAAGTGAAAATGATTTGGCACTGTCGATTGTTGATTTTTCGTATTTACTGTAGTCATCAAAAGCCAGATATATTCGCATTAGCCTGCTACTAGGAAATATTTTTTTTTCACAATCATAAATATTAATTGATGAATCTTTAGAATTTTTAAGCTCTTCTTCTATACAAGTGCAATAGCTTTTTGCTATTACCATAGGATCTTCAACTACCTTTTTATTATTACATGCAATGAGAAATAACAAAATGATCAGTAAATAATTAATTATTTTTAACATGCTTTATAAGATTACAAAAAAATAAATTTCCATACATTTTTTTTAGTAAGTATAATCTCCATTTTTTGCTGAACCACTATTGCCGGTTTTATTACTCGAAGGAGTAGTAAAAATTTTACCTTCATTAATTTTAGCACCTTTTAATACAGGATCACCTGTTTGGCCTTCAGGTGTTTTGGCCATTCGGAGCAAGTTACTGACAGCATTTTTTCCAAAAAGAAAATTCATACTTGTCCTTATCCCATTTGCAGCAGTTTTAATTAAATCATCTCTTATCGCAGATACATCATTACATTTCGTATTAGGCGGACAATGATCGGTATAACTAAATCTTTTTCCCAAAGCCCATTCTTCCACAAGAGCACCATCTTCATAAGCCCCGCCTGTTCTATTTTCTTTCCCTGCTTTCATGGAACGAGTCCAATGGCCGGATTCATGCATAATTAAAATCATCGCTTTTAACGAATTAAAAACAGTTTCTTCATCATTCCCCGATTTTAAGGCAGATTCTAAATCATGTAGTACCCAACTTGAAAAGGATATGTTATTTGGATATGAATCATTCTCCCATTCATTGCCCCCACCAAACCTACTTAAATATAAACTAAGGCCTTCCATACCCCCATTTTTAAGAAGCTCTTCTTTAGAAAGAGTGGGAGTTATCCAAGGACCTTTACCATAAGTAAGCATTTCTTCCCAAGCAGTTATTCCCTTATTTTTATCATCAAACCCATTCGCTCTAATCCATCCATCCCTCGCTTCAATATTATTAATAAATGTTGGTAAAACATATTTTAAAATCTTCGCTAGAGTAGGGTATTTTTTTACAAAATAAGGTGATATTTTAAATAGGCCATCAAAGTCACTTAATGCTAGTGGACTATTTCCGGCAAATAGATATGGGCTTTCTTGTGGACTAATTACAGTCATTGGGTCTATTGATAAAAATCTTCCCAGTCTTGAATCTTGAATCCTTGCGCCAAAATCGTAAGCTTTACCTTCACCATAAACTTCAGTATCATTCTCTTTTCCATTAAATCCATACCTGTAGCTACTTCCAGCAGAGAATTTGCGGCTTGGCAAATTCATTCCAAACGGATAATAGTCACTTTTTTAAAACTGGCTGTGGTATTCATTCTCAAAGAGCTTTATGTTACAATAAATATAATAAATTCTAAAGGTTTAAAATCCAGCCCTTAAGCACATCGAAAAGCCTCATTTAAACCTCAACTTAAAATACAGCATGATCAGGCTCATAGCCAGCACCATACTATTGGTATAAATTATGGCAGCATCCATTACGATCAAGCCATAAATAAGCCATAAAACAACACCAAACATAAGCAACAGTAACATAGTAATGGAGAGATCTTTTGCCGATCTTGTTTTCCATATCTTAATTACCTGCGGTAAAAAAGTGATGGATGTAATGGTGCCAGCCACCAATCCCAAAATTTGTATTGCCTGCATCATTATTAATTTAAAACCGGTACTCCCGGTGATGGTCTTTTTCTTTCGCCGATTTGCTGGCGCCACATAGCAAAGTACAATCCTTTTTCTTCCAGCAAATTTTCGTGCGAACCGGTTTCCACCACATCGCCTTTTTCCAAAACATAAATTCTATCGGCATGCATAATGGTACTTAACCGGTGTGCAATTAAAATAGTTATCTGTCCTTTTTGAGATGACAGGTCCCTGATGGTATTGGTGATCTCTTCTTCAGTTAAGGAATCCAAAGCCGAAGTGGCTTCATCAAAAATTAATAAATGTGGTTTACGCAATAATGCACGGGCAATGGAGATACGTTGCTTTTCACCACCCGATAATTTTAAACCGCCCTCGCCGATCATGGTATCTAATCCTTTTTCTGCTCTTTCTAAAAGCCCGGTGCAACTTGCTTTTGCCAGTACATCATCCAGGTCTGCTTCACTTGCAGCCGGGTTTACAAACATCAGGTTTTCGCGGATGGTGCCACTAAACAAATTGGTATCCTGGGTTACAAACCCGATCTGGTTACGCAGGTCATCAAAATGTATTTCGGTTTCATCCAGTTTATTATACAATATTTTGCCTTCCTGCGGCCGGTATAGTCCCACCAGTAATTTCATCAGGGTTGATTTGCCACTTCCGCTTGGCCCCACAAAAGCAATGGTCTCCCCAATCTTCACATCAAAACTAATATCATCAATGGCCTTATGTGATGCTGTTTGATGTTTAAAGGAAACTTTATTGAAGGATAATGTTTCTATGCTGCCCAATGGCTTAGGATGGGCAGGTTCGGTCTCAGGCGCTTTCAGCATCAGCGCATGAAAATTATTTAATGAGGCTTCTGCCTCACGGTAAGAAAGCAGGATATTACCGATCTCCTGCAGGGGTCCGAAAATAAAGAAAGAAAATATCTGCATCGTGATCAGTTGCCCGGCATCCATTCTTCCATGAAATATCAACCACATTAAAATAAACAGGATAACCTGTCTTAAAGTATTTACAAAAGTGCCCTGGATAAAACTTATACTCCGGATACTTTTTACTTTGGTAAGCTCAAGCCCCAGTATCTTATATGTATTTTTGTTAAGCCTGCTCACTTCCTGTTTTGTAAGGCCCAAACTTTTTACTAATTCAATGTTACGCAGGGATTCCGTTGTAGAACCTGCCAGCGAGGTTGTTTGGCCAACAATATTCTTTTGAATGATCTTGATCTTTTTACTTAGCAGGTTAGTGATAATGGTCAGTACCACAATACCCACCAGGTAAGCAACAGGCACCATCCAGCTTATATACAAACTGGCATATACAAAAACAAAGACGACGCCTACCATTACACCAAAAAGTATATTGATGAAGTTGGTCATAAATTTCTCAACATCGGCCCTTACTTTAGTTAACACAGACAGGGTTTCGCCGCTGCGCTGGTCTTCAAACTGTTGGTAAGGCAGTTTCATGGCATGTTGTAAACCATCGGTAAAAACCTTGGCACCAAATTTTTGAATGATAACATTTAAGAAATAATCCTGGAAAGCTTTGGCAATGCGGCTGATCATGGCCACACTTATTGAAAAAATGAGGATATAAAATACACCGAGTTGTAAATAATGTGCTTCTTTTTTTCTTACTATCCTGTCGTAACTCCAGAAAAAACTATCCCAGTTAAAATGTGTTTTGCCATCAATGGCCTGGTGATCACTTGCCAGGTTAACCAGTTTTCCCAATAAAATAGGATCTATTAAAGAGAACCCAATGTTTATGGCTGCCAAAAGCAGGGTTAAGATCACCATCCATTTATAGGGCTTAAGATATTTTAATAAAATTTTCATTACAATTAGTTAGGTTTATTCATCGAAAAAAATCAATGCATCAAATATCGTACAAGTTCGGAAAAAATGACAATATTACATGAATGGCATGAAGAAGGTCAGAATCTGAAACCTTAATTACTGCCACAAGCCGGGCAGGAGTTGATGGTATAGGAATTTAAAAAGCAGTATCACATACGGGTTGGCAATTCAATGACAATGGTAGTAATTTCATTTGCCTCACTCTTAATATCAATGGACCCGTTATTCTTTTCAACCAGGTTTTTGCAGATCTTTAAACCGAGCCCTGTGCCTGTTTCGTTCATGGTTCCCTTAACCGATATGATACGAAGCGTGGAAAAGATAGCTTGTAAATGTTCTCTTTCAATCCCTTTTCCGTTATTACTGATATGCAACTGGCACCTGTCGTTTAATTCGAAAAACTCAAAATCAATTTTTTCACCAGGGGGACTGAACTTTACAGCATTAGTTAAAATATTAAGCAGGATAATTAAAATATGGTCCGGATCTGCATATACCATCATATTTTTTCGTCCCGGATATTCTATTTCCAGGTCCTTTTTTTTCAGCAAGGGTTCAATTTGTGCTACCGCCTTATCAATAATTTCTTTCAGATCGCATTGCTGTGGTTTAGGTTGAATTCCATCCACGCCTTTCCGGTTCCACATCAGCAGGTTATCTATTACATTAAGTGTATCAGTCACTTTAAGCTGAACCAGTTTTGATATTTCCAGGAACTCCTCTTTTGAATAACCGGATTGATTAATGTACTGCGACAGCATATCTGAAAATGTTACTACCGGTGATCGCAACTGGTGATATACAATAGCCGATAATTCCTCATTCTTATTTTTTAATTCTTCAATATCCTTATTTCTTAACTCAAGGGTAACAGCCTGCTGCACCAGCAGTGAATTATATTCTTCCAGGTTTTTCTTCTTACTTATTGTTTCATCAAGGGTTTTTAAATAGGTCTTTTTACTGTCGTACAAAAAATATACAAGCACGGAGAGTGTTATAAGTACATTGATCGTCCTGATCACTTTGATATAATTAACCACAGGTTCGATCGGGTTGATGTATAACTTACCGATCTCTGATGCCAGGTATAAAGCAGCATAAAACAGGCTTAAATACAAAATACCTTTGCGCATACCATAAAACAACACAGACAAAAATGTTATCAGCAGCACATAATAACCCTGGCCGTTATCAAATAAGACATTGGCAACCGCACAGGAAATTGAAACAAGAAAAATAATGAGGATGCGGAATGACTCTCCCTTCTTTTTGTAATTGCCATAAATTAAAGCAACAATCAATAATGAAATGATCCCATAAAAAGAAGCCAGGTAGTTGTGCCCCGCCAACAGGCTTAAAATGCCAAAAACAAAAATAACAGGCAGGCATAAAAAACCTACGCTGTCAATTATTTTAATACGCTTTTGTTCGGCAATGTCCCCCGAGTCGTATATACCTATGGTAATTAAAGTCTTCCAAAAGGCTCGTATATTTTGGGCCAGGGTAGATTTCATATAGATTATCTGGATACTGTATACTATTACGTATGTTCTACACCCTTATTGTGTACAACAGGAAAAAGTTCTGCTACAGAATTCCGGTATTTTCTCCCGATCGGGATCTCTTGTGATATTATTATGATGTGGTTGTGTACTATTTTATTAACGTGAGATTTGTTTACAATAAAACTTTTGTGTACCTGCACAAACTGGTTGTCAAGCTGTTCACTAAAATGTGCCAGGCTTATCCTGATCATATAATGCTCATGCTGACATTGTATATGACAAAAGTTTCCATCGGCCCGTATAAATAAAATATCCCTGTAATTAAGCTTCACTTTATTATTGGCATAGTCTTTTACATAACAATAATGTTCATCAGCCGGCGTCATTGTATTTACTCCTTTCATCACCAGCTCTATACAGGTTTGCAGGGTAAGGTGATGAAAAGGTTTTACCAGGTAAGTAACCTTATGGTGTTTATTGGCTAAATTATAGGTATCAACCCGTGTGTCAGCGGTAATTAATATAAGTGGAATATCAAGCCCGATACAGATATCGATCAATGCCAGGCCAAGCGGTTTTTTTTCAAAATAAATATCTGAAATAACCAATTGCGGGTTTGTCTTCTTTACCAGCAACTCAAGCTCTGTATTATGGGCAGATACCACAGGTTCAGGGTAGCCAAGTTCCCTGATCTTTGCTTTTATTGATATCAGATCAATAGGGTCGTCTTCTATTACCAGTATATTAAGCATATACGTTTTTGGATCGTTTGTAGTCAGTCTCTGTTTATCTAATTAAAGATAAGTGTTTCAAAAATTCGGGCGTGTAGAAGGATTTCTACATTTAGGGCTTATTTTCTAACCAGTCATTCTTGACAAGAAAGAATCATGCTTACAAAACAAGTGGTAGAAAAATAAAAAAAACTTCATGCCATTTTTTAAAACCAAGTGATACTATTTTTTTTATAAAAAAAAAGTGCACAATTTTTATAATAGTTTGTCGTTCGCATACCTTTTTTTGTCATTCATAACAATTTTAAAAATTGTTTTAAAAAAAAATATAAAAACAACTTTCTTTATAGTGGATAAAATTTAATTCCGTTAGTATTCTTAAAATGCTAATTAAGTTTGTAAAAATGCAGTGCTTGTAATCTTCCTTAAATGGCTCCTACATAATAAGCAGACTGGTGAATGTTTTTATCTACAGAAATTATTGTTACCCGAAAATTACCAAAAATGAAACGCAAGAACCCTTATCACCCAAAAGCAGCCCTCAACTAAATCATTACAAAAGAACAAGAACTGAAAAATCTTTTCTTTCAGATACTCGCCTGTATTTTTTACGGGCAGTGAGGCACGCTATTATCCCGAACAAAGCAATAAAAAACCAATCCTATCCCTCTGAAATTCCATTTTTAATTCCTGTGTAATTCCATTTAATAATTCATCAAAAATCATTTTTTGAGCATTGGCTATTAGTTACACCTTTAAACCTCTTACGTTATGAAATTTTTACACACCCTGGTACTATTTTTAATTAGTACATCCTGCTTCGCACAAAAAAATATAAACCTGCCGGGTTTATTACCAAATAATAATACGGGCAGTGCAAATGCAATAAATGAAGACTGGCTCGCTAAAACCCAAAGTCTTATTAAAGAAAGTGGTTACTACTTTAAACAAAAAGATAAATCAGGAACATTTTATGCTGCTAATATGGCGCAGCGGCTTGGTTTTGCCATTACTGCCGCCAATTACAACATTTCTCCTGTAAAGTTTTCGGAAAAGAATACAGGCCCTTCGGCCTGGCAACAAAGTTTTGCATTTGCAGGAATCAGCAAAGGAGAAAATAAGATCATTGCAGATGATAAATTCACTACAGTACAGGATAAGTCATTATTGAGATTTGATTACCCCGCTTTTAGTATTGAATATGTAAACAATGAAAGCGGGCTAAGACAAAATTTTATTGTATCAAAAAAACCGGCAGGCAATAAAGACCTGGAGATTTTATTAAAAATAGATGGAGACCTTAGTGCATCTGTTGTTAATAACGCTTTACAATTTAAAAATAAAAATGGCGCTACTGCTTTATTTTATACAGACCTGAAAGTGTGGGATGCCAACAACCGCATGATGCACGCAACAATGGAACTGCGTGATGAGAACAGCCTTGCCATCTTGGTAAACGACCGCAATGCGGTCTATCCACTTACAGTTGACCCTATCAATAAAACACCTGAATGGAGTACCAGTGCAGACGGTATATTACCAAACCTTGTTGGACAGTTAGCTATTGATGCAGCATACGGATTTTCAGTTGCCGGCCTGGGTGATGTTAATAATGATGGTTATGATGATGTGGCAATAGGATCACCAACAGTAGCTGATGTTATTTCTGGCACAGGTACAATTGCTGCGGTTGGTGCGGTGTTCGTTTATTTCGGATCTCCCACTGGATTGTCAACTACACCCGCTGCTGTATTGCAACCAACCACACCTGTTGCAGGTGCATTATTTGGTTACAGCATTGCCGGTGGTGATATTAATAATGATGGAAAAAATGATATTGTAGTTGGTGCACCACTTGATGTAGTGACCATTGCCATAGGAGGCGGAGGAACAGCTTCCGGTACAGTTGGTAAAGTGTACGTGTATAGTGGTGCTAACCTGGCTACCGGATCTAGCCCTTTACTTACACTGCAATTAAGTGGTAATAATATATTGCGGAACGGGATAAACCTCTCGGTAAAAGCACTGTTCGGTTTTTCAGTTGCAGTTACAGAAGATCTGAATAATGATCAGCAAAGGGATATCATAGTTGGTGCGCCAACGTATGCGGGAATAAGAACCGTCGTAGGCATTCCTATTCTTGATGTACAATCTGGTGGGGCTTTTGTTTTTATGTCAAGCGGGGCTACTCATACTTTAGTTAAGTTAAAACCAATTCAAACCGGTATTTTAGGTTTGCCCATTTTGCAAAGCAATATAAACGGTTTATTATTTGGCTACAGTGTAGATGGTGTGGGAGATTATAATGGTGATGGTAAACCAGATGTTATAGCAACAGCCCCTGCAGGTGTTGATTTAAGTTCAATAGCTGCCATACTTAATGGCAAATTATTACAGGGCAGTGCAACCGTTTATTATGGCACAGCAACTGGTGTAAACACAAACCCGGGAGCTACGCTTGTTGCAACTGCGGGAGGCTTACTTTCAAACATTGTTGGCAGCATCGCAAATATTGCAAACATGTTTGGACTTAGTGTCAGGGGTGTTAAAAATTCAGCAGGAGCAAGAAATGGCAATGTATTGGTTGGCGCACCCCTTGGTGGTGATATTATGAATGTGCTTAACCTGCAATTAAAAACAGGAACGGTTAGTTTATTTAAAAGGAAAACTTCTTCGCCGGCAGGAAATGTTATACCCAACCAGGTACTCAGTTCACCAAGAAACAGTAATAATGTGCTGCAACTAATTCAAAGCAACCTGTTATTTGGATTTTCGCTCGACAATGTTTATGATATTAATTGCGATGGCTTCAACGATATTATTATTGGTGAGCCTGCATCTTCCGGTTTACAATTATTGAATACAAATATCGGAGGTGGTGCTGCTTACGTTTACCTGGGAAAGGCCGACAGCACTTATCAGTCAACTCCATTCTGGACGCTTACTGCAACAACGGATGCATTCTTAGGCGTTAATGCAACTTCATTAATAGGATATAGTGTGGCTGGTGCAGGCCATGTACGAGGAACATCGCAAAGCAACAAGGTATTGGTTGGAACCCCATCACGAACGCTTGATTTTGGAACAGGCTTATTAAACCTGGGTAATACACTTGGAACTATATTCAGTTTAACATCCGGTGATAACGGTGTTGGTAAGGCTTATGTATTTGATCTGTTATCTCCCTGCATCGGTACACAATCTACCAATCCCGATTTTAACTCAACACTTATTAATGTACCAGTACCCGGCAATGTAAATACCAACGATAAAATACCAACCGGATCAGCTTATGGTACACCAGCATTATTATCAAGTCCTGCCGGCAGTACAGCAACCATCACCATGAATCCTGATGGTACGTATAGTTTTGTTGCCGATAAAGCAGGCGTTTATATTTATGATGTGCCGGTATGTGTGCCCAGCCAGCCAACGCCATGCCCAACAACAAAACTTACCATTACCGTTTTGGATGCAGCCATCAACACAAATGCACCTGTAGCAAATGTTGATATTGCCACAACCAAAATAAATACGGCCGTTACCATAAAAAGCTTAGCAAATGATGCTGCAGGAAACAGCACTACTGCATTGGTACCATCAACAGTAACAGTAACAACAGCACCATTGCATGGAACTACCAGTGTAAATCCTGTAACGGGCGATATCACATATACACCAGCAAATGGTTATGTTGGAACCGATACATTAACCTACCAGGTATGTGATAACCAGTCGCCTGCAAAATGTGCAACTGCAAAACAAATTATTACCACAATACCGGCTGCTGCAACAAACACAACATCAGCCGCTGATGATTATAAAATTACGGCAGTAAATACTGCAGCCTCAGGCAATGTTAAAACCAATGATGTAGATCCTGAAGGAAATACGCAAACCGTAAATCCACAAACAACAAATTTACCCGGAAAAGGAACATTGGTTTTATTGGCAGACGGCAGCTATACATTTACACCCGTTGCAGGATTTAAAGGCCCTGCTGATTTTCCTTACACTACCTGTGATAATGGTACACCGCAGGCCTGCGCTACTGCAACCTTGCATGTATTGGTAAAGCCCGGTGCCGGGTTGCCCGACCTTACACCATCTATATTTAATGACGGAACAACATTGGTCAGGAATACTTCTCGCGATAATGTGATCCGCATATTTAATATTGGCGCTGATGCAACCAGCGGAACCATCATATTCACCATTCCAAAAATGCTGCCTGCATTTGAAATTACCATTGATCCAACTGCAACTTCCATGAGTGTTTTTGGTGGGCTGGCTGTTACCAATAACGACTGGACCATTGTGGAACAGGCAACCAGGTATGTGTTTACTTCAAAAGCCGGTGTAGTAATACCTGCCGGCGGGTTTAATGCGATAGGCCTGAAAGTTAAGGCGGTAGGCGTTATCAACTCCACCGGTAATTTGAGTATCCAGATAATTTTTGGAACCGGCGGTGGCGAAACACCTTTTAATAACAATGCGGACAATAATACCTATTCGATAAACTAATTAAAAAACCTCTCTGTCACTAAAATTTATGATTATGAAAAAGGCTATCAAAACACTCATCCTTGCGTTATGCTTAGGTGCAATAACAAACAATTCATTTGCACAAAATGATGCCGATCCTGCAATTACTTCTTTCAGTTTTGGATCCGCGCAAATTAACGTAAATCAATTAACTACATTAACAGTATTTTTTACCAATGCGGGCTTTACCACATCTATTGCGGCCGGATCAGTAGGATTGAATATATCATTACCCACCAGTTTTGAGTATAGTGCATCTCCTGAAACTGTAGCTACATTATCCGGTACTTTTTTAAGTAAATTCGACTGGACATATAGTACTGTAACTAAAAATTTTTTCGGTGTTTCCAATCAGGCTATCACACCGGGAGATGGCGGTACAGTAATTATAACCATTAAAGGTAACATCCCTGTTTCTTCCAGGAATTCAGTTGCCAATATTCAGCGTTTAAATCCGAATGCTTATCCTAATGAGAATACAAACAATAATAATTTAACCGCTTCTTTATCCGTTGTGGCCGGCGGACCGCTACCCATTAAATTACTTTCATTTAATGCAACCAAACAAAGCAAATCAGTTTATCTTAACTGGGAGACAGCTACAGAAATGAACAGTAGCTATTTTGATGTGCAAACCAGCAGGAACGGAACAGACTGGCAAAGTATTGGTATAGTAAATGCCGCTGGTAATAGCAACACCACACAACGCTATTCATTGACGCATACTTCACCGGTTAAAGGAATAAATTATTACCGGTTAAAACAGGTTGATATTGATGCAAAATTTGAATACAGTGCTACCCGTACCGCAACCTTCAGTACAGGCAGCAGCATTACCATTATGCCAAACCCGACAACTGATAAAGTGTTTATTACATCAGCACTCAGCGGTACCCTGCAATTGGTAAGCCTGTATTCATCTGAGGGGAAGATAATGCAAAGCATCCCGGATTTTAAATTTGGCAACAGTATTAGCATGAGCAATTATGCGCCGGGCATTTATATGTTAAAGACGACTGATAAAGACGGGCAGACGGAAATAACAAGGATTATAAAAAATTAATTAAGATACCAGGATTTAGATAGCCAAGCACAGAAGATGCCTTCCGTTTTTTAACGGAAGGCTCTTTTAATTTGATCATGTTCTAAATAATATTTGCTGATCATCCTGTCCATCCTTCCCTGTCTAAACTCCGGTACTGTATTGCTTCTGCCAGGTGCTCCGGTTTTATATCTGCACACGCAGCCAGGTCAGCAATAGTTCTACTTACTTTCAAAATCCTGTCGTATGCCCTTGCGCTGAGATTTAATTTTTCCATCGCCACTTTTAATAAATTTTGACCGGCGGTTGTTATCATGCAAATTTCTTTCAGTTGCTTACTGCTCATTTGTGCATTGGCATAAACGCCTTCATTATTTTTATACCGCTCTTCCTGTATTCCTCTTGCTTTAATTACCCGGTCTCTTATACTGCTGCTTTTTTCATATTGCTGTGCCGATGATAGTTCATTAAACGCAACAGGCGTTACTTCAACATGCAGGTCAATACGGTCAAGCAACGGGCCGGAAATTTTATTCAGGTATTTCTGCACAGCGCCGGGCGGACAGGAACATTCTTTCTCCGGGTGATTAAAAAACCCGCATGGGCATGGATTCATACTGGCAATAAGCATAAAAGATGCAGGAAAATCCAGTGCGATTTTTGCCCTTGAAATGGTAACCTTTCTTTCTTCCATCGGCTGGCGCATTACTTCCAGAACCTGCCGTTTAAATTCGGGCAGTTCATCTAAAAATAATACGCCGTTATGCGCTAAAGATATTTCGCCTGGTTGTGGGTTACCGCCGCCGCCCACAAGTGCTACGTCCGAAATGGTATGGTGCGGACTGCGAAATGGCCGTTTGGAAATTAATGTAGAATCTGCAGGAAGCTTGCCGGCCACAGAATGAATCTTGGTAGTTTCCAAAGCTTCCTGCAAACTCAGTGGTGGCAGTATAGTTGGCAAACGCTTTGCCAGCATGGTTTTACCGGCACCGGGCGGACCAATTAAAATAGCATTGTGCCCACCTGCTGCTGCAATCTCCAAAGCACGCTTTATATTCTCCTGCCCTTTCACATCACAAAAGTCGATTTCAAAATCGCTTTGTGCATGGGCAAATTCTTCTCTTGTATTTACAATGGTTGGTTGAATAGATTCTTCATTGTTAAAAAATTCAATCACATCAGTAATATGTTCAACGGCATAAACGTTTAAATTATTTACCATCGCCGCTTCTTTTGCATTTTGTTTGGGAACGATGAGGCCCTTGAAACCTTCCTTACGTGCCTGTATGGCAATGGGTAATGCGCCGGTAATGGGACGGATCTCCCCATCCAGGCTCAGTTCTCCCATAATAACATAGTCGGCTAATTTTTCGGGGTTGGCAATTTGTTCTGTTGCGCCTAAAGTACCAATGGCAATGGGCAGGTCGAATGCGGTGCCCGATTTTTTTATATTGGCCGGTGCCAGGTTTACCACCAGCTTGGTGCGTGGCATATAATAATGATTGCTCTTGATAGCGCTCTCCACCCTTTGTAAACTTTCTTTAACGGCATTATCGGGCAAGCCAACAATATAATAGTTTTGTCCCTGGTTGTTTACACTTACTTCTACAGTAATGCTCACCGCTTCAACGCCATAAACGGCGCTGCCAAAAGTTTTGACTAACATGGGTACGAATTTTTCTTAAAGTTAGAAAAACTTTGACAGGAAAGAAATATAAAATTCAAAGAATAGACGATTGTTGGTTAAACAACCAATAAATCCAAAATGACTTTAAATTTACCTATTGTATTTTGTTGTTCCCGGATGAAAACTCTGCCAGCTATGCCAGAACTCCTGGTAGGCCTGTATTTGAGCAAGTCTTTTGCCTTTTAAAACTCCTTGTATACATTCGCCATTCATATTCCAAACAGAATTAGTAGCCATATCTTTTAAAGTTTCTTCGCCGCTTACGGTATTGGCAAATCCTTTCGCAAGCCAACTACAACCGCCGTGTGCCGCCGTTGCCTTGTCTCCGACAAGCGACATAGCCGGGAAAAGTTACTGCAATTCTCTTAAATTAGTATAATGAACAGCTATCCCGAACATTGGCCCCGGTTTTACACAGCAACAATTAATAAATGGCAACATTTACTTGCAGATGATAAGCATAAAAACATTATTGTTGACAGCCTGAAATTTTTAGTAGATGAAAAAAGAATTAGGCTAAATGCCTTTGTCATTATGAGCAATCATATACACCTGATTTGGCAGCCTATGTTTGGATTTACTCCTACAGGCATCCAATCCTCTTTTATGAAGTATACTGCACAACAGTTAAAGCGTTCATTAGCAAAAATTGACATTGAGCAACTTGATTCTTTCAAAGTAAATAAGTATGACAGGGAGTTTCAATTTTGGAAAAGGGACTCGCTTGGTATTGAATTAATTTCGTCTGCGGTATTTCAACAAAAACTAAATTATATTCATTACAATCCTGTGAGGGCAGGTTTATGTGTTAATCCTGAAGATTATTATTATTCCTCTGCCAGATTTTATTTTGAAGGAACTGATAACTTTGGGATGATTACACATTATTCAGGAAATTAGCAGTGGGCTTGTGCAGCCCGCTTGTCGGAGACAAGGCGGGGGCGTTCACGGGTTGGTTAACACCCACAGCGAAAAAGTTGGTGACTACATTTTTTTACCTTGAAATTTCCTTGATATACTTAGCTCACCCGTCTTACTATTAAACAAATCAATATTTTTTGTTTTAACCATATTTCGTAAAAAATACAACCACCTTTTCTGGGGATCATCTAAATCGACTATTAGAAGTTTGTCTTTAGGTCGATAAGCTACTCCGGATGCAAGGCGTGCATCGGCGATAGGATAAAATGAAACCAGCAAAAATCTTTCATCATACACTTCTAACATAAACATCGAGTCCTTAGGGCATACTATTTTATGATTATTTCCGATAAATAAAATTGCAGAACTATCAGATTCCGTTCTCTCCGACGCAAATGCAAAAGACTTATTTTTTACCTTAAAATGAATGATATTATTTTCTGTATCTGTAAAGTGGTAATACTTTGTAATATTAGTTATTGTTTGAGCGTGTACGCTATTTACAATTAGTAAAAAAAAAAATTGCACTATTTTCTTCATAGTAATTATTTTTTTGTGTAAAATGTACTTCCGGTTCCAATAGGAGTCATTTGGCCATAACCAGAACCATATGGCCCGGTTAATTCAGTTGCCTTTACCACAGTAAATTTTCCATTTTGTCCTTCACCATTTTTGCTACTTTTTTGTTTTTGAGTTCACAATCATTTTCATAATTCAAAGTTAATAATTTTAAAAACGAGCCAATTAATTTTTATATTTTGTCGCCGCCGGATGAAAAGCCTCCCAGCTATGCCAAAACTCCTGGTAGGCTTGTATTACAGAAAGGCTTTGGCCTTTTAAAACGCCTTCTATACATTCGCCATTCATGTTCCAAATTGAATTGGTAGCCATATCTTTTAAAGAACCTGTAGCAGCATTAAAATTAAATTTCAACAATTGGTCATTTAGTTTACTGTTCCATACATGAAAAGAGCGGTTGTCGTTTTCCAACAAAACTACCAAGCTCGTATTTTGAAACGTATCATTAATCACCTGTTGTTTTACCAGTTCATTCCAGTCATAAGCTTTTGCCTGGCCATTTATTTGCACACCCACAACCCATGATTTAAATTGCCAGGAAGCACTGTCTCTTTTTTCCAATCCGCTGTTGATAGTACCGGCATCAAATCCTTCCAGCCCTTTGTATTGTTTTGCAAATGCAGGATCAGGTTGCAGGATGAGCGTGTTCGGATATTTCCGTATCCATGCAGCAAGACTCATTTGTGCTGATCCAATCTCCTTTAATGCTGTGCCTTTCAAAGAGCCTGCTACCGCAACACCGGTTGCCTGCCGCCACCAGCTTTTTGTTGTGGCATCTTCAAACATCGCATTAAAATGATCCATACCCACCAGGCGAAATTTTTCAAACTTCCCATTTACAAAAGGACTATACACCCGGCCCGTTCTGCAAACCGTGCAGTAGGTAACCATTACCGGCGAGCCGCCAACTGTGTCCTGTACCTGGTGGTGGTAGCCAATTATTTCTATGGGATATGCTTTCGACTGCCCGTTTATGCTTACGCCAATAATAAGTTTATTACTGTCAATTTTATTTTCTGCAACAGTTGCCAGTATTTTACTTTTAGGCTGGTAAAACATCTTATCTGCCAAAAACTTAAAATTAACAAGATAAAAAATGCCTGCATACAGCAATACAAAAATGGCAAGCAGTATTTTTCTCCACCAGCGGCTGTTACGAAAAATATACAGCAGCGGTGATATGATCAGGATCAATCCCAATATCCTGAACCACCAGATATAATTATTGAGGAAATAAGCAACCTGTATAGTATCTGCTTTTTGGCTGCCGGGGAAAGGCATAATGAAATAGACACGGAGTATTTCGGTGACAAAGAGAATTAAAAAACCAGTAATAAGGAGTAATGCTCTTTTCATAAAAGTAATATACAAATAAAATCACGCAAAGCCGCAAAGTTGAAATACAAAAGCCGCAAAGGTGCTTTGCTGCTTTGCGCCTTTTGGTTTCTTTGCGTGAATTTTCTTATAACTTTCCCAGCATCTCCACCACCCCTTCCCGCTTCAATATTAAATAACCAAGCCTGTCGTTGCTGATGCCATCTTTTAACTGGTAAGGGAAATGTAACTGGTCATTAATAACCGCTGTTTCAAAATATTTAAAATCAATATTGGGATATTTTTTCAGGTCTTCGCCTATTTCGTATAAATGCGTGGAAAGTATGAACAGGGAATTTTTCATTTTCAATAACCCTTCAATGACGGTACTGCTACACTTCATAGCGTCCTGCACATTGGTGCCTTTAAAAAGTTCATCGATTAGTATCAGCCATTTTTTCCCATCGCTTATTTTGGTAATGGTGGCTTTAATGCGCTGCACTTCATTGTAAAAATAACTTTCGCCTTTGCTGATATTATCTACGACGTTTATATTGCTGAGCATGCCGTCAAACAAAGTGAGTTTCATTTGCTGTGCCGGTACCGCCATTCCAATATGTGCCAAAAAAACAGAAGCCCCTACCGATTTAATGAACGTGCTTTTACCGGCCATGTTGGCTCCGGTTAAAAACAGGAAATTTGTTTTTTGGTCAAGCACAACATCATAAGCCACCGGTTGTTCTACCAGTAAATGATATAAACCGGTTGCTTCAATAACGGGTGCATCGCTTTGCACAAATTTTGGAAACACCAATCCAAATTTTTGCACAGCCCTGGCCATACCGTACCAGGCATCTATTTGTGCATACAGCACTACCAGGTCGAGCATATTGTGTTTGTAGCCATAACGTATAAAATGAGCCAGTTCAAGTATTTGTGAATTGCTCAGCTCCTCCGTATTTTTATACTTTTCAACAACAGCGAACTGCGTTTTGCTAATGGTTCTTTCAATGGCCTTCAACACTTTTTGCAGTGGCGCAGGAATATTTTCGCCCGAAAAAATCTGTAGCAAATGCTGAAATCCTTTTATAAAATCGAAACAATGTTTTGCAGAATAAGTTACCAGGGCAAAGTCGGGACCGTGCAGCAATTTATAGCTGTAGGTTTCCACAGCAGATGGATGTGCAGGGATAAGGCTGACCTGCGAATCAAAATATTTCTCCACCACCATCACTGTACCATTGCTGATCTGTGCTGGCCATTGCGCCTGCTTTTTAATAATAAGTTGCAGGGTTTGTTGTACCGCAACAATTTCATCCTGCGTTTTTAATGCAGTACTAAAATTGATCTTTAACTGTTCGCTGCCATGCGCAGTACTGCACAGGTCCAATTTACCAAACACCGACATTTCTTCGCCACTGTTAAACATTAAAAGATCGGCAAGCGTTGTTTTGTCAATATCCATACCCCTAGCCCCTAAAGGGGAATTTTGTGTTTTACTTATCTATTAAATAATAACCTTTGCCCTTTTGTTGCCTCATTAAAGCTTCCATTACTGTAAACCAGGTTACCGCTTACAAAAGTCTTTTCTATAGATGCAGGAAATGTAAAATTCTCTAAAGGACTCCAGCCGCATTTATAAAATATATTTTCTTTGGTTACGGTTGAGGACAAATTATTGTCAACCACAACCAGGTCGGCAAAGTATCCTTCCCGTATATAACCCCGGTTAGCAATCTGGAAACAATCAGCCACTGCATGACTCATTTTCTCTGCAATTTTTTCCAGGCTTATTCGTCCCTCTTTGTGATAATGTAACATCAACAACAAGGGATGCTGCACCAATGGCAAGCCGGCATGTGCATGCTCATAAGTTCCCTGCTTCTCTTCCCAGGTATGCGGTGCATGGTCTGTGGCAATAACGTCCAGCCTGTCATCCAGCAGCGCTTTCCACAAAGCCTCTTTGTTATGTGGCGCTTTTATGGCAGGATTGCATTTTATTTTATAGCCCAGTTGCTCATAATCATCTGCTGTAAAATGCAAATGGTGTACACAAACTTCTGCAGTAATTCTTTTTTCTTTCAGTGGCATCATATTGCCAAAAAGCTGTAATTCTTTTTCGGTACTGATATGCAGGATATGCAGGCGGCTGCCGTATTTCTGTGCAAATTTTATGGCTATCAAAGAAGATTCAAAACAGGCTTCATCATCCCGTATCAACGGATGATCAGCAGCCGATAATTCGCCCTTCTGGTTTTTAATCCTTTCGTAATTTGCTTTAATGATGCGTTCATCTTCGCAATGCGTGGCGATTAGCATTTCGCTTTCGCGGAAAACTTTATCCAGCGCACTATGACTGTCGACCAGCATATTACCAGTACTTGCACCCATAAATATTTTTACACCGCAAACATCCTGTTTATGCTCATTCATTTTTAATACTTCATCAGCATTGTTATTGCTGGTGCCCATAAAAAATGAATAATTAGCCAGCGAGGTATTGGCAGCAATGGTATACTTATCTTCGAGCAGTTGCCTGGTTAATGCATTGGGCAGTGTATTGGGCATCTCCATAAAGCTGGTAACACCGCCTGCCACAGCAGCTTTGCTTTCGGTATAGATAGTTGCTTTATGCGTAAGTCCCGGTTCCCTGAAATGCACCTGGTCATCAATAACGCCCGGGAAAAGATGCTTCCCTTCGCCATTGATCTCAGCAACCTTAAATTTTGTTTCAATGCCCCCTGCAATTTTCTCTATTCTTTCGCCGTTGGTTAAAACGTCGAGCGACTGAATTTTTCCTTCATTTACTACCTGTATGTTCTTAAAAAGGTATTTTTGCATAACTTGAATACTGTTACCTGTTAAACTAAAATTATCTGATGCAATTTATTAAAAGCTTAACCAAACTGCTGTTTTTTATTTGCCCTGCATTTGCAACAGCGCAATCTACTTTTTTAACACCGGGATCAAAGGATATTCACTTTGTTGACCGCCTGGAAATTAAGCAGCAAAAAAATACCAATCTTAATTTTTCATCGGTAAGGCCATTCAACAGAAAATATATTGTGGAGCAGGTAGAATTTATTGACAGCGCCCGGCTTGGCTATGTAGATTCGTTAACAAATAAAGATAAATACATTGAATGGGATAGCCAGGCCCTTACCGATATTGACGAATACAACCTGAACAGTTTTTTAATGAATAACAGCGAATGGGTAACAGGACCTAAAAAAGAATTTCAGAGTAAGAAATCTATTCTGAAAAATTTTTATACCACAAAACCAAATTTCCTGGAAGTGAATACCCCGAATTTTTTCCTGGCTCTAAATCCCGTGTTCCAGTATGTGCAGGGTGTTGAAACGGGTTATGATAAACCCATCTATCTAAACAGCAAAGGCGTTACAGCAAGAGGAACCATTGGCCGTAAGATCGGCTTCTCTACTTTTATTACCGATAATCAGGAAAGAGCGCCACGGTTTGCCCAACAGAATGTAAACCAGTTTCGTGCTGTACCCGGTGTTGGATTTTACAAACCATTTAAAACAAATGGCTACGATTATTTTGATGCCCGTGGATACATCACTTTTAAAGCTGCCGGCGCTATTGATATACAGTTTGGTTACGATAAGAATTTTATTGGTAACGGTTACCGCAGTTTATTTTTAAGCGATTGGGGCAACAGTAATTTGTTTTTAAAACTGAATACGAGGATCTGGAAACTAAATTACCAGAACCTGTTTATGGAACTGATGCCACAGTTTAAGAAAAATGGCGACAGCTTGCTTGACCGTAAATATGCAGCCATGCACCACCTGAGTATGAATGTTACCAAGTGGCTGAACCTTGGACTTTTTGAAGGTGTTATTTTTGGCCGTAAAAATCATTTCGATTTTCAATACCTGAACCCGATCATTTTTTACAGGCATATAGAAGGAACCGTGGGCAGCCCGGATAATGCCGTGGCAGGTTTTGATTTTAAAGCAAATATTGCGCACAAGGCACAGTTGTATGGACAGGTATTATTAGATGAGTTTATTTTATCTGAAATAAAAAACAATCCTACAAGCTGGGTTAATAAATGGGGCATACAGGTTGGCATAAAATATATTGATGCCTTTGGGGTTCCAAACCTGGATATACAACTGGAAACAAACCGGGTAAGGCCTTTCACCTATACACATAATGATACCATATCTAATTATACCCATTACAACCAGCCACTGGCGCATCCATTGGGTGCAAACTTCCAGGAGTTTTTGGGTATAATCCGTTACCAGCCTGCACCTAAATGGCATGTGTATTTACAGGGCATTTATTATTACCAGGGATTAGACAGTGCCGGCAAAAATTTTGGCGGTAATATTTTCAGGGATTATACAACCCGTACCATGAATGATGGTTTTAAAATAGGCAGCGGTAATAAAGAAACTGTTTTAAATACTTACCTACAGGTATCTTATGAAATAAGAGAGAATATCTTTTTTGAATTTTCCGCACTTTACCGTCGTTCTAAAACTATAAATATTCCGGCTGCCAGCACCACTACTGTATTTACCGCTGGTGTTCGTATCAATATGTTTAACCGCAGGTACGATTTTTAAAATATCCTTTACTCAACAGTTAATGAAAAAGCGATCGTACGGGAATTGATCTGATCAATTACATTGGAAAATTTCAGGTTGGTATCCCTGCTGTGCAGGTTACCAAGTCCCCAACCCATTTTTAATTCGGGTGTTAATACAAACATGGGAAAATAAAAATGAAACCCAAGGCCTGCTTCTACGCCGTAATCAAGTTTCTTAAGTTTTATCTGGTCTCCGGCATTCCTTGCTTTTGCATTTGATGCCAGATCATACTCCACTTTACCACCGGCCATCATGTATACTTTAAAATTATTGATGCGGTCGCTGCTGAATTTTATTTGTACTGGAATACTCAACGAGATAGATTGGGTTTTTTTCTCTGTTAAAGCAGTTTCTCCGCCAGGCCCGTCGGGATAAGTAAGATTATACTGGAAATTCCTTTCTGTAAAAGTAAGGTCAACAGGATATGTTCGCAGATCAAAATGCTCGTTCAGACGAATATTAACCAACCAGGCAAGGTTGATACCGGTGCTGTTAATACTTTCAATATCTGTAATACTATCCAATCCCGGTTGCTGAAACTGTTGTAAAAAAGCCGGGTGATGTGTAAAGGCAAAATGCGACCGGTTTGTACCCAGGTTGATGCCAAAACGAACTCTTTTTTCGTCATGATCTTCCTGGTTAACTTCCTGCCTCAATTGTGTAAAACCAATTAAAGGACAAAGCAAAACTCCGATAGCCGTATTAATTATTTTTTTCCGCAATAGATACTGCATATTCCTAAGCTCAGTGGTTTAGTATAAGTGTTTCTGTATCCCAGGTTATCCAGGATAGCAGTAAAATTTTTTCCTTCTGGAAATTTGTTAATTGATTCGTCGAGATATTGGTATGCGTTGCGGTTTTTCGAGAATATTCTACCCACATTAGGGGTAATGAATTTCATGTATAGGTTATATATTGCTTTTACTGCTGCTGATTTAGGTTTACTGAATTCCAGCACCACCAGTTTACCTCCCGGCTTTAAAACCCGTAATATTTCAGATAATCCTTTTTCCAGATTTTCGAAATTACGAACTCCAAATGCAACAGTCACCGCTTCGAACGAATCATTTTCAAAATTTATTGTTTCGCAATCTCCATTTAACAGTTCTATAGTGTTTTGAAGACCAAGCTTTTGTATTTTTTGTCTACCAATATCCAGCATACCATCGCTGATATCGATACCGGTAATTTTTTGCGGTTTTAATATACCAGATGCCATAATAGCCACATCTGCTGTACCGGTTGCCACATCCAATATATTTTTTGGCTGAATTTTAAGTAATTGTTTAATAGCCTTCTTCCTCCACCTGACATCAATACCCGCACTCAGGAACCTGTTTAAAAAATCATACCGGAAAGCAATATCATTAAACATGCCGGCAACCTGTTGTTTTTTACCAAGTTCCGAATCTTTATAAGGTACCACTGTATCGTGTGCATATTGTGACATGGGCTGCAAATATACGTGGTTTTTAGGGAGATGAATGCTGCCCGGCCTGTGCAACAACCTGTTAAAATTAGTTAGCCAAATCAATCAGTATCTTTGCAATATGCAAATTAAATCAGCCAAATACGTAATCAGCAGCCCCGATTATGAAAAATGCCCGGTGCCAGACCGGCCGGAGTATGCTTTTATTGGCCGCAGTAATGTGGGTAAGTCTTCGTTGATAAATATGCTTTGCGATAATGAAAAACTGGCAAAAACATCGGGCTCGCCTGGTAAAACACAATTATTAAATCATTTTGAGATATCTTCTGCTCCTACACCAAAGGCCAATCAAACACAGGCTATTTCGGGCGATGCAAAACGGCAACAGTGGTATTTGGTTGATTTGCCGGGTTATGGATTTGCCAAAGTAAGTATGAGAAGCCGGAACCGTTGGGAACAGATGATAGAAAATTACCTGCGTAAAAGAGAGAACCTGACGATGGTTTTTGTGTTGATAGATGCACGCCACAGTCCACAAAAAATTGACCTTGAATTTTTATTGCAGCTCAGAACATGGCAGGTACCTTTTTGCCTGGTGTTTACCAAAAGCGATAAAGAGAACCAGCGCACCGTAAATAAAAATGTAAAATCCTTCCTGGAAGCCATGAAAAAAAACTGGCAGTTCTTACCGCAGCATTTTGTAAGCAGTGCTGTAAAAAAAACGGGTAAGACAAAAATTCTTTCTTTTATTGAAGAAACGAATAAAAGCTTAACTGAAAAAGAATAGTATTGGTAACAAGTTTGACAAACAAGCTCTGTAGTTTACCAAGAAAGCTAAAATGAAACCCTTTTTATTAATCCTTTTCTTTATTACAGGTTATTTGAAAGTGCCTGGACAGCAGAGTGAGTTTTTTTTATTCCCTTTTCGAATTATTTAATACCCCTGACTTAAAGGGATAAAATACATTGCTTATAAAAAAGTGAAGGATTCTGTGAAATTAAAGCGAACCTAAAATGCATTTTAGAAATACGGGTTGTTGGGTATTGCCGGGGACTCTCTTTTCTCTTTATTTTGATGAAAAAATTTATGAAGAAAATATTCATCGGCCTGTTTACGATAATCAGCATGGCCTCCAATGCACAAAATATTGACAAAGGATTAGATAGTATGCAGCGACAAATGGCTAAGGGAATGGCCTCTTTGGATAGTTCGATGAAATTAGCCGACAGCATGAACCTGGTAAGCAGTAAACACTTTGACTCTGTGCAGATGGCCCGGCAAAATGAACAAAACAACCGTAATCTGGATGGTTTATTAAGCATGATGAATGAACGGGAACAGAAGCAAAAACAAGGAATGTGGATGCGTATTATTTTCGGCCTGGCATTACTTGGCGTTGGTATTTTTGGAATATTAAGAAAGCGGAAAAAGAAGGATACTCAATAAAAATGAGGGAGTAGCTGGCGTGGCCTGTGTTTTAAACACATGCAAAACATGTACTTTTGCGAAGCATTTTAATTCACCACTTTATTGGCACAACTACTGCTGGCAAAGGCTTCGGGCTTGGCTTTGAATGCAAAACCCATTCCCAGGATGTAGCCCATGGCTTCCCGTAAGGCTTCATTGCTTTTAAACTGCGGATTGGTATTGATGTCGGCATGCACTTCCATATCTACATCATAAAAAGTAAACAGGTCGCAAAGCTCGTAGGCAATTTCAATACTCTTTGCCACTTCAACCAGCATCCTTTCTTTAATGCTGTATTTAAGCAATGTTTTTTCGTTGTGAATGAACATAAAGCCGCCATGGCCTTCACGCAAAAAAACAATGACAGTGGCAAATTCAGTTTCCTTACCTTTTACCTGGCTGTCGGTGCCAATACAAACTTTTAAATGATAACCTGCTGCTGACTCTCTTTGGATAGCCTCTTCTACGGCATCTTTGATGTGTAACTGGATGGGGTCTCCATTAAATTTTCTCCATAACATAAAAATGGGTTTTTTAAAGTTACTGAAAAAAATAACAGGAAATGCCCCTCCGCCCCTGAAGCGGAACTTTGTAACAATAAAATAATTTAAGAGATAATAAAAACAAGGCTTAACCGTCAGCGATAATAGCAGCTCTTACGTTTTTTGAGATCTAAATTCCCCTTTAAGGAGGCGGAGGGGGCAAAAAAAAGGGGGCAGCCCCTAACGCTACCCCCTGACTTACACATGAATCTACCTTACTGTTTTATAATTCTTTCTGTTTGTCGTTGATCGTTGTTGAAAAGCTGAATTATATACATGCCCCTGGCCTGGTTTGAAACATTTAAACGGTTGACCCCTTTAAGTCCCGTACCAGTAGAAACTGTTCTTCCGTTTATATCGGTCAATGTATATTTATAATTTTCTGCCGCATTAATAACTATTTCGTCCTGTACCAATGTTGATACGTTAAATAGTTTATCGTTGTTACCTGCGCCTTTTAATGCAATGGTATTTGAAAATACAGTTTGGTTGATCACCGAAGTAACTTTTAAACGGTAAAAAACAGTATTGTTTTTATAAGGCTGGTACGAAAAATTCGTTGCTGCGGGTATTACGGCTGTTAATGCATTAAAGCTGCTGCCATCATTTGAAGTTTGCACTTCAATGGTTTTAATGGGCTCATCAGCAATGATATGCCAGTTAAGATTGTGCTTATTCTTATCAACAGTACCAGCAAGGCTTACATCATGAATAGGTAAGCCACCACCAAGAGAACCGGTTATCGTATACGAACCCAAACTTCCATAAGCACCAATATTACTATTACCGGTTCCATAAATTTTCAGGTAGTAAGTACCTGCGTTTAAAATAGTATCTATGGTGTTGCTTAATGTACCCAATGGGTTATAATCTTGGATCAGGATTGAGTCTGAATTGTATAATTCGATCCTGATATCCAGGTTGGCACCTATCCAGTTACCAGATACATTAAAAGGTATGGCTGATATATGAATAGCCCTGGGTCCAACCAGCGAAAATTTAAAAGCATCTTTGTCTGTATCAGTGGTTATAACACCAGATACATTGAAATTTCCTTGCAAAGTATAGGTACTTGCATTAAGTGTTTCGGGATAATCATCTACGCGGTAGCCAAATCCATTTTGTGTTGTAATGATGGTGAGGTTATCCTGTACATCTGTACATCCATAAGGTGTAGGCCCGTTGTTCCAGTTACTGAAATTCCTTGAAAGACTGTTGCCCATAATGGGCGACCAGGCTGTTTCACCTGTACCAAAACCGGAATTATATTCTTCAACCGGTGTACTACAATCTCCGCCGTATTTAGATTGGTGAGATAAGCCAACTGTATGGCCACTTTCATGAGAAATTGTTTCTCCTACTTTCTTAGGACTGTAACCATGCCTGTCGCTGAAAACAAAAGCAGGTGTGTCATCGCCCCAGATAAAGGAACCAATATAAGCTACGCCGCCATAACCGGACGGGTACCAGCTACTGCTTGCTGTTACAATAATTCTTATACGCCTGTTCAGCGGCGCGGCTAAAAAAACAGTTGAGTCGGTGGTAAGATTAACATTAAACGGACGATAATCTTCAGCAGCCCGGTTAAAGGCTTCTGTGATCTGTGCATCAGTCATTCCTGATGGGGCACAATTAATGGGGTTGCCATTGTTCCATACACTGCTTTGTACATACTGGCCATCAAAATCAATAAAAATTGTTGCCACTGCGGATGGATAGCTGTTTAATTTAGGAACACTGAATGCATTAAATGAGATCAGTATCAGAATTGTGCTAATGAGGGATGTAAAAATATTTTTCATTGTAAGGGGGATTTTGGATTCCTGGATATATGGTAAGGCCGTGCTCAAAAATTACAATTGACTGCAATCCTGGATAACACGGTCGGTTTCTATTTTAGTTAATTGATAAATGCCGGATGTATTTTTTTTCAGCTCAAAACCATCAAAATAATTTTTGTTGATAATGCGGCCTATATAAGAAAAAGTACCATCGCCATTCGTGATACGTGATACATTAAAAATAGTATTGGAATAATCCGGCGATACAATCACCACCGACTGCAGGTTGGCGTATTTTGCAATATTGCTTTTTACGTTGCCTGAAAAAGTAAAATTGTTTGAAAAAGAAATACTGATGAACTGTCCGGGAACTGCAGTAAATACCCTGGCTAATTCTTGTTCGTTGCAGTTTATCTTTTCGGGAAAGCTGCTGAACTGTTTTGGTTTTGCACTGTTTTGAGAGAATCCTGTTAGTGTTATAAAACATAACAGTAATGACAATGCATACGGCGCATAGTGTTTCATTGGATATATTTTGGTTTCTTAGATAATTGGATAAGCGATTCTACATACCTCAAACGGCAGAAGGGAAATTTTATTATCTAATTAACAAAATAATACTAACCGGATATTGAAACGGGTAAATTTACGATAGTTGATATCGTACAATCACTACACTTAGCTTAGCAATTATTTAAACTAATATTGACCGGTGCTGAGCAATACCAAGGTACAGGCTTCCACCGGTTTAATACCTTGTTGAAGCGCCAGTTCAGCCAGCTCATCATTTTCTGTACCGGGATTAAAGATTATCCGTTTTGGATGAAGGGAAATTATATAATCGTAATATTCTTTTTGAAGAGTGGGGTTCAGATAAAGCGTTACGGTATCTATCTCATCCAGCTTTAACTTTTCAGTTCCAATTGGAATACCGGCCACTACTCCCGTTCTATTTCCAATAGCAACAACAGGGTGCTGATAATTTTTTAACCTGTGTATGGCCAGGTTACTGTAGCGTGCAGGATTTTCTGATGCACCAATCACTAATGTTTTTTTCTTTTCCATCTATGTTAAAAATCTTGCTTTTACTTCCGGTGTAGGTATCATACAGGATTCTTTTTTGCCAAACCATTTATAGCGGTTATTAGCTACCCAGTTGTAAATACCATTCCGTATAAATTTAGGAACAATTATAAATCCATAGCACAATGGCCAAAGGCCTCTTAAGTGCCTGCAAACTTTTAATGCAGCCGTTGACCGATTATATGGTTTATCATTTTCAATAAAGACAAAGGACTCCATACTATCTACAGGTAAATGATACTCTGCTAATAATTTTTGCCCGGTCTCCGATTGCATCGGCGTAAATAAAACATTTGCTTTGGTATTCCTTTTAAGTACAAAATTTACAG
This sequence comes from Chitinophagales bacterium, assembly GCA_038226715.1. GTDB lineage: Bacteria > Bacteroidota > Bacteroidia > Chitinophagales > Chitinophagaceae > Ferruginibacter. The sequence continues at coordinate 29,572 of JBBRQF010000042.1, forward strand.
CACTATTGCAAAAATTACAAACGCCGTCAAAAAGTATAATAGGTTGTTGAGTCATTGTTGATGCAAAGTTACTGATTAGGAATTAGTGCCTGCTCACTTAAAATATTTTTTAGTGCTGTGTCCATATCTGGATATTTAAATCGAAATCCTGCGGCTGATAATCTTTCGGGAATAACCCAGCGGCTTTTTAAGATCAACTCTGTTTCTGTTTTTATAAGTACAGCGCCCATTGTTAGTAACCAAACGGGCGCAGGTAAACCAAATCTTACATCCAGGTTCTTCCTGAATAATTGCATTAAAGCTTTATTATTTACTGGGTTTGGTGCTGCTGTATTAAAAATGCCGGAAAGTTCCCGATGCTCCTGTAAAAAAATAATAATGTTGAACAGATCTTCAATATGTATCCAGCTAAACATCTGGTTGCCGCTGCCTTGCCTTCCACCCAAACCAAAACGTACAAGGTTTTTTAATGGTTTTATTACTCCGCCATTTTTACCCAGAACGATGGCCATTCTCAAAGCCACCTGCCTGGTGGACAGTAAATCAAAATCAAAGAAAGTTTTTTCCCAATTGGTTGCCACATGAACAGAAAAACCAGATCCGATCTCACCTGTTCTTTCTATCATCGGCCTGTCTTCGGCATGGCGATAAATGGTAGCTGTGCTTGAATTTATCCAAAGTGCCGGTGGCTTTTTACAACCCAGAATAGCTTCACCAATAATTTTAGTTGTGTTGATCCGGGAATCGTAGATCTCTTTTTTATTTTTTTCATTGTAGCGGCAGTCAACGGACTTACCCGCAAGGTTGATCAGTATCTCTGCATTTTCAAGCGCTGCAGTAATTGCAGGTACATTATCCCAATGAATATGATCTTTTTGTCTTGAAATAATGATCACTTCATATCCCAAAGCTGTGAATTTTTTATTGAGATACTTACCTATGAAGCCTGTACCGCCTGCTATAATAATTTTCGTGTTCATTAATTAAGTATAAAGATTAAAATAATAACCCTGTATAAAACCCAGGTATAAGAGATTAGTACCGGTAAATTAAGTGTAGCAACCATTTTTTTATGAATAAAAAACATGATGAGTACAACCACAAAGAAATATACCAGGTTAAACATATCGCTATGATCAGCATAATAATTTAAGATCAACAATGGCATCAGTAAAATGGAGCCAATTAATGAAACCAGCAACATTTTAAAGTAATACTCCAGTTTAAGGTTCCATGTCTTTTTATAAATGAAGGGATATTGAAAGAACAGCATTCCTGTCAGCATTAACAATTCAAAATGCCAATCGTACTTAATAACAATAATATGTTGAATAAGCTGTGCATATTTGTTTAAGGTTACCACAGTTACGGCAACAGCAATTACCATAACGGATAACTTAAACCATATTGCATGTATTAGCTTATTATTTTCCATCTGATTTAAATGGTTCTATTGATTATTTACAACAGGTGCTTTATACCTGGCTTCCTGTGTTGCCTTCTTTCTAAGTGTAAAAAATATATACAGGTTAAAAAAGTGCATACCGCCGAGTATTAAAATAATGAGCCCAATCTTTAAACTCAGCTTCTCAATTACTTCCTGGAAATTTACAATACCGCCAGTAACCTGCAGGGTGTAAACCGCATAGCCAATATTAACCAGGTAAAAACCAACCAGCAATAAATTATTTACACTGTCGGCAAGTTCTTTATTACCATGAAAAATATCAATTAAAAATACTTTGCCATTTTTAAACAGGGTTCTGGCAACCCACACGGTTAAGGCAATGGTAATGACTAAGTAAAAACAGTAGGTGATGATAATGTAGTTCATAAAATGTGTTTTAAAGGTTATTAAATTATTTTAAAATAGCTAAAGGGCGTTGATGCATTTTCCGTACTTCATCAAAACATAACCAGGTATAAAAGATGGCCATAAAAGGTGCAGTAAAAAGCAATATAAAATAACCGCCAACCGGCATGCTGACCAAGGAGATAAGTGTTATCCAATGGTATACATACCTGGCTCCTCCCTTTTCAGTAAAACTATGATAATAAACATGCGTCAGCATACTGATTACCTGCCAGCCGCCAACAACAAAGTATCCAAGCATAAATGTGTAATCGCGGTTGATGATGGTTGCAACAGCGAAACCTGTTATCAATAATATACTTATCCAGGTGTCGATCTTTTTAAATTTTTTCATGATGATATATTTTATATTTTCAGAAAATTTTGAAACATATTTTTTAAATTAAAGCCGGAATTTTCCAGCTTGATTTTTTACAGTACTATGTCATCATTTAAAGAACTTCAACAGGCTGCCCAATACCCAACTCTCATCTGCCTTTATCATCACATCCAGTACCTTATCGGCCTGTCCGCCAAATTTTCTGATGCCCACTATGGTATCTGTAAATTGCTTTACTTCTTTATTCTTTTTATCGCCCTCGATCTGTTCCAACTGGCCCAATAATTTAAGCATGGGATCCAGCTCTCTTTTTTTTCTTTCTTTAATAATTTGAGTAGATACTTTCCAGATGTCTTTCTCCGCCAAAAAAAATTCTTTGCGCTCACCCGGTATCAACACCCTTTCGACCAGTCCCCAGTCAATCAGGTCACGGGTGTTCATATTTACATTACCACGGCTGATGCTTAACTGTTCCATGATATCATCCTGGGTAATAGGATCAGGGCTGATGAGCAACAAAGCATGAATTTGCGCCATGGTGCGGTTGATACCCCAATGCGTTCCAAAGGCGCCCCAACTGCTGATAAACTGTGCTTTTGCTGCGGAAAGTTTCATGGTTGATTATTTGTACCACAAAGATAACACAGTTTTTGAATTTTCAAAACTTATTGAAAATATATTTATTTCTTTAAAGAACTGAATTTAAAATAGAAATATACCCCTGCACTTACTGCAAGTGACCAAAGGCCGATTGTTAAAAGCAATCCGGCATAAGGATGGTGCATTATTTTGAGCCAGTATCCTACAATGGAAACAAATATTGAGATGCCAGCAACAATACCCCAGCATGTATATTTATTCATAAGATTAAGATAAGGAAGAAATTATTATCAGGCTTTTTTAATTCGCATTGAAGAAAGTTCAGTAGAGAAATACAGTACAAGGGTGCGACGCCCATGAAGTTGAAAAAAAAATCCTGTTGGGGCAACAAACAAAAAGCGTAAGCTTTACGCTAACGCTTTTATAAATAGATTCCTTGTGCCCCCGAATGCAGAAGCGAAGAAATGAGTTTTGTTATAATAACATCGTAACCGGGTTCTCCAGATACTTCTTAAGCGTTTGCAGAAAAGCAGCTCCCACAGCCCCATCCACCGTACGGTGATCGCAGCTCATGGTCAGTTTCATTACATTGCTCACACCAAATCCATCTCCTTTTCTAACTACTACTTCTTTAATGCGGCCCACAGCCAGAATAGCACTGTCAGGCGGATTGATGATGGCCGTAAATTCTTCAATATCCATCATGCCCAGGTTGCTGATGGTAAAAGTATTACCGCTGAATTCCTGCGGTTGTAATTTTTTATCTTTTGCCTTACCATATAATTCTTTGGCTTCGCCGGCAATTTGAGATAATGTTTTCTGATCAGCAAAACGAATCACAGGCACGATCAAACCATCAGGCGTAGCTACGGCACTTCCGATATGTATGTGGTGATTCATCCGGATAAAGTCCCCCATCCAACTGCTGTTAACATTTGGATGCTGGCGCAGGGTTAAAGCCGCAGCTTTTATAATAAAATCGTTGAATGAAATTTTAACCGGACTCACTTCATTTAACTGTGTGCGGGCAACCATTGCATTATCCATGTTGATCTCCATGGTTAAATAAAAATGCGGCGCACTAAACATGCTCTCACCCAGACGGCGTGCAATTACTTTACGCATTTGTGTTAATGGCACATCGGTATGGCCTTCGGCAGCCCCTGAAAAAGTAGTTGCAACGGCTGCAGACTTACCTACAACTGCATTTGTAACTGGCGCAGCACCTGGTATATAACCGTCAACATCTTTTTTGGTTATCCTTCCTCCATCGCCACTACCACTAACTTTACTGATATCAATTCCCTTATCAGTTGCCAGTTTTTTAGCAAGTGGCGATGCTTTAAGGCGTTGACCGTTGTTCGTTGGTTGTTGTTCGTCCGGAGCAGCCTGTTGAGCGCCGGGCTCTACTTGTCCGTTGCTAGTTGTTGGTTCGCTTTCGGTCAATGAACTACCCACAGGGTCCTGCGGACTATCAACGGGCAGCTGATTTCCTGCTGCTTTTTCTGCAGCCACATAAGCACTCACATCGGTTCCTGCTTTTCCAACTATCGCAATGATCTGATTTATTTTTGCAGCACTACCGGCTTCTACGCCTACATATAATAAAGTGCCTTCTTCGTAGCCTACCACTTCCATGGTTGCTTTATCGGTTTCCACATCAGCCAACACATCATCTGCTTTTACAGAATCACCTACTTTTTTATTCCAGGATACTATCTTTCCTTCAGTCATGGTATCACTCAACAAAGGCATGCGTATTTCTTTGGCTCCATCGGGCAGTAAAATTTTTTCTGATTTTGATGCTGCTGCAATAACTTCAGCCGCCGGTTTATCAGCAACGGCTTTAGGCGTATCTGCAGGTTTCTGTGCTTCTGCAGGTTTTGCTGCATCGTTACCTGAATCTAATAATGATTTATAATCTTCACCCTCTTTACCAACAATAGCGATTATCTGGTTGATTTTTGCTGCTTCGCCCGCCGGTACACCAATATATAATAAAGTGCCATCCACGTATCCATTTACTTCCATAGTTGCCTTGTCGGTTTCCACATCTGCAAGTACATCATCTGCTTTTACTTTATCGCCCACTTTTTTATTCCAGGATATTATTTTCCCCTCGGTCATCGTATCGCTTAAAAGCGGCATGCGTATCACTTCTGCCATAATATAAATATCTTATTTTAGTATTGAGGTTCGAAATTAAGGCAAAATGAGGAAAAGAAGGGCAGTTTAGCTTAATAATCGAGTTCTAAACGCAGCCTGTCTTTCAATTCTTTTACCAATGGATATTCTTCAATAATCTTCAGGTATTGCTCCCTTGAGCTCAAAGGTTTTTCAGCAACCTGTCCTGTCCCTTCCTTTTCAATGATGATCACATTATAAGTGAGTTGGCGATTACAAAAATATTGCTGCAGGTCATTAACCAGTTCGGCACGTTCCTGCTCAATAAATTTTTGCTGAATATTATTTTCTGTAATGATCCCTATGGCATTGTTATCTATGATCTTCAACTCAGCCATTTTAAAATTGGTAACCGCCGAATGGTTTTTCTTGGCAGTTAGTTTTTCAATGAACTTACCCCAGCAGATCCGGAGTTCCTCCTCAGTTAATTCCTTAACCTCAATATTGTTTGCCTTGTTTTGTGCGGTAACTTTTTTGCGGATGGTATCTAGCGATCCCAGGGATCTTTTAGGTTCATCACTTACCGGAACAGCAGGACTGCTGATTTTTTTTTCACCTGCTGGTTCAGGAGTTTCGATGGTTAGTTTAGCTTCAGCATTTTTGTGCTTTGCGGGTTCAGCAAGAATGGCTTCCGCTTCTTTTACCTTAATAACCCGGATAGCTTTAAATGCCACCGGTTTTGCTGTTTCAACTAATTTTTTTTTTGAAAGCGAACCTTCGTTGCTAACCATTTCAATAGCCTGTAAAAGATAACAGAGTTTGATGATGGCCAGCTCTACATGCAAACGCTTATTGCGGGCCTGCTTATAATTTATTTCAGCTTCGTTCAATAAATTTAATGCCGATATTAACCAGCCGGTTGAAATTTGTTGTGCAGCCTGCAAATATTTTTGTTTAAAATCATCAGCTACTTCCAGCAAAATTGCTGCTTTTGCATCTTTACTTACCAGCAGGTTTCTTATAAATTCACTATACCCTTCCAGTAAAGTATCGCCTTCAAACCCTTTACGGTTTATTTCATCGTACAGCAACATGGCATCGCTCAAATGCTGTTGCTGCATGCAGTCCAGCATCTTAAAATAATAATCCTCATCTAAAATATTCAGGTGCTCTAAAGTGTTGCTGTAGGTTAATTTACCATTGCTGAAACTTACGATCTTATCCAGGATACTCAAAGCATCACGCATGCAACCTTCGCTTTTTTGTGCGATCACATGCAGGGCAGCTTTTTCTGCTTTTATCTTTTCCTTATCACATATTTCCTGCAGGTGATCAATGGTATCGTTGTTGGTAATTCTTTTAAAGTCGAATATCTGGCAACGACTGAGGATAGTTGGCAGGATCTTGTGTTTCTCGGTTGTTGCCAAAATAAAAATGGCGTAAGGTGGTGGTTCTTCCAGTGTTTTTAAAAATGCATTGAAAGCCGATGAACTCAACATGTGAACCTCATCCACAATATATACTTTGTATTTACCGGCCTGTGGTGCAAAGCGTACCTGCTCTACCAGGCTGCGGATATCATCAACAGAATTATTGCTGGCCGCGTCCAGTTCGTGTATATTTAAAGAAGTGCCTGCATCAAAAGAAATGCAACTGTTGCAGGTATTACAGGCTTCGCCTTCTGCAGTCTGGTTTTCGCAGTTGATGGTCTTGGCTAAAATACGGGCACAGGTCGTTTTACCAACACCCCTGGGGCCGCAGAACAAAAATGCATGCGCCAGTTGATTATTTTTTATCGCATTTTTTAAAGTAGTGGTAATATGCGCCTGACCAACCACTGTTGAAAAATTCTGTGGCCTGTACTTTCTTGCCGATACTATAAACTTATCATCCATACGCTGCTAATTTCGGTAATCTAATCTGGAAAACAGAATTTGTTTTTACAGCAGGTAAGCCGTTTTGTATTTTAAATTCCAAGGTCAAAAAAAAGTCATCCCAAATAAATGGGATGACTTTTAGTAAGGTTAGATTAAGATCGGTTTTTTATAGCTTTTCCATTTGAATAAATCCTTTTTCCTCTCCATCCTGCTTCTGCACCGTGATTATATATTTTCCATTGGTCAGCATAGTTCCAAAATCAAAACGGAAGTTCTGTACGTTACTGAGTTCAACATTCTTAATGACTAATACCCTGCCCGCCATATCAATTACGGAAACATTGTATTTACCATTAAACAAGCCTCCCTTAGCTGCAATCGTCATCCAATTTTGGTTGGTAACCGGGTTTGGATAACCATAGATAACAAATGATGCTTTAACATCGCAACTGCTGTTAACAGGCACTATATTGCTATATTTAAATGAACCATCTTTGTCAACCATTTTCAAACGAAGGAATATGGTACCACCACTCCTGAGTTGAGCAGGTTGCGTACTGATATCAAATGCTGAACTGTAATTCCGGGCATCAACAGCAGTAACTGTATTGATGGTACTGTAACTTACTCCATCACTGCTGGCCTGCAAATCGTAATGACTAAAGTTCAATTCGTTTTCAACCGACCAGATTGCATTTATTATACAATCTTTTTTAGATGCAGCAAATTTGGTTAAGGTAACCGGTAAAGGTCCTCCTGCAGATACTATATAAGTTATATTTACTGAATTGTTGTTCACCTTATCTACTAAAATATAGCTGGGGTTTCCGTTGCTAACCAGGAAATTTCCTACTACGACCTTTGAATCCCCAGTACCATTAACTGTTTTTATCCTGAATTCTGCAGTTCCCGAAAAAAATGCAGGCAATGCATTAGTGATAACACCTGCAATTTTAGCCTGTTGGCCACCTGTAGGAGGAAGGTAAGACCAGGTAATATAATTGCTGTAGGGAGCAGTAGTCAGATCATAAGTTGGGTCTAATATCATATTAATACCCAACCCGATGGAGATATAAGCCGTATGGTCCGGAATAGCATTAATATAATTATTTTGAAAAGTAAGATCCAAATAATAAAAAGTATTATTGGTTAATGTATTTGCATTTACCGGCACATGTGAAGTTGATAATATATCAAACCCTGTTAATGCCGGATCAGCATCAACAGTTGTTTGGGCATAATTTTTTGAAGAGAGAATAATGCAAAAGAGCAAAATTAATCCGCCTCTGGCTATTTTAGTAATTTTTTGTAACATGGTAATGTTTTTTTATGGTTTGCAATTGTGGATAACTAACTATCTAAGGTA